>CBDUVZ010000062.1:0-16527 GCA_965370805.1 uncultured bacterium | reverse complement strand
CCAAATCCGCCAAGATCACCCACACAAAAGCGCGAAGAGCCAATATATAAGGCACAAAGAACACAAAGCCGGGAGGCCGGACCCAAATGAAAGCGTCACCTGACGGACACGCCCAGGCCCACGCGACGGAGAGACGTAAAACGGTGTGCTGTCCGAGTCCTGGCCCTGGTGACTTGGTGACTTGGTGTTTCAATTTCGGCTCTTGCCTATCCGTTCCGCGTTTGACAACCCGGGGATTTGCCCGAGGATTGATGCCTGACTATGAAGCAGAAGCCGCGGTTTCTGAATTCCCGGCTGGTCTTCTGGCTGCTGGCCGCCAGCGTAGCGAGCGTGGCGTCAATCCGGTTCATCGACCGGCCGGTCGCCGAACTCTGCCGTTCGCTGCCCCCCGCCCTGCCGGAAGTCGCCCGGTACGTGTCGTTTGCCGCCGGGATTCCTGTGGCGACGGTGCTGGTGCTCGCATTGATAGTGGCGGTGTACGTCAATCCCCGGTTCCGGAAGAGAACCCAGCAATCCCAGCAGTCGAAGCTGTTCATCGTCGGCACGATCATTCTCTCCTGGGGCGTGACCCACGCGCTGAAAGCGCTCTTCGGCCGCTGCCGACCCGAACTGCTGTTCGAGCATAGCAGTTACGGGTTCCGGTTCTTCTCGACCGAGTACACGTACAGTTCGTTCCCGTCCGGCCATACCAGTTTCGCGTTCGGGCTCGCGCTCGCCCTCTCGTTCATCCGGCCGCGCCTGCGGATTCCCCTGCTTGCGGTCGCGACGCTGGTTGCGCTCAGCCGCGTAGTCGGGGGCGCCCATTTCGTGAGCGACGTTATCGCCGGCGCGGCAGTTGGAATCTTTGCCTGTCTCGCAGCACTCGGCTTTTTCCGGAAACAGGGCCACACAATCGTCCCGGAGGAAACACGATGACCGACCGGTCGGCGAAGAGCCCGGTTACGAGGAGGTAGAATGGCTGACCTGACCGAAACCACGGTTGAGCTGATACCGGACAACGTATTCCGGCTCATCGGCAAGGACTGGATGTTGATTACGGCCGGCACGCTCGAATCCTGGAACACGATGACCGCAAGCTGGGGCGGGCTCGGGGTCCTCTGGAGCAAGCCGGTGGCGTTCTGCTTCATCCGCCCCCCGCGCCACACCTACCGGTTCATGGAGCGGCACGGCACGTTCTCGCTCAGCTTCTTCGAGGAGAAGTACCGGGACGCGTTGACCCTCTGCGGCACGAAATCGGGCCGGGATGTCGACAAGGCAAAAGAGACCGGGCTGACGCCGGTCGCCGGAAACGAGGGAACGGTCCATTTCAAGCAGGCGCGGCTGGTGCTCGAATGCCGCAAGCTCTACTTCCATGACATCGACCCCGCGCGGTTCCTCGACCAGTCAATCGAGGAGAACTACCCGAAGAAGGATTACCACCGGATGTACATCGGCGAGGTCATGCGGTGCCTGCTGCGGTGAGCTACGAAGCGGTCCTCAGGTTGAAACTCGGCCACTTGGCCGGCGGGCGGGTGCTGGACGTGGCAACCGGCCGGGGTATTTTCGCCCGGAATATGGCCGATTGCCTCGCGAGCTTCGACAAAATTGTCGGCATCGATATCGACGAGAAACCGCTTGAGGAAGCCCGCGAGCGTTTCGACGAGAAGAACATCCGGTTTCAGCAGGGCGACGCGGATAACATCGAGTTCGAGGACGCCGGCTTTGACACGGTCGCGATGTCGAACTCAATCCATCACCTGCCCGAGCCCGGCAGAACGCTGGCCGAGATAATGCGGGTGCTCAGGCCCGGCGGCCTGCTGCTCCTCAAGGAACCGTTCCGCGACAACCAGAACCCGCCCCAGATGACCCACGTGCTCCTGCACCACTGGCACGCGGAACTGAACCGGCGCAGCGGGATTACGCACCGCCGAAGCTATCTGCGGCGGGAGATTGTCCGGATGGTCGAAAGCCTGGAACTCGTCGACCCGGACCTGTTCGACCTGGTCTTCGATGACCGGGACCCGAAAGATGAGGAAACCCGGAAGTCCACGCTCGAACGGATCGACAAAGCGCTCGCGGACTCGAAGAAGTACGGCTTTGACCAGGAATTCAAAGTCAGGGGTATGGATATCCGGCAGCGGGTCATCGACATCGGGTTCCTGCCCGCAACCGAACTGATGGCTATCGGCCGCAAGCCTTGAGCCGCGGGTTCGAATTCCGGGTTCCGGCCCGGCCGGGTGGAACTGCTATCTGCTCTTCGCCGCGCTGCCCGGACAAACGAACCGCATCTTGCAGTTCCCGCAGTCTTTCGTGTGGAGCATGCCGTTGACCGCGACCAGGACCGCGAACGGGACGAAAAGGAACAACTCGCTCACCAGCGACGCGCGGCCCAGGATGACCACGACAATCATCCCGATTATCGGCAGCCCCATGAATATGCCCCAGGTGAGCCCGGCGAGTTTGCCCCCGAGTTCCCGGTTTCCGGAACCCTTCCGGTACATCGCGGACGCGAGCCTGCCCCAGCCGCAGTGACACCATCGGCCGTAGTAGTAGCAGTCGGTGCACAACTGCTTCCTGAGCACGAAGACCAGCATGACTACGACAAACAGCGCATAGAGGATTGACACGACCGGAACGCCGCCGACCCCGAGCGGGTACATGCCCGCAAACCCCAGTGCCGCCAGCAACAGGAACAGGACGTTCTCAAGAGCAACGTAGGACTTCTTCGCTTCCTCAATGCCGTCTTCGTACAATTCCTGTCTACTCACTCTTCACCTCCGTTGAACTGCTCCCGGGGATTCCCCGGAATGTCTTCTCTGTCTACGCTCCGGGTGGCGTTTCGGCCACAGCCCTATTTGTATCCGGTCCTTCGGCCATGTCAAGCGGAACCGGTCAGTCCGCCGGTTTGAATCCCAGTTTCCGGTACAGCCGGACCGCAGGTTCGTTCGCTTCGGTAACGACCAGCGCCAGGTCGTGGTGCCCGTTATCGAGCAGGACGTTGATTGCGGTCTTGAGCAGGAACGTCGTCATGCCTTTGCTTTGCGACTCCGGCTCGGTCATCGAGAACGCCAGGAACGGATGGGGACATGACCCAATCCCGTCCCCGGCATTGGGATCGTGTCCCCGGCAGCGCCAATCAGGGTAATAAGGCACGCGGAGCTCATCACGCCGTTCGTCTCGATTGCAAGCGAGCAGTCGGGCAGGAACCGGCCGTATCCGCCCCGCAGGGTCTTCGCAACCTCCTTGACCGCGTCTTCGATTGTCTCGCCCTCGTAATCGACCGTGCCGCGATAAGCGTCGAGCATCAGTCGGCCCAGGGCCGGAATATCGGCTTCGGTAACACTGCGGCAGTCCCACGTCCCGGCCGGCTCCTGACGCTCAAGCATCAGTCTCATCTTCAACCGGTTCCGGCTCATGCTACCAGTCGTAGAACTCCAGTGTCGGGGTGTGGGTGTCGTCCGGAATGAGTTGCTGCGGATTCGAGCCGTCCGGGGCGATGAGGACGAGCCGGTGGTCGGCGCCGATGAGCGAGTCGCCCAAGATGATGAAGTCCAATCCAAGGTACAGGACTCCGGAGCCGTCCGCGACCCAGGTCGGCAGGCCCATGGAATACACGGCCGCGGTGAGTTGTTCGGTGGCGCCGCTCGCCGCATCGACCAGGCAGACATTCCAGGGAGTCAGTTCCTGCCAGCAGACCCGCATGGTGTCGAGGTTCGCCCCGTCGGTCCACGGCCGTGAGCCCTGGTACCGGTTGCAGACGATTGACTTCGAATCCGGACTCCAGCTCGGGTCGTGGTCCGACTCCCAGCCGCTGGTCGTGGTGAGGCGCACGATGCCGTTGCCGAGCGTATCCATGACGAATATCTCTTCGCGGGCGGGTTGTCCGGAATTGCGGGTGGACTTGAACGCAATCCTTGCGCCGTCGGGCGACCATTCCGGGTCGTTATCCTCCCACGGCGTGGGCGACAGCGCGGTCTGCTCCGAACCGTCGGCATTCATGACGTAGATGTCGGCGGCCGCGGTTGGATTGCCGCCCGCGTCCCGCCACGACGAGAAACAGAGCCTGAGTCCGGACGGACTCCAGTCCGGGTGCGCGTCGATGACGTCGTTGGTTGTAAGCCGCGTTTCGACCCCGGACGCGATGTCGAGCACGTATATCTCCCAGCCGGACATGACGTTCTCATCCCCGGCCGTGAAGACCACCTTCTTCCCATCCGGGGACAAAGCCGGGTTCGTCTCGTGCCGGTTGTTGACGGTGAGTTGGCTCACAACGCCTTCCTTGTCGAGCAGGTAGAGTTCACCCTCGGGTGCGTTGGTCCGGGCTGTGAACACAATCCGCTCATTCGGCTGCTGCTTCCAGAGCGCGTAGGGTCAACGGGGTCACACGCGGTCATCGCCAGCAGCAGGGCAATCGCGAGTACAGTCAGGCGCATCATGCCCCGAAAACCGACACAGGAATCTTAACACCAAGACACCAAGAGCACCAAGTGGCGGACCAGAAGCCGAGGAGTACTGTCACCCAACAGACGCGGCCTCGCCTCGACCGAGGAGGCAACGCATAGCCTCGTGGCTCCCGGCTTCTCGCCTCTGTGTCTTCGTGTCTTTGTGGTTCCATTCCGGTTCCTGGCTGTTTCACTCCGACCGCCTGACCCGCTCGGCAATCCAGTCCCCGACCAGCTTCAGCGCGGCCGGGGCTATTGTTTCCTCAATCTGCGCGTAGTCCGCCGCCGAGCCGGTCCCAGCGGTCTGGAACAGGTGGTTCAGGCCCGGCAGCTCTTTCACGGTGTAATCCGGGTTGGCGCCAGCCGCGAGCGCCGCTTCGATTGCGGCCAGGTTCGCTTCTGCCGGCACCTGCAGGTCCTTCTCGCCGTTGATTGCCAGCACCGGCACCGCGACCTTTGTCAGTGTCGGCACCGGGTCATGGAGAACGAAGAACCGGAACCACGTCGATGTCACCGCGGCTGCCTGCTGTTCAATCACCTCATCGGTCAACCTCGCGCTGAGCAGTTCCTTCGCCTTGCCGCTCAGCCGGTTCAGCGCGTCCGCCATCGCCACCTTCACAACGGCCGGCAACTCTTCCTCCGACACGCTCGACTTCACGACCGCGAAGACCGCTTCCTGAATCACCCGGTTCCCGGCAATCACTTCCTCGTCATCACCTCCGGCCCGCATTAAGAGTTCCGCCTGTTGGTAGAGTATCTCCTCACCCGTCACCCCGCTGCCCGCCATCATCACGATGAAAGCGATGCCCGGATACCGCGCGGCGACCATCGGCGCGATGATTCCACCTTCGCTGTGTCCGATAAGGCCGATGCGCTCCCAGTCGATCTCATCCCGGGTCTTCAGAAACTCGACCGCAGCAATGACATCGGTGGAGAAATCCTCGCTCGTCGCGACTTCACGGTCCCCGCCTGACTGGCCCACACCCCGGTCGTCAAACCGCAGCACCGCGATGCCGCGCCGGGTCAGGTAGTCGGCCAGCACCAGGAAAGGCTTGTGCCCGAACACTTCTTCGTTCCGGTCCTGCGGCCCGGACCCGGAGATGAGCACAACCGCGGGATGCGGAGCCCCGGACTTCGGCATGGTAAGGGTCCCGGCCAGGGTCAGCATCGCCCCGACATTGTCGAACTGGACGTCCTCTTCCGCATACGGGTACGGCTTCTTCGGCTCCTGCGGACGCCGCACTTCTGCCGGTTTGTCGGTCCGTTCGAGCCGGAGCGGGAAAGACTGACCTCCCTGGGTCCACTGCCCGTCAATCGACCCGTCCTCCTTGAGGCTGCCGTTGTACCCGCCGTTCATGGCTTTCAACCCTAACTGCAGCGCCCGGTCCTTGAATACCACCTCATCAACCGGGATGTCTTTTGCGCCCTGGTCCGGGCTGTCCATCGTCGCGGAGAGCGAACCGTCCTCGCCCTTCGCAATCTTGAACACAATCCGCAGTTCGGTCCCGGAAACGGACAGGGTTCCCTGCCAGTTGCCGGTGATACTCTCTTCATTCGAGTTCGCGGCCCCCGGGCAGCCGAGGAACAGGAAAACCATCAGGCCGGCAATCACTGTCATACTTTTCGCATTCATCTTTTCTCCTTTTGCATCTCAGGACTCTACGGCAGGACAGGACGGAATCAAGCCCAGTCAGGATTCGGAGCCGGGCCCGGCGTCAGGCGAAAAGGCCGGGGCTCGAAGCTGATGAACCGGTCGAAGAGCGGCGTCTTCCGGTAGCGGACCGGGTCGCGCAGCAACCGGCGGTCATCAAGCGGCGGATCGCCTTCAAGCAGACCAAACCACTGGAGCGGCCTGAGGATGTGGGAGGCAATCACCCAGTCTGCCTCCTCGGGGAAGGAGGAGGGCCTGACGACCTGGCGCCGGACCGATTCGAGGAAAAGCTCGTCGGGCAGGCGGTCGGCGGGTATCCATTCGTTCGCCACGACGGACAGCCGCCAGAGGACGACCGCCATCGACTCCTGGACCAGCGGCACCTCCCGCCCGGCAGGCATGTAGTCGAGATTGAACTCCCGGAAGAAAACGAGGAACAGGTGCCGGTAGAACTGCCCGGCCCGGTCGTCCGCGAGCAGGCGGAGCGCCCGTTTGACCACAAACAGCCGGTTGTGCCGGCGGCGAATGAGCCGGCCGCAGTCGCAGACGACGCGGATGAGATGGAGCGGGAAAACATCCTCTTCGGTCATCCGCCTCGCTCCGACGTTCCTGAAGAACTCGACCCGCTGACGCGGCCACTCCATCCGCTCGCACATCCGCGCTACGGTCGCCAGTTTCAGGTTGCCGATTGCGGTCAGCGGCGTGCCCTTGCTTTCCTCGGCGAGCAGGCGCAGGAAGATACGGGTCTGATTGTAGAACTGCGTCCCGGCGACCTCGCCGAGCTCCAGGTCCCCGCGCAGACGAAGAGGAGAATCGGGCGTGTCCCATTCGGTACTAAGCAGTTGGTGCAGGAACTCGTTGAGGTCCCCACGGGTCGCGGGGAGAAAGTAGGTCCGGTAGCCCGGGGATCTCCCGAACTCCGGCGGTTGCTTGCCCTCGATATCCATCGTCATTCCTTTGACTGACAAGGCCCGGACTCCCGGACCGCGAAAGCGAACACGTAGCACTCACACACTGCCATAAGAACTACCCGCAGAAGCACCGTTTGTCAACCGGTTGCTGACGAAAACAGAAAGGCAGGGGACGGACGGCATCCTTCCCTACGCACCGCCCGCAGACCCGTCACAAGAACGAGCCGGGCCGCCTGCCGGACCGCGGTTTCGTTGTCCGGCCTGAAATCGACTATCCGCACCGGTGATTACCTGACCAGGAGCAGCATCCTCGTTTCGACGCGGTCGTCCGAACTCAACCTGGCGAAGTACACGCCGGCCGGAAGCCTGGAACCGGAATCGCCCCGGCCGTCCCATTGGGTCACGTGTTCCCCTGCGGGTTGTAGTCCGTCAACAAGGATGCGCACCAGCCGACCTGCCGGGTTGTAGACCCCGAGCCTGACCCGGCCGGGACGGACAACAGTGTACCGGATGCGCGCCGAGCCGCAGAGCAGGCCGGGACACCCGAGAATGCCGAATGTCGAATGACGACTGACGAATGGCCGGACGTCCGGTGGGGCCGGACCCGGGCGTTCCTGGATTCCGGTGCGCGGAGTCCCGACCGCGTACTTCAGGTCGTCTACCGAGCTGATGTAGTAACTGATATGCACTCTGCCGGAGTCGTCCAGCACCAGCGAGTTCGGCCCGCCGCCCGTGGTGTCGACAACCTCGATTTCCCACTCGGTCCCGTTCCGGACCGCGTACTTCAGGTCATCGTTCGAGCTGTCGCGGAAGCTGATGCGCGGGCGGCCCGAATCGTCCAGCACAATCGAGGAATACTTGCCGAGCGAGCCGGTCGTATCCACAAACTCGACCTGCCAGTCCGAACTGTCCCGGTGCGCGTATTTCAGGTCAACCACCATCTGCCCGGTCGAATCCGCGTAGCGGTAGTAACTGACGTGCGGCCGGTCCGAGTCGTCGAGCACGATATCGGTGGTGGTGATATCCGCAAGGTCGCCCACGTAGTCCACCGCTTCGTTCTGCCACCCGGCGCTGTCCCGGTACGCGTATTTCAGGTTGCAGTTGATGCTGTCGTAGTAGCAGACGTGCGGGCAGTCGCGCGAATCCAGCGCCAGCGAAGTGAACTGACCGCCCGTGTTGTCCGCGACTTCGAACTCCCACGCGGCTCCGTTCCAGCGCGCGTATTTCAGGTCAACATTGGGTTCGTCGGTGTAGCTGATGCACGGCCGACCCATGGAGTCCAGGGCCAGCGAAGTATACCGGCCGACGTCATCCGTACTGTCCACCGTCTCGACCCACCAGCCCGAGGTATCCCGGCGGGCATATTTCAGGTCCTTGTAGTAGTACTGGTAGAAACTGACATGGGACCGATCCGCACGGTCCACGGCCAGCGCGGTATACCCGCCGGACGCACTGATGCTGTCCACCGTCTCAATCAGCCATTCGGACCCGGTCCAGAGCGCGTGTTTCAGGTCAAACCCATTGTAGCTCGAGTAACTGATGCGCGGACAACCGTCGAAGTCCAGGGCCATCGAGTTCCACCAGCCGACATTGCCCGTGCTGTCCACAGTCTGAATCTGCCAGTCATGGCCTTGCGCGCCCGCGCCGGTCGCGCACGGCAGCGCCGTAAGGATGGCACCGAGATATCTTCTCATCTGTACTCCTTTTTGCCGCCTCAGCAGCATCAGTTCTTCCGTGCCCGGGTATCCACTGCCCCTGCCGAGCTGGGCGCAGTAGTCGCCGGACGGCCGGCACGGACTCATCACTCAAGGAGAATACGGTTTCGCCGACACCGGTCAAGTTGCCCGGCAGGACCTGACGCCGTACTCCGAGCAGCCGTTTGAGCGGAATCCGGCTTCGCCGCGGCCGGGAAGCACGGTTCGCTATCGGCCAACATCCTTCATCCAGGAACCGGAATAGAACCACAGATGGACACAGATTAATGACGAATCTCGAATTGCGAACGACGAATTTCAAACGCCGAATTCGGAAATCGGAAATCAACATTCGGCATTCGACATTTCCCGATCTGTGTTTATCCGTGGTTTTCGTTCCTATGTCGGTTCTCGGGCCTTCATCCAGGGCTGGCGCTGCCTCGATTCCCGGCGTATAATGCATCCACGATGCGAACAACACTCGCCGTCTTCCTTCTCTGCCTGCTCGCCGCACCGCTGCCCGCGGAGAACATTGTCCTCAATCCGTCGTTCGAAGTCTGGATCGATACGCTCGGGGTGCATCTGCCCCTGGGCTGGTTGAGCTCCGAACTGGCCTGGGAGAGCACCGCGGTCCGGTCAACCGAATCCCGGACCGGGGACTGCTGCGTGAAACTCATGGGCCGCGACACCGCGGCGTTCGTCTCGACAATCACCCTGGCATCCCCGGGGCGTCATTACGAGTTCTCGGGCTGGGCAAGCGTGCCCGCTGTTGTCGGCGGCTCTTTCGTCATCGAGTTCCTGTCGCTGCGCGGCGGCATGCTCGGCAACCTGATCCTGCTGCCCGTCTGGTTCTCAACCGGGTATCGGGAGTACAGCCAGTGGGTCACAGCGCCCGAGTCCGCCGCCTTTCTTTCGGTCTCGCTCGCCACCCTGCCGGGAGCAACCGTCTACGTTGACGACGTGACGGTCGAGGACACGACGCTGGGCGGAATTGAGGAGACGCTATTGACGCCGGTGCCGTACCCCCGACCGCGCAAGCTGCTGCTGCTGCCGGGCATGTCGCTGGCGGAAAAGGGTCAAGGGGTCGAGATCTATGACCGGACCGGAAGGAGAATCCGGGACCGCACAAGAATATCAGTGCCCGGAGTCTATTTCTTGAGAGAAAAGGGGTCAAGGGTCCGAGGGTCCAAGCCGGAATGATATCGTCAGGAGGTAATATGACCAGAATGACCGTCGCTATTCTTCTCGCCGGGTTCTTCGCGGTACTCCCCGCGTCAGCACAGGAGTGCGAAGCCCGGGATATCGTCACGCTTTCTTTCGAGGCCGAGGGAATCGAGCTGATAACCGCAAGCACCGCAACCGGTGGAATCAAAGTAGCAGCCGGCGAGGGTGAACTGATTACCGTCACCGTGGCGCGGCGCTGCATTGCCGAATACGAAGAGACCGCTGAGGAAGGACTGCAGAGTATCGTGGTCAACAGCGACGCCGGGGAGACCGAACTGGCAATCGGAATCGAGTCGGGAACCGAAGCCGACGGCTTTCGGGCGGATATCACGATATCGGCTCCGCCCGGAACAGCGCTCAACCTGGAAGCCGAAACCGGCAGCATCAGCATCAACGGAATGACCGGCGGCATCGAAGCCAACACTACCACCGGCAAGATCGAGCTGACCGGTACGAACGGCAGCGTGGCACTCGCCGCCGAAACCGGGGAAATCAACCTGAGAACTCATTCCGGCTCGGTCGATGCCACTACGACAACCGGGACCATTACCTGCGTCCTGCTCGAAGTCGAGGAAGGCGACGAAGTGGAACTGGAAACCGAATCCGGCCCGGTGACCCTGCGGGTGCCGTGGACCGTATCGGCGGAACTGGATGCGTCGACCGGCAAAGGAAAGATCACCATCCACGGGCTGGAACTGTTCTATGACGAGCAGACCGACAAAGCGGTAGTGGGGACAATCGGGTCAGGGGATGCCGAAATAACCGTGAGCGTCGGACGCGGGAATATCAGCATCGGGGGTCGGTAGACAGAAGGGGCAACCGTTGCCCTGCTAACACTGTCTGTGTCACTTCCGACACAGAAGTGAACCGTCGGCCTCGGACGCGGCAATAACACTCTGTCGCTGCCACTGGCGTAGACTCCTGAATCCAAAAGACTTATCACCTGTGCTGACCGTCCTCCGGCCCTGGCCGGAACCTGGCACACCTGATGCTCTTCCATTCTGTCAATGAGAGGCGGGTCGAAGAAGTCAAGCCGCGGGGAAGCAGCAGCCTTCCCTGCCGACACGCCCACCGGATAGACACGGAAGCCGTGGACACCCGGGGGCAGAAAGGAGCAATCATGAGATATGCTCTACCGATCGTACTGGCGGTAATGCTCGCGCTGGTCGGGTGCACACAGCAGTCTGACCAGGAACAGGTCGACGCCGCACTGCAGGACCATCCGTTCTTCCGGTCACTGGGTGCGGTGCCGGCAGCGAATGACGAATACACCGGACGCGGCGGCACCGACGGCGACACGACCTGGCCGGTCGACGCCTGGCGGGTGGTTCCGGAGCCGGAGATTTCCTACAATATCACCGTATCACGGCCTTTCGCCAACGTCGATTTTCACATCGTCTGGCCCTGCACCCTGTTTGTCGTCTACACCGATCTGCCGGACACGAGCATCAGGGATACGGTTGTCAAGCCGGCTCCCGAAGTCAACGGCTCAATGTCGGCGCGGTTCGAGTTCAACGGCAATGACTGGGAGCTGACCGACCTGTCGCCCTGCGACGCCGAATTCGACTCCGCGTTCGGGGTCATCGAAATCGATTCCATCCAGGTCTCAGTCCATCGGGACGGAGCGGTCATCGACTACCCGACACTCGACAACACCGGTCTCCTGCCGCTCAACCCCTATGCCTATACGTTCGAGCCCGGCGATTCGGTCGAACTCCGGCTGTGGGAAACGCATACCGCCGGCATCGAGTTCGCGTGGGCGTACCTGCACGGTCCTCCCGGACACTGGTACAGCCCGTTCGAGCTCGACCCGAGCAACGACTCCTGGACCGGGACCTGGGTCGTCAACCCGACGGAAACCGCGGATGACGAAAACTGGGTCTGGTTCGAAGTCATCGACCTGAACGACGCGGTCCTGAACAAGAACGGGCCTGACCGTTCGGTGCTCTGGGGCATCGGCTACATCGTCGAATAGTCAACGGCCTCCAAGAACGACGGGGCGGACGTCAGTCTGCCCCGTCTTGTTTCGGTTGTCGCCGGCGGTGAGTCAGCGCACAACCACAATCCTCCGGACCGCTGACCCGCCCAGCGGCCGCAGGAAGTACAGCCCCGATGCCAGCTCGCGAGTCTCGCCTGGTCTCAACCGTACCACGGTCCGTCCCGCGGCATCGAACATGACCGCGGCCACAGCGCCATCGTAACTGAACCGTCCCCGGCAGAACGCCGGTGCCGCCGGTGCAGGTCGGGGCTGGACACCGGGTGACTCGGCGATCCCGCAAAACCTGAACCGAAATACACCCATGCCCTTCGTGCCGCAGAACTCGTAGCGATCGTGCCACGGTCGGTCCGGCGCGACCGCGGTCACGTCCAATGTCGGCAAGCCGTCGTTCAATACGAACCAGTTGCGGCCATCATCGGAAACGTAGCACCCGGTCCGGGTCGCGGCCAAGCAGTAACAGTCACCTCGAGCCAGCTCCCGCACCGCGGCCAGCCCGCTGAAGCTCCAACACAGACCGGCATCGGTAGAACTGAACACCCCATGGTCCGTGCCGCACCAGACGGCACCGCCGTACCGGTGCCATAGCGCGGTCCGCACCGCACCGGAAGCGCCTGAATCCCGTTTGGTCCACGTGCGGCCCGTGTCGGCAGAAACCAGAATCAGCGCGCTGTCGCCGCGCCGCCCGGCCGCAACCATCCACCCGGGCGCTTCCGCCGCGATGGCGGCCACCTGCCCCTGGCCCGGCTCATGCAAACCATGCTGCCAGTTCTGGCCGCCGTCGGTCGATACCGCGAACGCCAACCGCTCCACCGCGTCGGTATCGGGTCGGCTCCCGACCGCCAGCACTACCCCTTGGTGTGCAGTTACGACTGCGCTTCCGGTCGCCAGCCACGAATCGGACTCGACCCAGCTCGATCCACTGTCATCAGACCGGAACAGACGTGCCGGGCCGGTTTCGCCCGCAGACAAAAGCCAGACCTCGCCACCCGGCCCGGCGGCGATATCCGCAACCCGTTCCGGAACCGGTACCGCGCACTCCACCCAGTTCTCGCCGTCGGCACCGGCCCGGGCCAGCCGGTGGTCGTCGAGAAGCGCATAGAGCGGTGCGTCCAGATCCGACCAGCGGTCAAGCGCGGTAACTGCGTCCATACCCAGTATGCCGCGCAGGCCCCAGGTCCAGCCGCCGTTCCCGCTCCGGTACACGCCTCGGTCCGTGGCACACAGGGCAACGTCGACACTCTCTGGAACCGCGGCAAGGAAATGAACATCCGAACTCCCGGGCATCGTCCAATCTCGCCCCCAGCTCGCACCCGCATCGGTTGTGCGCCGCACCGACCGCCCGATACTCACCGCCGCATGCCCGGACGCACCCCACATCCCGGCTAGTGCGAGGTTCTCGAGCGCCCCGACTTGCTGCCAGTTCGCGCCCGCGTCGGTCGTCCGGTACATCCCCTGCCGGCGGGTCACGGCCAGAATTACGTCTTCCGGGGATTCGAACACTCGCACTGCATGCACGCCCTCGCTCGGCGGCACTTCCCGCGGCTGTTCCTGGCAGATACCGACCGGCAGTAAACTCCGCTGCCAGCTCGCCCCGCCGTTGGTGGTGATGTACACGCACGGGCTGCCCGCGTACCCGCCGACCACCATCCGTTGCGAATCGGCCGGGTCCGTGCACACCGATACCGCGTATGACGGTACGTTCGTATCGCACACCATGACTTCCCAGCCGGACGTGGTCGAGCACGCAAGCACCGCCCTGTATCCGACCGCTGTCATCTCCGCACCAGCAGGGGCAGCCGGGGACACGATCCCAATGCCGAGGACGGGATTGGGTCATGTCCCCGTCCGGAACATTCCTGGGACCGGCAGCGCCATACGTTCCCACGTCGCGCCGAGGTCAATGCTCAACCAGACATTCTGCGCCGGGTCGGCCGGAACGGCAGGCCTTCGTTCACCACCGTCCAGTTCGCACCCGCATCATCGGACAGATACAGCACAGAGAGGATATCCCTCATCACAACCATTCCTACCCGGCCCGGCTGCGTCCGACTTACCGCGCCCACAACCGGTCGATCCTTGTTGAAGTACGGACCAACCGGCTCCCAAGCCCCGGCCGCCACGACGGCGACAGCAATCACAAAGAATGGCTTCATGTTTGCCCTAGCGCACAACCAGCACTCGCTCTGCTGTTCTCGCGTCCGGCCGGACCAGAAAATAGACACCCGGCGCGACCCCGGACAAGTTGTTCCGTCCCGGTTTCAGTCGTAGCACCCGGCGACCGCTGATATCAACCAGGTCCGCCCCTCCATCCTCCAGCACCAACTGCCCGGTCGCGACCACACGTGCCGGCTGGATATCGCGCCCGCGTAATAACGGGCTCCGCGCATCCGACCGGCAGGTCGGCAATCACCCACAGCCCGGACTCCCGCCCGCAGGAAACATAGGTCCGTCCCGTGGCTGCGCTCCACGCCAGTGCCTGCGGCCACTCCCCGACAACGAGGTCGCCGTCATAGGTCAACTGCGCCGCATCAATGAAGCTTACCCGCCGCTGGTCTGTGCAGCCGGGGACACGATCCCAATGCCGAGGACGGGATTGGGTCATGTCCCCGTCCCGAAGGCGACCGCGGAGTCGCAATGGTTGCTTCTATCGCGCCGGTGGTCCCGTTGAGCGCGATAACGCAATTGCCGTACCGACACGCACAGAATACGCGGTTCCGGGTCGGGTCGACCGCCAGGGCACGCGGCTCGGCCGGAACCTGCGTTACCGCGACCAGCGTATCGGCATTCTCGTCGTAGACGGTCACCGTATTGCTGTACGCGTTGGCACAGAAAACCCGTCCAGTCGCCGCAACCCGGACGAGCGCAAACGCGCCTGTTCCGGCGGGCAGGCTACGGATACGCCGGTTGGTGGCACAGTCGATAACCGATACGCTTGCGCCACCGTAATTGGCAACGTAGACTTTGTTCCCGACCGGGCTCCATGCCAGTGCTGTCGGCCGGGCACCGACCGCGACGCGCCCGAGGACGCTGTCCCCGTCCGCGTCGATGACGGCCACCGAATCGCTGTTGGAATGGTAATCGGAGCAGTACACCAGTCCACTCACTGGGCTCCAGACGAACGCGTGCGGTAGTCCCCCGACAGCCAGCGTGGCGAATACGCTGTCCCCGTCCGCGTCGATGACACTGACTGTACGCGACCCGGCGTTCGCGCAGTACAACTTCTCGCGGGCCGCGACATAAAACAGCGCGGACGGCTGGTTCCCGACCGGTATCATGCAACACGGGGTATTACCAACTGGATCAAGCCTGATGACACTGTTCCGGCGCTCATCCGCACACCACAAACGGTCCCCGGCCGAATCCGTGCACAATGCGCCGGGCACGCTCCAGCCGTACTGCAAGCGCGTATGCACCTGGTTCGAGTCCGGATCGAAGAGCAGAACCTCATCCGTCTCCGGGCAGAAGAGCGCTCCGACCCGGGCCGACGTGTCGAACACGATGCCGGCTGCCGGGACGCCGGTTGGAAAGGTAGTCAGCACCGAGTCAATCGTACAGTCGATAACCGCAACCCGGTTGCTGTCCGGGTTGACGCAGTAAAGCCGGTTCAGACCGGCATGCGCGGCGAACGCGCCCGCGCCGCCCGGAACCGAGATCCGCCCCCGCAGACTATCGCTCTCCTCGTCGATGACGGCGATTTCCTCGTAGCGCATCCGGCAGTAAACTTTGCCCCCGCCCGGCGCGAGGCAGAATCCCTGCGGCCACTGGTACCGGTTCCGGCCTGCCGGAATGTGGGCACAGACGGTATCGTTCGCGGCCTCAATCACGGTTACGGTCGAATCCCAGGCATGACCGACGTACACCTTGTTCGCACTCGGACTGTAGATGAGCGGGCCGAGGTCCGCGTCGATGGCCACGGTCGTAATCAGGTGGTCGGTCAGGCCGTCGATGACCGCTACGGTCCGGCCCGAGCTGTTACTCGTGTAGATACGGTCCCCAGCCGCGTTGTAGCAGGGACACTGCGGACCGTGCCCGACCCAAAGCGTAGTGATAGCCGTATCCGCCACGCCGTCGATTACGGTTACGTTGTTGCTCGAGGAGTTGACGACGTAGACCTTGTTGCGTCGGAAGTTGAACGCCAGCCCGCGCGGATTGTGCCCGACCTGCAGGGTCGCGCGCCGGTTGCCGGTCGCCGCATCGATGATGACAATGCTGTCCTGCGCGGCGCTGCTCATGTAGATCCGGTTCGACAGCGAATTGTAGAGGATAGCGTTACCGTAGCGCGAGCCAGCCAGGACCGGCACACGTGCCACCCGTTCGCGCCGGTCCGCGGATATCACGCCGCAGGCCCGGCCCAACAGCCCACCGACCCAGAACCGGTTGGCCGAATCCTCGCGGCAAATATACGCCAGTCCGCCCAACCCGGACAGCGAATCAGGCAGCATGATTGTCGTCTCTAGTTGTTGTCCCGTACACGGCAGCATAGCCAACGTCAGGAGTACCATCAGACGCGCAAGGATGGACATATTCAATTCCCTGAGGGTAGAGTAACACGGCTAGCGGCGATTGTCAATCGTCCGGTCTTCCTCAGAAATAATCTGCCTGAAAGGAAGTTGTTTACTCAGAATTA
>CBDUVZ010000061.1:0-16980 GCA_965370805.1 uncultured bacterium | reverse complement strand
CCCGGACCTACGGCGGCACGGACGCCGACCGGGGTTACTCGGTGGCGCAGACCGCGGACCGCGGGTACGTCATCGCGGGCTGGACCGAGTCCTTCGGCGTCGGCGAACGCGATGTCTGGCTCATTAGGACCGACACATCCGGCGACACCATGTGGACCCGGACCTTCGGCGGCACGAACTACGACTACGGCGAGTCCGTGGCGCAGACCACGGATGGCGGCTACGTCATCACCGGCTACACCGCGTCCTTCGGCGCCGGCCACTACGACGCCTGGCTCATCAAGACCGACGCATCGGGCGACACCATGTGGACCCGGACCTTCGGCGGCCCGGGCGACGACGGCGGCTACTCGGTCCGGCAGACCGCAGATGGCGGGTACGTCATCGCCGGCTGGACTGGGTCGTATGGAGCCGGCAACTACGACGCTTGGCTCATCAAGACCGACTCGGCCGGGCCAGTCGCAATCGCGGAACCGCAGCCGCCCGTTGCCCACAAGCCTGCCACGGCCACAATCGTGCGCGGGGTGCTGGAAATCAGCTCACAGCCTACGGCTGGCAGCTTGCGGCCCGGAATCGGACTGTACGACGCCAATGGCCGACGGGTGGCAGCCCTGCACCCCGGCGAGAACGACGTCCGCCATCTGGCTCCCGGCGTGTACTTCATCAGAGAAAAGGGTTCAAGGGTTCAAGGGTCCGAGGGTCCAAGTAGAAAGGTCATCCTGACCCGCTGACGGCTGAAAACAGAAGGGGTTCCAGGATTCAAGGGTTCAAGGGTTCGAGGGATTGTAGATTCCAGATTGGAGATTGCGGATTGGAGGACGGAAGATTGCCGCAGTCGCTTCGCTCCTTCGCAATGACACGACCTAAGAGACCCCTCCGCTTCGGTCGGGGTGACAGTGTCTGTCACTTGGCGGCTATCACAAGTGCGAATGCCGAGTGTCGAATGCCGAATTCGGACTCCCGCCATATGCGTGTCCATCTGTGGTTCATTCCGTTTGGTGTTTACTGCAGTTCCGAGCGACGAGTGCGGCGGGTGTCAGTACTCGGCCCGGCGGAACACGGCGAGCTCGACCGAGGTCCAGGAGAACCGGACGTCCGGGTCTTCCGGTTTGTCGATGCAGACGCTGAACGACGTCCTCTGCCCCAGCATCCGGCGCGCCCGGCCGCTGAATACGAAGTAGGGTGTTGGATGGCTCCGGCCCGACCGGTTCACCTGCGTCGGTCGGCGATGGAAAGTCCCGACGAGCTTTCCGCTGTGCGCGTCCGCCGGTTCGGAGGGACCGAGGTCAACGTAGAGCCGGATTGCCAGCGGCGCGCCGTCGCCGGTCAGTACCCGGGCGTCGTAGAAACGCAGGACCACCTGCTCGACAGCATCGGGTCGCGCGTCGTAGCCTTCGACGCGCCGGCCCGCAAGCCTGGCGAGCGGAACCTGGGACGTGAGTGCCGTCGGTCCGGACCCGGTGTAGTCGGTGACATGGATACTCAGGCTCTGTTCCCCGGCCAGGTCCTGCTGCGCAAGCCGGGCCGCCTCCGAAGGTGTGAGGTCCGGGTCACCAAGCAGCACCATCAGCTTGGTCAGCGCCGCTTCGGGCGTGATATCGACGCCGCTGACGACGCCGAAGTCCATGAGCCTGGCGCTGGTCTCGTACATGCCGAGTTCGACCCGCCCGCCGCCGCACTGTGTCACCGCGGTCATCACGACGCCGCGTTCGGTCGCGGTCCGGATTGCATTCAGCACCCTTTCACTGGTCGGCACGTTCCCCGCGCCGTAGGTCATGAGGACCACGCCGCGCAGGTTCGGGTCTCCGAGCACGGAGTCCAGCACCACGCCGTCCTGGATTCCGGGAAAGAAACTGATCGGCACGACGTTCGGCTCAAGCGTTGACCTGACCCTGAGCTTCCGGTTTCCGGGTTCCGGCCGGAGCAGCAGCGGGTCAATCGAGATGCGCTCGCCGGCGACCGCGAGCGGCGGGTAGTTCGGCGATTCGTAGGCGTCGTACCCGGTGGCGTTGACTTTGCGGGCCCGGTTGCCGCGCAGGAGCTTGCGATTGAAGAAGATGCACACTTCCGGAATCACCGGCAGCCCGGAGTAGCCCGGGTTGGCAATCATCAGCGCGGTGAGCATGTTCTGGAGCGCGTCGTTGCGCGCGTTGAACAGGTGCGACCGCTGCGCGCCGGTCAGCACAACCGGCCGGCCCAGGTTCTCCAGCATGAAACTGAGCGCCGACGCGGTGTACGCCATCGTATCGGTTCCGTGCAGCAGCACGAAACCCTCGTAACGGTCGTGGGATTCCTCGATGACGCGTGCGATTTCCAGCCACTGGGCCGGTCGGATGTCACACGAATCCAAGGGTTCGGTCCAGTAGGCGTCGACGTTGAAGCCGATATAGGCCGGGTTCGGGCCGCCGTTGGGCAACAGGCGGTTGAGAGCCGACGTCCGACTGCGGAAGTTCTTCCAGCTTACCGCGGAGCGCGGGCTGTCCGGGTCATCCGGATCCCGGGGCATGCTGCCGATAGTGCCGCCGGTGTAGATAAGCAGAACCCCTTCGCCGCGGTTATTCTCATCGTATCCCCCGCAACCGGGGTCAGTCCGTTCGTTCACGTCTTTCATGTCGTGGCCGTATGATATGCGCGACGTCCCCGGGCGTCAATCACCGCTTGCCGGTCCGCTTCCGTCCCTTTTCTTGACCTGTTCCCAGACCCTGTCCATCTCTTCCAGTGTGGACTGCTGCGGGCTTCTCCCCTGCCGGGCGAGTTCTTCTTCGACCTGTCTGAACCGTGCGGTGAACTTGGTGTTGGCGTCGCGGAGCGCGCTTTCCGCGTCGATGCCGAGGTGGCGCGTGAGGTTGACGAG
The DNA here is from genome assembly GCA_965370805.1 of uncultured bacterium. Classification (GTDB taxonomy): domain Bacteria; phylum Hydrothermota; class Tepidihabitantia; order Tepidihabitantales; family Tepidihabitantaceae; genus CBDUVZ01. The sequence continues at coordinate 14,126 of CBDUVZ010000061.1, read as the reverse complement.
CGCGAAAAGCAGGTCTCCGATCTCTTCGGCCACCCGCCCCGGGTCCGGCTCGGAGTATTTGAGTTCGACCCGGATTTCCTCGACCTCCTCGACTACTTTGTCGAGCACGTCGCCCGGGTCGTCCCAGTCAAACCCGACCCGTTTGCACCGTTCCTGGATCAGGTGGGCTTTCTTCAGCGCCGGCATCACATCGGGCAGGCCGTCGAGCAGCGGCTTGCCGCCTTTCTTCTCGGTGCTCTTGATTCTCTCCCAGTTGGCGAGTACTTCGTCGCTGTCGCGGACCTGCGCGTCGCCGTAGACGTGCGGGTGCCGGTGCTTGAGCTTGGCGACGATGCCGTCGAGCGCGTCCTGCGGCTTGATGCCTTTCTCTTTCGCGAGCACGTCGGCGAGGAATATGCCCATGAAGACGTAGTCGCCGAGTTCTTCGGTGATGTGCCGCTTGTCACCGCTGCCGAGCGCTTCGTCGAGTTCGTAGGCTTCATTGAGAATCAGCGGCCGGGTGGATGCGACCGTCTGTTTCCGGTCCCAGGGGCATTTCTCTCTCAGGGTCCGGACTACGTCGAGCAGTTCGTCAAAGACCATGCCCGAGTCTAGCCGGACCGGCTGCCGCGTCAACCCGGCCGACGGGGTATTGACATCGGCGAAGCGCCCGATACCCTTTTGCGAATTGTAAAGGAGTAGCCGAATGAAACCCGATTCGCTCAAGTCCGTTGACCCCGAGATATTCGAAGCCGTCCGCAAAGAGACGAACCGTCAGCACAACAACCTCGAACTGATTGCGTCCGAGAACTTCTGCTCCGAAGCGGTGCTGGCCGCGCTCGGCTCGGCCCTGACCAACAAGTACGCCGAAGGGTATCCGAAGAAGCGCTACTACGGCGGGTGCCGGTTCGTCGATATCGCCGAGAACCTGGCCCGGGACCGGGCGAAGGAACTGTTCGGCTGCGACCACGCGAACGTCCAGCCCCACGCCGGGACCCAGGCGAACATCGCCGCGTATCTCGCCCTGGCCGACCCGGGTGCCACGATCATGGGCCTGAGCCTGTCCCACGGCGGCCACCTGTCGCACGGCCACCCGATCAACTTCTCGGGCAGGTACTACAACGTAGTCCAGTACGTGGTGGACAAGAAGACCGAGATGCTCGACTACTCCGCTATCCGCGCGCTGGCAAAGGAGCACAAGCCGCGAATCATCATATCCGGGGCCTCGGCCTACGCGCGGACAATCGACTTCGACAAGTTCCAGGAGATCTGCGACGAAGTCGGCGCGGCCCAGGTCGCCGACATCGCCCACATCGCCGGGCCGGTTGCCGCGGGCCTGCACCCGTCGCCGGTGCCGCACGCCGACGTCGTCACGACCACGACCCACAAGACCCTGCGCGGCCCGCGCGGCGCGATGATAATGTGCAAGGAGAAGCACGCCGAGCAGATCGATAAGCTGGTCTTCCCCGGCACCCAGGGCGGCCCGCTCGAACACTGCATCGCGGCCAAAGCGGTCGCGTTCAAGGAGGCGATGACCGACGAGTTCAAGGAGTACCAGCGCCAGACCCTGGCCAACGCGAAAGCCCTGGCCGAGGGCCTGACCGGCCACGGGTTCCGAATCGTATCCGGCGGCACCGACAACCACCTTGTGCTCGTCGATATGCGGCCCAGGGACATCACCGGCCGCGACGCCGAACGGGCGCTCGGCAAGGTCAGGATTACCGCGAACCGGAACACAATCCCGTTCGACCCGCAGAAACCGTTCATCGGCTCCGGGGTGAGACTCGGCACCCCGGCGCTCACCACCCGGGGCATGAAGGAACCGGAGATGGTGAAGATTGCCGAACTGATTGACCGGGCGATTGCCGCGGTCGGCGACGACGACGCTATCGCCCGACTCAAGGATGAAGTCAAGGAACTGGTCTCCGCGTTCCCGCTCTATGCCGAACGCCGGGCCGAGTACGCCGCGCTCAAGGACGACTAGATGAAGCAGACGCGAATCGCCAGGCTCCTCGCCCGCGAAATCCTCGACTCGCGCGGCAACCCGACAATCGAAGTTGAATGCCTGCTCAACGGCGGCGCAATCGGCCGCGCGTCGGTCCCGTCCGGCGTGTCGACCGGCAGCCACGAAGCCCTCGAACTGCGCGACGGCGACCCGGCCAGGTATCTCGGCAAAGGCGTCACACACGCGGTCCGGAACGTCATCATGGAAATCCAGCCCCGGCTCATCGGGGTGGACGTTGCCGACCAGTTCCAGCTCGACCGCGTTCTGATCGAGCTTGACGGCACCGAGAACAAGTCCCGGTTCGGGGCGAACGCAATCCTCGGCGTCTCGCTGGCCGCGTACCGGGCCGTGTCCGAGTACGCCGGAATCTCCGTCTACCGCCTGATTGCCGGCACCGGGGCCTGCCGGATTCCGGTCCCGCTGCTCAATATCATCAACGGCGGCGCCCACGCTTCGAACAACCTCGACGTCCAGGAATACATGATCGTGCCGGCCGGATTCACGACGTTCGCCGACGCACTACGCGTCGGTGCCGAAATCTACCAGACCCTCAAACTCCTGCTCAAGGAAGCCGGCAAGCCGACGACGATCGGCGACGAAGGCGGGTTCGCCCCGGACTTCAAGGACAACGAAGAGCCGCTCGAACTCATCGTCCGGGCGATTGAGAAAGCCGGTTACCGACCCGGCGAGCAGGTCTTCCTGGCCCTGGACGTTGCGGCCGGCGAGCTCGCAAGCGACGGGCAGTACGTGCTGCAGACCCCGTCCGAGCGCCGGCTGTCCGCCCGGGAGATGACCGAGATGTATCTCCGGTGGCTGAACAAGTACCCGATTGTGTCAATCGAAGACGGACTCGGCGAGGAGGACTGGGACGGCTGGCGCGAGCATACCGCCCTGCTCGGCGACCGCGTGCAACTGGTCGGCGACGACATCTTCGTCACCAACGTCAAACGGCTCAAGCGGGCCTTCGATGAGAACGTCGCCAACGCCGTGCTGGTCAAGCTCAACCAGATCGGGACGGTCTCCGAGACCCTCGAGTGCGTCGGGCTGGCCAAAGAAAACGGCTACCGGACGATAATCTCGCACCGCTCGGGCGAGACCGGCGACGACTTCATCGCCGACCTCGCAGTCGCGACCAACGCCGGTCAGATCAAAGCCGGCGCGCCGTGCCGCGGCGAGCGGGTCGCCAAGTACAACCGGCTGCTGCGCATCGAGGAACGGGACGGACTCGAATACTCGGGACTGGAGGCAATCGAGCGGTGAGGAAGCGAACCGGCAAACCCCGCTTCCGACTCGCTCCGCTCCTGCTCCTCGGCGGGGTGCTCTTCCTGGCCGCGGTCTTCCTTCCCGGTCCGAACGGACTCGTCAGCATCCTCGTCAAGCAGCGCCGGGTCTACCGGATTCAGCAGGAGATGAGACAGTTCCGGCAGGAACTCGACAGCCTCGACGCCCGGTGCCGGCAGTTGCGGGACCCGGCCTACGCCACCGAGTACGCCCGCCGCTGCCTCGGTCCGCTGCCGGCCGACACCACGCACACCGGACAATAGCTACCGCTGCGAAGGCAGCATCACCTGGGGCCGGCCGGTCTCGGGGTGTCGGGACAGGAGCGGGTCAACCCCGTAGACCTTCCGAATCAGTTCCCGGGTGACAACCGATTCCGGAACGTCGCAGGCCACTTGGCGTCCCTGGTGCAGCAGCAGAATCCGCGAGCAGTTCAGCGCGGCCAGGTTCAGGTCATGGGAGAGGAACATGACAGTCGTGCCCTGCCGGTTCAGCCGGTGCAGGATTCCGGCAAACGATTGCTGGTGCGAGATGTCCAGATGGGAAGTCGGCTCGTCGAGCAGCAGTATCTCCGGCTCCTGGGCCAGGGCCCGGGCCAGGACCACGAGCTGCTTCTCCCCTCCCGAAATGTCGTTGATACTTTTCTCCTGCAGTCCGGCGACGCCCACGAACTCCAAGGCCTTCGCGGCTCGGTCGCGGTCCCCGGGCCCCGGACGTTCCATCCTGCCCAGGTACGGATTCCTGCCCATCATCACCACGTCCCAGACCGTGTAGTCGAACGCGAAGAAGCTCTCCTGCGGCACCACGGCCACAATCTGCGCGACTTCCCGCCGGGACATGCGGGCCAGCCCTCGGCCCTGGATCAGCACTTCCCCGGCCCGCGGCCGGAGCAACCCGGCAACCAGTTTGAGCAGCGTGGACTTGCCTGAGCCGTTCGGCCCGATTACGCCCAGGAACTCACCGCCGGCCACCGTCAGGCTGAACGAGTCGAACAGGTTCTCTTTCGCGTACCCGAAACTGATCCCGGACAGCTCGATTGACTTCACAGCTTCCGTCTCAACAGGTAAACGAAGAACGGTACCCCGAGGAGCGCGGTCACTACCGAAATCGGCAGCCCGCCGGGCACCAGGTTCCGGGCCGCGACGTCCGCAACGAGCAGCAGACCGGCTCCCATGATGAACGACCCGGGCAGCACCCGCCGGTGCGCCGGCCCGAGCATCATCCTGACAAGATGCGGCACCACCAGTCCGACGAAGCTGATTGCACCGGTGAACGATACGACCAGTCCGACCAGCACCGACGACACGACGAAGACCAACCGGGTCAGACGTCGGGTATCGACCCCCAGGCTCTGGGCAACCTCCTCGTTGGCCGCCATGATATCCAGGTCCCGGGCGTGGAACATCAGCACTGCGCACCCGGCCAGCGCCACTACCGCGGACCCGGCGAAGAGCCCGAGTGACTGACGGGTGAACGCAACCCCGAGATGGCCCATCAGCAGGTAGATCGCCTGTCCGAGCGGCCGGCGGCCAAGCACCATCACGACCATGATCAGACTGGAGAAGAGGAAGCTGACGATCACCCCGGCCAGGACCAGCCCGGTCACAGTCACCTTTCCCCGGACCCGGGCGAGGAAGTAGACCGTCAGGATTGTAACCAGGGCCCCGGCAAACCCGGCAACCGGCAGCAGCAGGCTCGATGCCACACCGGCAATAAGGGCAAGGCTGGAGCCGAGCGCCGCTCCGCTCGCCACGCCCAGTGTGAAGGGATCAACCAGCGGGTTGCGCAGCAGCCCCTGCAGCGCGGCCCCGGTCATCGCCAGCACCCCGCCCGCAAGGATTCCCAGCGCGATTCTCAGCAGCCGGAACGTCACAATCGGGGCGTCGAACCTGAGCCCGCCCGGACCCACGGCAAGGGAGAGCAGAATCGCGCCGGCCAGGAATCCGGCCAGCCCGAACCAGACCAGCGCCGTCCTGCTGCGCATCTCCCCGCCTATTCCGGATGCAGCCGGCGGGCAAGCGCCACAATGGCGTCAACCACCTTCGGCCCGGGACGAACCAGTAGGTCGAGTTCCGGGTCGTCGAATACACGGCTCTGCCTGACCGCGGACACCCGGTCCCAGCCAAGCCGCCGGCCGATTCCGTCCGCGGTCACGGCCGGGCAGAGAATCAGTATTACTTCCGGGTCGGCCTGGACAATCATCTCCGGGTCGACCAGCGGGTACTCCTGGGCCGCGGCACTGAAGATATTGCGGCCGCCGGCCCGGGACACGGCTCCGTCCAGGAACGTCCCGCCCCCGGCGCTCATCAGCGGGGTAGTCGATATCTCCAGGTAAACACGCGGGGTGTCGGGATAGGCCGGTAGGGAATCGAGCCGGCGTCTCAGGCTGTCGGCAAGCGGTCCGGCCCGGTCTGCCACCCCGAGCAGGATACCGATTGAATCGATCTCCTGCAGCACGCCCTCGACGCTCCGGGGACTGGAGACGTGCACCCTGATTCCCAACTCCTGCAGCTTCTCGGCAACCAGTCGCTGCACCGGCAGGGTGACGAAGACAAGGTTCGGCTTGAGCGCCACAATCCGCTCGATGTCCGGGTTCTGGAAGTCCCCGACCTTGTAGACTTCCTTGGCCGCGGCCGGGTGATTGCAGTAGGTGGTGTTCCCGACCAGCCGGTCTTCAGCCCCGACCGCGTAGATAATCTCGGTCACGCTGGGAACGAGCGACACGACCCGGCTGCCGGAAACCCCGGTCACGCTGCCCCCGCCGCACGAAAGCAGAACGACCACAACCATCAGGCAAATCAGCCGGTTCATTCCTCCTCCTCTCCGGTTTCCTCGGCCTTCAGGCGCTCGACCTTGTGGGCGAATATCAGGTAAATGGTATGGCCGATCATCCGGTCCGCAGGCCTGATACCCGACGGCCGAACGAACATCTCCCGGATGAACATCTCCCTGCACCGTATTCGAGCAAACCCGCCTATCTCAAGCGCGGACACAGCCTTACGCACCTGCTCCACAGTCGGCACAATCGTCACGAGCGCGTACCCGCTCTTGAGCGCCCGGTGTGCCGGCTCGACCAGGGTCCACGGCTCAGGTACGTCCAGGTAGACTGCGTCCACGTCAGTCTGCTGAAAGCCATCGTGCTCCGGGTCGCTGACAAAGAACTCGCAGAACTCCTCCAGGCCGTAGCGGGTGAGATTGGCCCGGGCATTCTCGCTGAACTCAGGCCGCCGCTCGTAGGAAAAGACCCTGCCTTCGGGCCGCACGTAGTTGGCCAGCACGACCGCCAAAGCCCCGGAGCCGGACCCGGTCTCAATCACGCGGGCGCCGGGGAACAGGATCGTCTCCAGCAGCATCATCCCGATGTCCTTGGGATAGACGATTGTCGTCGTGCGTTTTACCCGCATTTCCAGGTCCGCGAGGGTCGGCTTCAGGACGTGGAAGCGGATTCCCATATGGGTCTTCACGCAGCAGCCGTACTCCTTCCCAACCACGTCCTGGTAGTCGATCTGCCCCCGGTGGGTGGAGAACTGCCCTTTCTCCGGAATCTCCACCAGGTACTTCATCTTCTCGGAATGGTAGAGGAAGACTCTGTCGCCGGGTTTGATCATGGATGCATTCTAGGAACGGTATCCCCCAAGTCAAGACAGGATGGAATCCGCAAGCCGGTGTCCTGCCACCATTTCCGCATTTCCGGGTTGACACGTGGACGGTTTACACTAGTCTATGTCAGTGCGCCTACCCGGGTTCCTCAGAAGCATCATCGACCGGTTCACCAATGATGTCGCCATCGACCTGGGCACATCGTCCACACTGATATACGTCAAGGACAAAGGAATCGAGTTGCGCGAGCCGTCGATGGTGGCAATCGACGACCGGAACGGCGAAGTCGTGGCAATCGGAACCGAAGCGAAGCGGATGCTCGGTAGAACCCCGGCGGGAATCCGGGCAATCCGGCCGATGAAGGACGGTGTGATTGCCGACTTCGGCGTTGTCGAGATCATGCTCAAGCACTACATCAGCATGGTCCAGCGCCGGAAGCTGTTCGTCCGGCCGCGCGTCATCGTCTGCGTTCCTTCCGGCATCACCGAAGTCGAAAAGCGGGCGGTCCGGGATTCGATCGATGCCTCGGGAGCGCGTGAGATCTACCTCGTCTCCGAACCGATTGCCGCGGCAATCGGGGTCGGCCTGCCGGTCGAAGCGCCGACCGGCAACATGATTATCGACATCGGCGGCGGCACCACCGAGATTGCGGTCGTCGCTCTCTCCGGGGTGGTGAACGCCGCGACAATCCGGATTGCTGGCGACGAGATGGACGAGTCGATAATCAACTACGTCAAGAAGAACTACAACCTCATCATCGGGGACCAGACCGCTGAGAGCATCAAGATTGCTATCGGCTCGGCCTACGCCACCGGCAAGGACGAGACCATGTCGGTCAAAGGCCGGGACCTCGTGTCCGGGATTCCCAAGACCATCAAGATAACCGGCATCAAAGTGCGCGAATCCCTGGAAGAGCCGGTGTCCCTGATTGTCGATGCGGTGCGGCTGGCGCTCGAAAAAACCCCGCCCGAACTCGCCGCCGACATCGTCGACCGGGGCATCTTCATGTGCGGGGGCGGGTCTCTGCTCAAAGGGCTGGACTTGCTGATCAAGGAAGAAACCAGCCTCCCCGTCTTCGTTGCCGAGAATGCATTGGAGAGCGTGGTGCACGGAGCCGGCCGTATCCTCGAAAACATCCCGCTCAACGCGAAACTGATAACCCGCAGCAAGTAACTTGCGCCGCAGGACCTTCCAGACCTGGCAGGACCGGGTTTCCTGGTTGCTGATTGCGCTCGGACTCGTCCTCCTGCTGCTTCCGGTTCCACTCAAACACACACTGACCATGCCGCTGCAGACCCTGCTGCTGGCGCCGCTGCGGGGCGTCGTTCATCTGCGCACCGTCCTCAGCGGGCTCCAGGCCGAGAACCGGCGGCTCACCCGGCTTGCCGCCGAGCTGACCGTGGAGAACGCCAGGCTCCGCACCATTTCGCGCCAGGCCGAAGCCCGGGTCGGCAACCTCGACCTGCTTCGGGCGCCGGTCATCGCCCGCGACCTGACGACCCTTGAACGCTACTTCGTGGTCAGTCGCGGCACCCGCCACCAGGTCGCTATCGGGACTCCGGCAGTCGCACCCCGTGGAGTCATCGGCAAGGTTGTAGCGGTCGGCCGCCACCAGTCGCTGGTCCAGACATTCCTCGATCAGGACTCGCGCATCGCGGTCACGAACCGACGTTCCCGGATTCCGGCCCTTGCCCGGCCCGGCGCACGGCACCTGCTCGAACTCGACTACGTCCCCCGGGAATCCGATTTCCAGCCCGGTGACACGATTGTGACCGCGGGGCTGGGCGGTATCTTCCCCCGGGGCCTGATGGTCGGGGTTGTTGTCTCCGCTTCTGACCGGCCGGCGCAACTGTTCAAGTCGGTCCGCGTCCGGCCTTTCGTTGACCTGGCCGGCCTCGAACAGGTATTCCTCGTCGGCATCCCGGCGACTATGGACGAAGCCAATGATGACTGGCTCGACAATGTCGGTCCCCGTGAGCTACCGATTCCCGGTGAGGATACCCGATGAGGCGACTGCTGACGCTGCTTTTCCTCTATCTGCTGTTCCTGATCCAGGCGGTCACGTCGCCCTTCGGCCCCGATTTCCTGCTGCTTGCCCTGTTCTTCCTCGCTTTGCACGAGGACCGGCTTGCGGTCACCCTGCTGGCGTTCTTCAGCGGGCTCTGCCTTGACCTGCTCTATCCGCCGGCGCTCGGCGCGAACGCCTTGATCTATTCCGGGCTGGCGTACGGCGCGGCGACCCTTCGGACCATGCTCTACCGCTCGCACCGGTACGCCTTCGGTCTTGTCCTGGTGGGCCTGCTGCTCAAACAGCTCGTCCTGGTGCTGGCCGGCGTCGGGCTTCCCGGGTTCGTCCCGCTCGGCGTATCATCGGTGCTGACTCTTGTTCTTGTCCTTCCCGCCGACCGGGTGGTCGCGCGGCTCTTTCCCCGCTCATGGAAACCAGGCTGAAGCGACTGAGCCGGATTCTGCTCGTCCTCTTCGGAATCCTGGCCCTGCGACTTGTCCAGCTCCAGATCATCCAGGGCGGGCGATACTCCCGGCTCAGCGACCGGAACCACATCCGGAGAATCACGCTCCATGCGGCCCGCGGCCGGGTCTTCGACCGGAACGGCAGGCTGATTGCCGACGTCCGACCGGCGTTCGCCGTCTCCGCGATACCGACCGAACTGGAGGACAGCACCCTGGCAGTGCTTGCCGGTCTGCTCGGGGTCGAAGAACGGGAACTTGCCGACCGGGTCCGGCCGGTCGAATTCCTCTCCTCCCCGGTCAAGATCAGCCGCAACCTTGACCGGGAATCGGTCTTCCGGATTGAAGAGAACCGGTTCCGTCTCCCCGGCATCCGGGTCCACGTCGAGCCGGTCCGCACCTATCCGGACGGCAAGTTGTACTGCCATGTCCTCGGGCACCTCGGCGAAGTGAACGAGGAAGACCTGGCCCGCGACACCGGCTATCATGCGCTTGACTACGTCGGCCGCGACGGCATCGAAACCCGATACGAACAACTGCTCCGCGGCCGCGACGGTTACGAGTACATCGAAGTCGACGCCCGGGGCCAGGAAGTCGGCCCGTTGTCCGAGAAGCGCCCGGTGCTCCCCCAGGCCGGCAACGACCTGCATCTCACCGTTGACCACCGACTCCAGCGTCTCGCCGCCCGGCTCACGTCCTGGTACGAGCGCGCCGCGGTCGTCGGCATTCAGATTGCAACCGGCGACGTCCTCTGCCTGGTCTCCCGGCCCGGGTTCGACCCCAACCTGTTCACCTCCCCGCTGCCGCACAAGACCTGGGAAAGCCTCGCCCGGAACCCTTCCAAGCCGTTCTTCAACCGCGTCACCGCTTCCAGCTACCCGCCCGGCAGCGTGTTCAAGCCGATAGTCGCCCTGGCCGCGCTCAGGCAGGGTGTGATCACGCCCGAAACCCGGTTCGAGCCGTGCACCGGTTCGTTCCGCTACGGCAACCGGACGTTCCGCTGCTGGGAACGACACGGCAGCCTCGACCTGCTTGAAGCAATCGCCCACTCCTGCAATGTCTATTTCTACCAGCTCGGACACAGGCTCGGGCTCGACACGCTTGCCGACTACTGCGCGCAACTGCGCCTCGGCGAGCCGACCGGCATCGACCTTCCCGGCGAAGCCGCCGGCAACATCCCGACGCGGGAGTGGCTTGACGACCGTTACGGCGAGGGCAAGTGGACGTCGGGCGTCATGCTCAACTTCGCTATCGGCCAGGGCGAAATCCTCATGACCCCGCTGCAACTCGCGGTCACCTACGGGACAATCGCGAGCGGCGGCGCCTGCCGCCGGCCCCACCTCCTCGCCCGGGTCGATTCCCTGGGCCGGACAATCCGGCAGGTCAGCACCAGGACCATGACCGTACCCTTCCGCCGCCGCGACCTGGCCCAGGTCAAAACCGCCCTCGAACGGGTGGTCGCCCACGGCACCGCCAAAGCCGTCCGACTCAAGGCTATCACTATCGCGGGCAAGACCGGCACGGCCCAGAACCCCGCCGGCCCGGACCATGCCTGGTTCGTCGGCTACGCCCCGGCCGAGGACCCGGAAGTAGTCTTCGCGGTCATAGTTGAGAACGCCGGCCACGGCAGCGTCGTCGCCGCGCCGATAGTCCGCCAACTGATCCGGACCTGGTTCTCGCTGCCGGACGAGACCGCGCACTGACGTGAGGAAACTCGACGTCTGGATTCTCGGCTCAGTCTTGGCGCTGACCGCGTTCGGCATGTTCGTCATCTACTCCACCGGCGGGACCCACTACCTTACCCGCCAGCTCGTCTTCCTGCCGATTGCGGTCGCCGGACTCGTCATCGCCTACCTCCTGCCGCGCAACGTGCTCCTCGGCCTGGCCGTACCCTTCTACGGCATCATGCTCGTCCTGCTGATTGCGGTCCTGTTCCTCGGCAAAGGCGCCGGCTCCCGGCGCTGGTTCATGCTCGGCCCGCTCGCGTTCCAGCCGTCCGAGTTCGCCAAACTCGCGACCATGATTCTGCTCGCCCGGCACCTGGCAGCGGTCCGCGTCCTCCGGTTCTCGGTCCGGTCCCTGTTCTGGCCGGTCGTCATCTGCCTTGCCCCGGCGCTGCTGATACTCGCTGAGCCGGACCTCAGCGCCGCCCTCCTGCTCGGGGCCGTGCTCGCCGCGATGCTCTACTGGCAGGGACTCGGGTCGCTGCAACTACTCGCGCTCTACACCCCGCTGATATCGTTCACCGCCGGGTTCTCGCTCTGGACCTGGATTCCATTCTTCCTCTTCCTCGGCGTCATCATGTTCATCCGCACCAACCTCGCCCGCGCGCTGGTTGCGCTGACGGTCGGCTCCCTGTTCGGGCTCCTCTCCCCGGCCCTCCTCTCCTTGCTCAAAGAATACCAGCGGGCCCGCGTCCGCAGCTTCCTCGCGCCCTGGCTCGACCCGAACGGCGTCGGCTGGAACGCCGTCCAGTCGCGCATCGCTGTCGGCTCGGGTCGCCTGACCGGCAAAGGCTACCTCGGCGGCACCCAGAGCCGGCTCGGGTTCCTGCCCAACCGGCACACCGACTTCGTCTTCTCCTGCATCGCCGAGGAATTCGGTTTCGTCGGCTCGGTCGCGGTCCTCGGACTCTTCGCGCTCATCATCCGGCGATTCCTGGTTGCGGCCCGGTATCAGCGCGACCGATTCGCCTCCCTGGTCGCGGTCGGCTGCGCGGCGATCATCGGCTACCAGGTCTTCGTCAATATCGCCATGCTGCTCGGACTGATGCCGGTCACCGGCGTTGCCCTGCCGTTCCTCAGCTACGGCGGCTCGTCGCTTGTCGTCAGCTTCATCACCGTCGGCCTGGTACTCAACGTCGCCGCGAGGAAACAATGATTGATATCCGAACACTCAACCTCGAAGGACTCGAAGCCCTCTGCACGGAACTCGGCTGGAAAAGCTACCGGGCCAAACAGCTCTACACCTGGGTCTGGCAGAAAGACGCCACCGGGTTCGACGCGATGACCAACCTCAGCAAAGAGAACCGCACCCGGCTCGCGGCCCGGTTCCGCATCTCCGAACTCCGGCCGGCCCGCACGCTCGAAGCCGCAGACGGCACGGTCAAATTCACCTTCACGCTCGACGACGGCGCGCTCATCGAATCGGTATACATCCCCGACGAAAACCGCCGCACGGTCTGCGTTTCAACCCAGGTCGGCTGCCCGCTCGGGTGCCGGTTCTGCAATACCGCCCGGATGGGACTCATCCGCGACCTCGCCTGGCACGAGATTGCCGTCCAGGTCCAGGCGGTCCAGCGCCACGTCGGCAGACAGTTGACCAATGTCGTCCTCATGGGCATGGGCGAACCCTTCCTCAACTACGAAGCGACGGTCGAAGCAATCCGCAACGTCAACTCCGACTTCGGCATCAACATCGGCGCGCGCCGCATCACGGTCTCCACCGCCGGGATACCCGACGCGATTCTCCGCTACGCCCGCTTCCCGCTCCAGAGCAAACTCGCCCTCTCACTCAACGCCGCGGACGACGAAACCCGGACCGAACTCATGCCGGTCAACCGCAAGCACCCGCTCGGCGAACTCATCCCCGCGGTCAGGGAATTCACCCGCATCAAAGGCAAGCGCGTCACCTTCGAATACGTACTCATCAAAGGAATCAACGACCGGCGACAGGACATCAGCGGGCTCGACGCGCTGCTCAGAGGAATCCCCTGCAAGATCAACCTGATACCATTCAACCCCTTCCCCGGCTCCGACCTCGAACCCACCTCACCGGCAGCGGTCGAACGATTCGCCCAGGCCCTCTATCCCCTGCTCCCCGCGGTAACCATCCGCCGCAGCCGGGGTCAGGAAATCCAGGCAGCCTGCGGCCAACTCGCGGCCCAGCCCGACTGACAGACCTCAGCCCGACGCCACCGCAAGGCAGCACGCTCTGTTAGTACGCTCCGGGCCTCCCGACTCGTCCAAATCCACCGCGCAGTGCTCCTGCAGCGGTCGTCATCCTTCGATTTGCGTATCATCCTCATGCTTCTAGCCTTACGGTTTGCCGGACAACACAGCCCCCGGGGTGGCCTCCGGGCTGGTTCGACGGGTGATCGGCACCCTTGGCCGGGGGCACGCCGGACGGGACGGCGGGGGGCACGCCGGACGGGACGCCCGGAGAATCGCCGGGACCATGGCCCGATGGGACGCCCGGACCGACGCCCGGCGGGAGGCCCGGACCGACGCAGCCGGGGACGCCCGACCGGACGCCCGGAGCGAGGCCGGAGCCATGGCCCGACCGGAGGCCCCGGGGATGACACGCGGGCACGCCCGACGGGTCACCGAAAACACAGACACGGGGAAGACAGAAACCGGCGCACCGCTCTGCAACCGAAAAGGGAACCACAAAGCGCACCCCGGCTCAGCGGAAGAACGAATCCCCCGAGAAAAAACCATATCCTCCCGCCCGGATTACAGAAGAAACCCGGCCCGAATCAAACCCGAAAGCCGAGGCAAACCCTTGACTCCCTTTCCTGTCACTGTGAGGAAGCCGCAGGCCGACGTGACAATCTCGTCCTTGACTCCCGGCCGAGTTCGGGCAATAATGAACCTGTGAGGCTTCCCCAATCTGCAATCATCAATCCAAAATCTGAAATCCAAACCGCCTGTCCCCGGGCTTTCACCCGTCCCGGAGCTACCCGATAAGGAGATAGCTATGAGAAGACTGCTGTTCACGACCGTCGTGGTTCTGGCCGCGCTGACCAACTGCGCCAAGCACCAGCCCACCGTGCCGATTGCCCCGTTTCCTGACC
>CBDUVZ010000060.1:0-17017 GCA_965370805.1 uncultured bacterium | reverse complement strand
GATGCTCAACGACGCATACGGTGACCTGTTCGATATCGCGCTGCTGATATCGGGAGACAGTGACCTCGCCGACGTCGTGCGCAGCATCCGTCCTCGCTTCCCAGGCAAGCGGGTCGTAGTGGCGTTCCCACCGGCCCGCCAGTCGCTGGCTCTCAGCAAGGCAGCCGACGGCTCCTTCACCATCGGACGGGCGAACCTGGCTCATTCGCAGTTCCCGGACGCCATGCCCAAGGCCGACGGGTTCGTGCTCCAACGCCCCTCAAGCTGGCACTAGCGGCAGATGCAGTTCCGCTTTGACGCCAATCAGGAATACCGACTGGACGCTATCGCGTCGGTCGTAGACCTGTTCGAGGGTCAGCCGCGCGTGGAGAAGGACCTGACGTTCGTGCTCGGCGCGGACTTCGCGGCCGTGCCGAACCGATTGGAGTTGGACGAGGCGGCTCTGCTCAGAACCTGCATGTGGTTCAGGCACGGGGTGGCTTGACGCCGGATAAGAAACTCGAGACCATCGAGGAGACCATCACGATTGCGGCGGGTGAGAAGCAGGCCCGGTTCCCGAACTTCTCAGTCGAGATGGAAACCGGCACCGGCAAGACCTACGTGTACATCCGCACCGCGCTCGACTTACACCGGCGCAACGGCCCTCGTTCCGGCCGCGGCCAAGGCAGCCACAACCGGTATCAACCCGCCGCCCGAGCCGTCTTGACTTTCACTGCCCGGCCAATATGCTGGCAGGCGATGAGCAACAGGAAAGGACATCCTGACCCAGTAGCCAAGGAACTGCACGTCCGCCCGCCGGACCGAAAAGACGGTCAGGAAAAGGAAGTAGACGAAGCTGGATGGGTAGGAGATAAGTAATGTGTCCCCACAACTCCCCAGAGCGGGACGACAGCGCGATGCCTTTCGTAGTGAGGACGCTGGAGTACCACATCAACCTTCATCCAGACCAACTCGCCCCGGAGAATCTCGAGCTCTACAGACGCGTCTGCGGAAAGCCGCTGGTGCCGGAGCATACGCGGCGGGCCGCAAGCGCCTTGGGGAAGCTCTTTGGCCAACCTTGGCGACCTCTATTGGAGGAGTGCGCACGGTTGGGCCTCGACCCGTCCGGCACGCTGTCACCAAAGTACTTGCCAGAACTGCCGGAGAGTGAGATGGTGTGGGTCATCATCTTCGTGAGCTCATGGCTGCACGACGTCGACCAGGATGCCGTATTCACCGTCGCGCAGGGAATCGTCACTGCTCTGCGCCATAGGTTTCCGCCGACTCGACTCGCCTTCATGCTGCGTAACCGGCTGAAAAATGTGGAAGGCGGAGTTGAACGTGACTGGCACGAAATTGCCATCACGGTGAGTCACCGGCTGGCCGGGGCCGGTCGGTTGAGCACTGTGCCGGACAGGAGCTACTTACTAGGCCAATCGTATCCCAGCGCGTGCGAGGACTGCAGACGTCTGGTACACGGTCGTGTGTTCCAGAAGATTGAGCCACCAGGGCACGCCGCCGATGAGCAGCGTCTACATGCCATCTGGATTGGCAAGTCCAATCACGGCTTGGAGCGCGAAGACTGGCGGGCATGCATCGTCCTTCATCCGGAGTGCCGATGCTGGTTCAACCCACTGAACCCCGAGCACTGGTGGGTTAGCGACAACGGCAGGATGCAGCCGCGGGTAGGGCAGGAGGCAGCCTACAAGCGATGGCGCGAAAGTCAATGGTTCGATAGGGAACAAAAGGACGACACCCGTTCGACAACGAGGACGGAGCCGTTTACCAGCGGACAGCTGAAGGCCGACAGAGGAAGAAATCCGGACCAGGGAGGAGGAGTGACGGAACTGCCCAACGGACCATCGCACCGCCCTGTTGAACGAGGCGAAGTGCAGCAGCTCCGCGGTGAGGCCGAACAGCTCCATAGAGACCTTCCGCATGGTCTGCTCGACTGCCTCGACTATTCCGCAGGACCCGATGATGCAACCCAAGAACACGCTTACCGCGAGTGGCAAGGAGCACAACTTGTGGGGAAGCTTGATGAATTCGGCATCCACGGGCAGCTTGCCGGGGCCGTGGATGGGCCTGTGTTCTCCCGCTTCGAATTCCGTCTCGCCCCGGGATGCAGGATTGACGCTGTCAAGAGCATCCTCCCCGACATCCAGATGGCACTTCGCGCCGAGGCAATGCACTTCCTGCCAGCCATCTTGGGCAAGGCCGGGGTCGGCTTCGACGTGCTGAACCGCAATAGAAAGACCGTGTGGCTGCGTGACTTGCTTCCATCCGCCTCGCTGGGGGAAGGTACTTCAAGACTCCAGCTTCCGATAGGGGTAGATGTTGCCGGTGCTGCCTTTGCAGTTGACCTTCTTGAGCATCCACACCTCTTCATTCAGGGTGCCTCCGGCTCAGGTAAGTCGGCGCTGCTACACGCCATGATAGCATCTCTCATCTGTCGCGCCTCACCTAGAGAAGTACGATTGCTCATGGTAGACCCCGGGCGTCTGGAGCTATCCACATACAACCCGCTTCCGCACCTCCTGGGTATGGTCACGACTAACCCTGCCCGGGCGGTGCGCGAGCTCGGCCGGATTGTGGACATCATGCAGCGCCGGTATAGCGAGCTCGCCAACATCGGCGTGCGCGACATCGTCGAGTACAATTCCTGCGCCGAGAAGGACGGGGTCGAGACGAAGCCCCACATCCTCGTCGTGATAGACGACCTGTCCTTTCTGTTGCTGGGGGTTCCCAGTGAACTCCAAGAACGTCTCGTCCAGATTACGCTTCACGGGGATAGGGTAGGCATCCATCTTCTGGTGGCCGCATCTCCACCGTTGCCCAAGGGCATAGCCAACTGGGTTAGAGATGACTTCACTACTAGGGCTTCGCTCTGGGTTGAGGAGAAGGCTGACTCAGACACCATCCTAGATGTAAGCGGTGCGGAATTGCTGCTCAGGTACGGCGACATGCTGCTGGTACAGCCGGGGCTATCGGGTCCTGTGCGGTTGCACACACCTTGGGTGCCGGAACAGGCTTGCGCGCGTTTGGTCCAGTCGTGGACGCTTGCGTACGTGACAGCACTGCTGACCGGGCTGGTCGGGAATCCGGCCGAATGTGCACGGAACATGGCCAGAAGTACCGCGGTGGACGTGCTGTACGACAGAGAAAAATCTGGGCCCCCCGCAAAGTTGAATGACCTGCGCACGATTCTGCCCGACGACGTGATCAAAGGTCTGATGGCCCGGCAGTACTATGAACCCCTGCCAGAGCAAAACTCGGTGGAAATGGCCGAGCGGCATCACTCGCAAGATGAGGGCCGGAAGCTAGACGAGAAGTTCGCCGAGGCTGCCCTAATTGTGGTGCGCCACCGCGAGGCGTCAGTCTCGACGCTCCAGCGCAGGCTGGACATCGGTTGGGCGCGGGCCGGCCGCGTCATTGACCAGCTCGAGCAGGCAGGTATTGTCGGTCCGTACGTCGGGTCGAAGTCCCGCGAAGTGCTGGTGGACAACGAAACCAACCTGCAGAAGATGCTACCGGGCATTGGCTGCCGACCAAGGCAGTCTCAGCCCGCCGGCTGGCTTGCACGACTACTGGGACTTCCCCCCAAGAACCACGAAAAAGGAAAGTGACGGTTCCCGTCGTACGCGTGACAGGACGGCGAGTCTGGTCATGACGGTGCTGAAGACGCAAAAGGAGTAGTTCCGGGGACACAATAAAGGATTTTCCATCCCGGAAGCGGATCACTTGTGTTTCCGTGGCCCCTTGGAGCCCGGCTTCTACGGCCTCAGTGTCCAGCGAATGTCAATAATCTCTTATTATGTCCCCGAAATTCCAATGTCCCCGGAATTCCAGACCCAGGAGCCGAGGGCGAACGCAAGCCGGACGTGGAAATTCCTTGCTGGCAGCCGAGTTCGCACAGCTTCCGGCCCGGTTCCGGGTCAAAGGGGAACGGCCCTGCTGTTTCGCCATGCGGTTGCCCCTGTTCGGCCAATGATACAAAGAATTATCATTTGGCACCGGCGTAAATCGAGGCTAAGAGACGACCGGGCAATCAGATATACGTTGTCTGCCGACCCCCCCTCCCCGGCCCCCTGAATAGTTGCCCAAAGGCTTGTCAGAAGGCTTGCCGCAGCACTTGCCGGAAGAGTTCGTCGGAGACTTGCGCAAGGACTTGAAACAGGTGTTGCTGCAGTAGTTGTCGAAAGACTTACCAGAAGAGTTTGAAGAGGTGTTGCTGCAGCAGTTGTCGAAAGACTTGCCAGAAGAGTTTGAAGAGGTGTTGCTGCAGCAGTTGTCTGAAGACTTGTCGAATGACTTGCCGGATGACTTCAAGCGGATGTTGTCAGAATACTTCTCAAAGGACTTGCCGGAGAACTTCCTGCAGCACTTGCCGGGAGAATCAGGGACAACCACCCATTACGGAGCGATGTCAAGGTACGGCATGACAAGACGGTCGAATTGGAACGGAGTGGAAACTGCCTGCCTGTGAATCTGCCTGTGCGTTGCACGCAGACAGGCAGGTACGCCGGGAGTTGAGGCGTCAGGATTGCCGGCAGTCAGCCGGGACCTGGCCCGAAGTCACGCCTGCTCTATCCGAGCCGTTCCGTGAGTGTCGTCCTCGGAACCCGCGGCTACTTCCTGATGACCACCTTCTGGATTGTGCCATCCGGCGGCACTTTCCGCTTCGCTCCACTCGTGCTGCCGGATTCGCTTCGGACGAAGTAGACGCCGCCGGCAACGTGGTGCAGGTTGTTCGCGCCGGGCCGGAGTTCGGCGACCTTGCGGCCGCGAATGTCAAGAACACGTCTGGACAGGATGGCCCCGAAAACCGACGTAGGAGCGAAAACCACTGATAAACACAGATGAACGCAGGCAGAAAAGGGAGTGCCGAAGTGCGATATCGATCTGTGTCGATCTGTGTCCATCTGTGGTTCTATCCCGGTTCCTGGGCCGGCTGCTCGGCTTGACAGTCTGTCCTCAAACAGGATAATGGCCGGTGAGCATGAGTCCTGACAATCGTCCGGCCACCGCCCGTTTTCGCTAACCCCGAAACTCGAAGCACAACCATGCCCACTTCTGCCGAGGAATTCAGAAAGAAACTCGAACCGCAGGCCGCTCAACTGGAGAAGCTCGAATCCGGGCTCGGGGACCCGGAGATCACCCGCAACCCGTCCGAACTCCAACGGCTCACCCGCGAGCACCGGCGGATAACCGCGCTTCTCGCCCGGCTCGGGGAGTACGAGCAGACTGAAAAGGAGATCCGGGATACCGAGAAGTTACGTTCCGAAACCACTGACGCGGAAATGCAGGAACTGGTGGAAGGCGAACTGACCGTGCTTGGCACGCGACTGGACCGGCTCGAAGAAGAACTCAACCAGGCTCTCATGCCCCGGTCTCCCGACTGGGAGAAGAACTGCATCATCGAAATCCGGGCCGCGGCCGGCGGTGTGGAAGCCGCCCTCTTTGCCGGCGACCTCTTCCGGATGTATTCCCGCTTCGCCGAGGAACGCGGACTGAAAACGGTGGCAATCAGTTCAAGACCGAGCGAACTGAAAGGGCTCAAGGAAATCGTCTTCGGCGTCGAAGGCAGCGAACCCTTTCGAGCCTTCCGGTTTGAAAGCGGGGTCCACCGGGTCCAGCGCGTTCCGGAGACTGAAGCCTCGGGACGAATCCACACTTCCACAGTCACGGTTGCGGTCATGCCCGAACCGGAGGAAGTGGAAATCAACATCGACCCGAGCGACCTGCGCGTCGACGTGTTTCGCGCGTCGGGCCACGGCGGGCAGCACGTCAATGTCACCGATTCCGCGGTCCGCATCACCCACAAGCCCACCGGGGTCGTGGCCAGTTGCCAGGACGAAAGGTCCCAGGGCCGGAACAAAGCCAAGGCGATGAAAGTCCTGGCCGCCCGGCTGCTCGAAGCGAAACGGCAGGAAGACGCCTCCCGCACCGCCGCGAACCGACGGAACCAGATCGGAACCGGCGACCGGAGCGAGAAAATCCGCACCTACAACTTCCCGCAGAACCGGGTCACCGACCACCGCATCGGCCTGTCACTCCATTCACTCGACACAATCCTGGAAGGCAACCTGGAACGACTCTTCACGGCTCTTGAGAAGGCCGAGATGGAAAAGGCCGCGGCCGGAACCGGACACACCGACCCGTGAGGCGCAGGACAGGAGAAAACCAACCGCCAAGGCCGCCAAGTGCGCCAAGGTAGAGAACCGGACCGGAGTGGAGAAACACCAAGGCACCAAGGCTTGTCCCGAGCGGAGCCGAGGGAACACGAAGAGGAAGTAACGACGGATGGACACGGATGAGGGCGGAAGTCCGAATTCGGCATTCGTAATTCGCCATTCGGAGTTGTGATGACAACCCCGGCCGGACTGGTCAAGACCGCCGCCGACACGATTCCGCGCCGGGAAGCCGAAATCCTGCTGATGCACCTGCTCCGGGTCAGTCGCCACGAACTCTATCTCAGTACCACCCGCGTCTCCCCGGCGACAGCACAGACCTTCTCCTGCCTCGCGGCCGAAGTGAAGCAGGGACGCCCGGTCCAGTACGTCACCAATTCCGCCCCGTTTCTCGACCTCTCGCTCTACGTCGATGAGAGGGTGTTGATCCCGAGGCCTGAGACCGAACAGCTTGTGGCAAGGGCTGCTGAGAAGATGACCGACCCGGAACTCATCATCGACTATGGCACCGGCTCAGGATGTATCGCTATCACACTGGCCCGGGAATTCAACAAGGCCCGGGTCGTGGCGGTCGACACGTCTTCCGAAGCGCTGGCGGTCGCCCGGCTCAACTGCCGGGAGTTGGGTGTCGCGGACCGGGTGGAGCTTCGCCAGGCGTCGGACCTGGACGACCCGGTTTTCACTCCGCTCAGAGGCAAAGTGGACCTCCTCATTTCCAATCCGCCGTACGTGCCCGACTCCCGGATTCCGTTCCTCGACCCGCGGGTGCGCGACCACGAACCGAAGACCAGCCTTGATGGCGGGCGAAACGGCACTAGAATTCTGACGATGCTGCTCGACAAGGGCCGCGAACTGCTTGCTCCCGGCGGGCTTCTCGCCCTGGAGATCGACGAAACCCAGGCCGACCTGCTGCGCGAGCGGGCCGAATCGGCTGTCATCGAGAAAGACCTGGCCGGCAAACCCCGCTATCTGTTTGTCAACCGGAGCGCAAGAACATGAGAATAGGACTGATTGTCAATCGACGGAAACCGCAGGCAGCCCGGTTCGTGCCCGACCTGGTCCGGTGGTTGAAAGCGAAGCGCCACCAGCCGGTCCTCGCAACCAGTACGGCGCGGGAACTGAAGCTGAAAACCGACTACTGCCCTGCTGCCCGGCTGGTGAAGAACGTGGACTTGGTGGTAGCCTTGGGCGGCGACGGCACGCTCCTGCGCGCGGCCCGGCTCGTCGGGGCCGGACAGGTCCCGATTATGGGCGTCAACCTGGGCGGACTCGGATTCCTGACCGAGTTCTCGGTCGGCGAAGCCAGGAAGGGTATTGACGCTTTCGCCCGGGGCCGGCACTCCGAAGAACGCAGAATCGTCATCGCGTGCCGCTACGGCAGCAAGAGAGGCTTTGCCCTGAATGACTGCGCGCTCGGCATGGGCCGTTCGGGTCGAGTCATCGAAGTCATCGTCCGTTCGGCCGGGGAATTCATCAACAAGTTCGTCGGCGACGGCCTGGTGGTGGCGACCCCGACCGGCTCCACCGCCTACTCGCTCGCCGCCGGCGGCCCGGTCGCGTATCCCACGATGGAGGCAATCCTGCTCACGCCGCTCAGCCCCCACGCGCTGGCGGCAAGACCGCTGATTCTGCCGGCTGACGTCGACATCGAACTCGAACTCGCGCCCGGGTCCGAACCCGGAGTGCTGAACCTCGACGGCCAGAAACGCTGGCAGGTGAAGCCGTCCCAACCAATCCGGATCGGTCGGGCCGACTTCTCAATCCGGCTTGTCGTCCCGCGCGGCAAGACCTGGTACAGCATACTGCGCGACAAGATGAACTGGAGCGGCAGCCAGCTCTGACATGCTCGCCGAACTGCAAATCCGCGACTACGCCCTGATTGAGGACCTCGCAGTGGGATTCGGCCCGGGCCTGAACGTGCTCACCGGCGAAACCGGAACCGGCAAGTCAATCATCCTGGGAGCCCTGTCCCTGGTTCTGGGCGAAAGGCCGGATGCGGCCGTAATCAGGACCGGGGCCGACCGGGCAACAGTCGAAGCCCGGTTCGAAGATGCGCAGTCAGCCGAACCGGAATGCGGTCAACTGGGCATCGAATGCACCGACGGCGTCCTGGTCCTGCGCCGGAGGACCGACCGCACCGGCAGGAACGCGGCTTATGCCAACGACTCGGGCATCACAGTCCGCGGCCTGCGCCGGATCGGCGACCGGCTGATCGACCTGCACGGCCAGCACCAGCACCAGCTTCTGCTCAACGCCGAGACCCACCGGGAAATCCTGGACGCCTATGCCGGGCTCACCGCCGGGTGCTGCCAGTTCACCGACCGATTCCGGGACCTGGCCGACAAACGGACCGAACTGACCGGACGGAAGCAGGAGTTGAAAGCCCGCGTCGAACGCCGCGAGTTGACCGAGTACCAGTTCCGGGAACTCAACGATGCGGACGTGCAGCCGGACGAGACCGGCTCGCTCAACAAGGAAAGAGAACTGCTCGAGAGTGCCGAGCGACGCTACGCCCTTGCCCGGGAACTGGAACAACTGCTGTCCGAACAGGAAGGCTCGGTTGCCGAACTCCTGGCCCTGGCTTCCCGGAAACTGGAGGAGCTCGGCCGCACCGACGAATCCCTGGTTCCGAAACGCCGCGCCCTGGCCGATGCCGAAGCCGCGACCGACGATTTGTGGCGGGAACTGGTCCGGTATCGCGAGAACATCCAGGTCTCGCCCGACAGGCTCGAAGCAATCAACGCCCGGTTGTTCCTCATCGAGAAACTGCAGAGCAAGTATCGACTCCGGGCAGACGAACTCCCGGAACTGACCGCCCGGCTGAAACAGGAACTGGATTCGATTGGACTGGACGACTCCCGGTGCCGCGACCTGAAGGAAATAATCAAGCGCGAGCAGACGCAGCTCCTCCGGCAGGCCGAGTCGCTTTCCGACAAGCGCCGGAAAGCCAAAGCCCGGATCGAGAAAGCAATCCGCACTGAATTCGCCGCGCTCGGACTTGACAAAGCCCGGCTGATTGCAGATATCACCCGGCCCGAGAAGCCGGGTCCCGATTCCCTGTCGCCCACCGGTATCGATACCATCCAGTTCCTGTTCACCGCCAACCCGGGCGAAGAAGCCCGTCCTCTCTGCAAAGTGGCCTCGGGCGGCGAACTCTCGCGCATCATGCTCGGACTGAAAAACGTGCTGGCGAAAGTCGACCCGGTCGGGACCATGGTGTTCGACGAAATCGACGTCGGAATCGGCGGCCGGGTCGCCGAAGCGGTCGGGAACAGACTTGCCCGCCTCGGACGCAACCGCCAGGTCATCTGCATCACCCATCTGCCCCAGATTGCCAAGTACGCCGACCGCCACTTCCTTGTTACCAAGTCAACTCGAAAGGGCCGGACGACTACCGCCATCCGCCGGCTCGACCGCGAGGACCGGACGAAAGAACTGGCCCGGATGGTCGCCGGAGCAGACATAACCGGGACGAGCCTGGCTCACGCCCGGGAAATGCTGAGCAAGGTGAAACGTGGCTGAGAACCGGGAACAGCATAACGGACTGCTCGGCGCCGCCAGATTCGTCACTGTTCCCAATCTGCTCAGCCTGTCGCGGCTGGTGCTGCTTCCCGCCATCCTTCTGCTGCTGGTGAAACGCCAGGGAATCGCCGCGCTCTCGCTGATGGTTGTCTCCTGGATTACCGACGCGCTTGACGGATACCTGGCCCGCAAGCTCAATCAGGTATCAGACCTGGGCCGGGTGCTCGATCACCTGGTGGACAAGATCTGGGTAGGCTCTGTGCTCGTCACACTCGTCTACATCAGCAATCTGCCGATTCACATCGCGGCCGCAGTCATCCTGCGCGACCTGCTGATTCTCGCCGGCAGCCTCGTGATAATGAAGACCAAAGGCAGATTCGTATCCTCAGACGTGCTCGGCAAGATTACCGGGTTCGTCTTTGCCCTGGTGCTCGTTTACTACACCCTGAACCTGCCCGCACTGGCCCGGTACAAAACATGGGTTGATAACACTGTAACCGTGCTGATTGTTGTTTCGTTCGTGAACTACGTGACAGTCTTCCTGCGGTGGATGGGGAAATTCCGGCTCCCGGCAGACCAGAACGGCAACTCCGACATGAAAGACTAGGCCAGAATGCCGTCCAACGGCACTACCCGGCGCCGATTATGAATTCCGTTTCTGTTCAGCGTCTGCCGCATAGCGGCATCCGGGGACTACATGAAAGCGCGGGGCCCGCTCCCGGCCATCACGGTCAACGCGACCAGACCACCCACCACCGCGACCAGCGGCGTGAGTGCCTGGACCTGGCCTGACCCGAGGCTGGATGCGAAACCCAGCGTAATCAGAACGAGCCCGCCAAGGAACACGTTCCAGAAACGCAGGGGTGATTGCTTCATTTTCCTCCGCACCGGGTAGTGCAAGCTCCATGCCAGCCCACGGAGGGATTCCGCAACGGTAAGCTACTGAAAAGAAGGGGGTTAGTCCTGCCGCCGAACTCAGCCTGACTGCGACGCAGAAATGCAGCGCCCTATCGGCAGCGTAAGTCCCAGAACTGCGCAGGTTATCTGGTGCGACTGCGCAGGCTACTTGCCGCGACGGGACAGCGCCAGGTAGGCCCGTCGGAAGCTTGAAAGGGCCCGCTCCATCGCAGCCCTGGTCAACGGTCCCATGTGACCGATTCGGACGATTCTGCCCCGCATGTTCGCCTGCCCGTTCGCGAACAGCACACCGTCCTTCTTCATACACCGGTCAACCAGCTTCGCGCCGTCCACACCGCTCGGCATCCTGATCACGGTCAGAGCATTGGACGGCTCGTCGGGAAACAGGTCAAGACCCAGCCGCTTGATCTTGCCCCGCACGAACCCGGCCATCTGCCGGTGCGACTTCCAGTACTTGACCACCCCGGTCTTGACGACCCGGCCGAGAGCCGCATCGAGTCCGTAGTACAGCGAGATCGCAGGAGTCCAGGGCGTCTGGCCTTTCTCGGCGAACCGGCGGTAGGCCTTGAGGTCGAAATAGTACCTCACACCCTTGGAACGCTCGACCAGTTCCCATGCCCGCTCGCTCATCGCGACGAACGAAAGCCCGGGCGGCACCGCCAGTGCCTTCTGCGAACCGCCCACCACCACATCGACGTTCCACGAGTCGGTCCTGAGCTCGTCCGCGCCGAGCCCGGCAACCGCATCCACAACCAGCACCCGGTTCAATCGGTGGCAGATTTCGCCGAATGCCTTGATATCATTGAGTGCGCCGGTCGAAGTCTCGGTCAGGGTCGTGAAGACGCACTTGATGGTCTCGGTTGCCCGCAGGTGGCGCTCAACCTCCACCGGGACTACTGACTTGCCGTACGGCATTGCCAGCGTGTCGACGTACGCGCCGAACCGCAGACAGAGCTCGCGCCACCGCTCCCCGAACTTGCCGGAAATCGCAACCAGCACTTTGTCGCCCGGACTCACCAGATTGGCGACCGCGGCCTCCATCGCGCCGGTGCCGGATGCGGTCAAGACGTAGACCTCGTTCTCGGTCATCATGAGCTTCTGCAGCTTCTTCACAACTGAGGCGTGGATTCTGCCGAAGGATTCCTCCCGGTGGTATACCAGTTCGGCAGCCAGTTCGCCACGAATCCAATCCGGAACCTGAACCGGACCCGGGGTGAACAGCTTGTACTTGGGCTTAACCGTCGGCTTGCTCATGCGAAATCTCCTTCCCCGTAAACGGTACCTGCCTGGTCATTATGCTGACGGCAACTGCTTCCTTGTCGCAGCGCATCATTCGGCATTCGGCATTCGGCATTTCCTCGTGATTTGGTTATTGGTCATTTCTTCTTTCTTCCGGCATCCCGCTTGATGGCACAGAACTCTCCGCACATCGTGCAGACGCCATCAGTCAGTGAGCGGTTCGCACCGTACACTTCCCGGGCCCGCTTCGGGTCCATGCAGTCTCTCAGCATCCGGTTCCAATCCAGCCGTCCTCTGGCCCGGGAAATCCGGTTATCCCAGTTGATTGCACCGCGTCGATGGCACGCCACATCCGCGGCGTGAGCGGCGATTCTCGAGGCAATCACGCCCTGCCGTACGTCTTCGACATCGGGCAGTCCCAGATGCTCTGAAGGGGTCACATAGCACAGGAAATCGGCCCCGTGATACGCGGCCAGGGCACCGCCAATCGCGCCGACGATATGGTCGTACCCGCAGGCGACGTCAGTGACCAGCGGCCCGAGCAGATAGAACGGGGCTTCATCGCAGACCGTCTTCTCCAGCACGACATTCGCCTCGATCTGGTCCAGCGGCACGTGGCCCGGACCTTCAACCAGCGCACCAACCCCGGCATCCCGTGCCCGCAGCACGAGTTCGCCGATGGTCATCAGCTCGGCCACCTGCGGCTCGTCGGTAGCGTCGGCCAGCGCGCCCGGCCGCAGGCCGTCGCCCAGGCTCAAAGCACACCCGGCATCCTTCGCCATTGCCAGCAGCTCGTCGTAGTACTCGTAGAGCGGATTCTCCCTGCCGTTGTGCTCCATCCACTCGGCCATCATCGACCCGCCCCGCGAGACGATGCCGCACAACCGCCTGCTGCTGCGCAGGGCTTCCACGTTCTTCCTCGTCACCCCGCAGTGCACAGTGACGAAATCCACCCCGTCCGCCAGGTGTTTGCCGACCCCGGCGAGGATGTCCTTCGCTTTCGTTTCCACAAACGACTTGCGCTTCCGGCGAGCATCCAGTGCGACCTGGTACACCGGCACGGTTCCGACCGGCACCGGTGACTCGGCCATCACGGCCTTCCGCACTTCGTCGACGTCACGGCTGACCGACAGATCCATAACCGTATCAACTCCTGCCTCGACCGCAGCTTTGAGCTTCGCCAGTTCCAGTTCGATGTCGCTCCGGTCCGGTGAAGTCCCGATGTTGGCGTTCACCTTGACGGTCATTCCCTTGCCGACCGCAATCGGTTCGATCCGGTGACGCCGGCTGCGCAATACCACGACCCGGCCGCTCCGAATCAGTTTCTTCAATTCGGCCGGGTCAACCCGCTCTTTGCGGGCAATCTGCTTTATCCACTCACTCTTCACACTTGATATCCTCCAGTGCAACCGCCTGCTCGGCCGCGTCGTCGTACCGGACATTCACTTTCCCGGACATCACATCAAAGCCCGTCACCTGCCCGTCTCCCCGCCCGGTTCTGATCCGGGCTCCGATTGGCGGCATCTCGGCCAGCGCCTGGCGGTAACATTCCTCCTCGAAACTGAGACAACACAGCAACTTTCCGCACAGCCCCGATATCTTCGCCGGCTCGACGAAGAGGTTCTGCTGCCGCGCCATCCTCAACGCAATCGGCCTCATCTCGGTCATGAATCCTTTGCAGCAAAGCTCCCTGCCGCATACTCCGAGTCCGCCCACGATTCGGGCATGGTCACGCACCCCGATCTGCTTGATTGCGACCCGGACGTTCAGTGCCGAAGATACCACCTTGTGCAGTGTTCTGAAATCGAGCCGCTCCTCGGAAATGAAGTAGAAACAGACCTTGCGCCGGTCCAACCGCCAGTGTGCATCCACTACTTTCATCCGCAGTCCGTACTCGTCCTTCAAACGCCGGAACAGCTCAATCGCCCGCTTGGTCTTGACATCCAGTTCATCCCGGTTCTTAAGGTCATCCTCGGTAGCCCGCCGAACCACAACACCCCTGACTTCTTCCTCCGGGTCGACGAAACCAACCAGCCTGCCCAGGTCTTCACCGTCCTCGTCCCGGATCACAACCATATCATTCGGCTGGGCTTCAACCCGGGCCGGAAGGTCGCACACTTCGGACCGGAAAAGATGCAATTCAACCATCACTGCCCTGGGCTCGGGACGACCGCCGTTCTGCGTAGCGTCAGCTTCAGCCATCTCAGCGGAACAACTCCTCTTCATCCGGGGTCAGATACCGCTCGTAGCCGGTCGCCGGCTCGTCCGAGCTGGTGGTATAGGCCAAGCGGTAGTCGTTGTCTCCGTGCAGGTCGATGAAAACGAACACGTAGCTCTGGCCGTAGTAGTGCCAGTACTCCCGCGGCCGCCGGTCGATTTCGATGACGCACCGCTCCACTTCATCCGGCTCACCGTACTTGACGTAGATCCTGCCCCGGTCGGTCTTCAGGCCCGGAGTCCGGGAAGTCCGGTACCGCGCCGCGGTCTCCATCCTCCGGGCGAATTCGGACAGGTCATGCCTGGCCCAGAACCAGGCGAGATACGCCTGCTTGCCCGAGTCACTGAGGCTGTTGTAATAGCCCAGTTCCCGTTTGGTAGCGATGTACTCCAGGGCCTCGTAATGCTGTCTCTCCAGCCTGCCCATTTCGAGCCGGTACGGGCTGGACCCGCCCACCTCGCTGGTATCAGGCACCCGGAAACCAACCTCCCGGCTGGCGACTCCCCCGCCTGCCCGGTCGAGAAGTTCGACTCCGAGCGAATACCTGCCGGGGGCAAGACCGGCAACCATCGTGCCCAGCGCCGACGATACGTCAGTCCCGGTCTTGGGCCGCACGGTCACGGTCTGCAGCACTGTCTCCGGCTCTGCCGTGGTGTTCAGCACAACCGTACGCACTTCGTAGCTATCGCCATCCACCGCCAGGTTGTACCCCTCAAAGTAGTAATAGATCCGATCCAGTCCGCCACCCCCGTAGGTCCGCATCGGATTGGGAATCACCGAAACCGTACCCGAAACCGTATCCACCGCGAAACCGGCGGCAAGCTGCAGCGAACTCATCGCCGGCTCGTCAGAAAAACCGGGCACGACAATCGAATCCTCGACCGCACCGGCCTCAACAAAATCAACCTGCTCCCCGGTGGTATCCCACTGCACCGGGGCCGGCTTCGCCACCGCAATCCTGAACCAGTATCTTCCCGGCAGCACCGAAACGCTGAAGCCGTCAACAAACGCGCGTCGGGCCTCCCGGGCCTCAACGAGAGACCCGGCCCGGGCCTGCTTGCAGATTGTGGCGTCCTCAGAGAACCCACCTTCCCCTTCCATCTGGAACCGCACCGAAAACTCAACCACGTAGCCCGAGTCCCTTGCCAGAGGATCCAGCTCGCCGTATGGTATCGCGTAGAAGAACTCCACCCGGATTGAATCCCCGGCTCCCCGGAACGCGGCCCAGTCAATGCCGAACTCCATTGCCCGACCGGATCCTCCCGGCTCGCTCCCGGTCGCCGACAGGCACAACAGGACAACTCCCGCCGCGCACATCACCATACGGCCCGCTCGGCACCGGTGAAACGGGGACGTGCGGCCCATTTCCGATTTCCGATCTCCGATTCCCGAATTCGGACTTCGCAATTCGGCATTTGACATTTCCGTCCTGATGGCCCTACGGCTCATTCCAACTCCTCGGATCCTCCAGCACGTACTCCCCGAACCCGGACCGATCCACGAACAGGAACTCCCGTCCCAGGCTGTAGTAGGACCACACCTCATAAGCCCGGCTGTCGATCTCAAAAGGCCGGGAGTCGATATTGCCTGGGGGACCAAGCTCGACGTAGACGCGGGCCCGGTCACTCCGGTATCCCCGGTCGCCGTGACCGAAATGCTCCTCAGCATATTCGATGCGCTCGAAATACTCCTCTTCCTTTTCATTCCGCTCGGTGGTCGGCGTCGGGTCCTTGTCGCTCCAGAGCGCATGCCATCCGGCTTCGCGCTCCGGCGGTACCAGACGCCGCAGTTCATCCATCTCCCCGATGGACGCCACGTACAACAGCCGGTCCACTTTCTGGCGGTACGCGGCATCGTCCAGGAAGAACGGCACCTCAATCCTGAAGCTCGCCCGGCCGCGCGCTCCGGAGCCTTCCGGACTCAGACCCGTAACCTCAAGCCAGTGCTCGCCGGCACCGGTCCGTGGAGCACCGGACGAGTCACCAAGCGCGGCACGGAAACGACCCATCCGCCGGCCGGCGGAATCGAATCCGGGCACCAGCCCGCCGATTGCCAGCGGCCTCCCGCTCCCAGTCACCAGGAAACGAAAACTGTCGACCCCGACAACCGGGTCCAACACCTCAGCCAGGACCTCAAGGGTATCCCCGACCCGATAGCTGCGGACCGGGTTGATCCGGCCACCTTTCAGAAACCGGATCCGTACACCTTGGGGCGACGTTTCAATCGGGAAACTGGCGTGCGCGGTCCGCGCGCTGGCAACATCCGCCACCTCAACCCGGGCGGTCGCGACTCCGTCCGGCAGACTCAGACTCACCACGCCCACCAGGGCCGACTCGCCGGCAACAGTCATGTCATAGTCAGGAACCGACACGCTTCTCAACCAGCAATCCCCGGCCACCGGATTCCCGCCCCGGTCCATCGCCTGCAGACTGACCGTGAACTCGGCCCGGAAACCGGTGTCCTGCTTCAGAAACGCAAGGGACGAATGGGGAATGTCATAGCAGAGTTCGAGCACGGCACCGCTGTCCTCCGTGGGACAGACGGCCTGGTCCAGCGTCAGCTTCAAGTCACCCTGAACCTGAAGCGCCGCGGCCAGCAGAACACTAAGAAGCAGCATCAAACAGGTAGTCTATCCCGGGCAGTTCCAAAGTCAAGACAGCACAACCTGCAAGCACATAACACCCGGCACATCAGGGGCTTACGCGAGGCCACCTGCCCACCCGCCACCCGGGCCGAACGGCTCTCGCGGACCCTTGGCAGTGAGTTCCACCGGCTCCACCCCGGTTCTCAACCTTGGTGCACCTGGCGGTTTCCCTATCCTCTTTGGCCATTGGGGCTTGAGCATTTCCTGACCCGGCGGCCTTGGCGGCTATCACAATTCCAAATGCCGAGTGTGGGATGAGGACGTTAATTCTGTGGGGAATGTGGGTTGCAGACGACGGTTGGATGG
>CBDUVZ010000059.1:0-17833 GCA_965370805.1 uncultured bacterium | reverse complement strand
GGTGACAAACATAAACCCTTCCTTCCTCCTGTGATTGAACACCCAATTATACAACGCAACATCCCCTGCTGCAAACCCGACTTCCATTCCCGAAAACCGACATAGGAATCTCACCACAAAGGCACGAAGAGCACAAAGCCGAGGTGCCGGAGTCGAATGGAAGCGTCACCTGATGGATGCGCTCAATCCGAAACAACGGAGAGGCGCAAAGCCGCGTGCTGTCTGAGTTCTGGCCTTGGTGACTTTGTGTCTTGGTGGTTCAACTTCGGTTCCTGGGTCCATCCCCGCCGACCCGCCCTTGACATCCGACTGTTCCTGAGCCATACTAAGCGCATGAGAAAAATATCAATGCTCGGCCTGTTGGCCGCAACACTCCTTGTCCTCGTGCTCGCCACGCCGCTGGCGGCCCAGGTCCGGTTCCAGCGTACCTACAACCGCGTATACGACGACTACGGCTACTCGGTGGCGCAGACCGCAGATGGCGGGTACATCATCACCGGCAACACCGGTACGGGCGGCGGCGATACCGACGTCTGGCTCATCAAGACCGACGCCTCCGGCAACACGATGTGGACCCGGACCTACGGCGGCCCGGACGCCGACAAAGGCCAGTCGGTGGCGCAGACCCCGGATGGCGGTTACATCATCGCCGGCGAAACCGAGTCCTTCGGCCCCGGCGGCTGCTGCGTCTGGCTCATCAAGACCGACGCCTCCGGCGACACGATGTGGACCCGGACCTACGGCGGCGGGGACTGGGACGAAGGCTCCTCGGTGGCGCTGACCGCAGATGGCGGGTACATCATCACCGGCACCACCCGCTCCTTCGGCCCCGGCTGGTTCGACGTCTATCTCATCAAAACCGACGCATCGGGCGATACGATGTGGACCCGGGCCTATGGCGGACCGGACGCCGACAAAGGCCAGTCGGTGGCGCAGACCGCAGATGGCGGGTACGTCATCGCCGGCTACACCGAGTGCTTCGGCGCCGGCGGCTACGACGCCTGGCTCATCAAGACCGACGCCTCCGGCGACACGATCTGGACCCACACCTACGGCGAAATGTGCCACGACTTCGGCTACTCGGTGGCGCTGACCGCGGATAGCGGGTACGTCGTCGCCGGCCACACGCAAACCTCAGGCCAGGGCCGCGTGGGCTTCTGGCTCATCAAGACTGACGCATCCGGCGACACCATCTGGACCCGGACCTATGGCGGCCCGGACGACGAGGGCGCCCAGTCGGTGGCGCAGACCGCAGATGGCGGGTACGTCATCGCCGGCTACACCTGGTCCTTCGGCGCCGGCGACCGTGACGTCTGGGTCGTCAAGACCGACGCCTCGGGCGACACCGTATGGACCCGGACCTATGGCGGCACGGACGGAGACTACGGCCGCTCGGTAGCGCAGACCGCGGATGGCGGGTACGTCATCACCGGCAACACCGCGTCCTTCGGCGCCGGCGGCATCGACGTCTATCTCATCAAGACCGACGCGAACGGCAGCCCCGCAGTCGCGGAACCGGAACCGCCCGTCGCCTACAAGCCCATCGGGGCCACCCTCGTCCGCGGGATGCTGGAAATCAGCTCACAGCTTACGGCCGGCAGCTTACGGCCCGGAATCGAACTGTATGACGCTGATGGACGACGGGTGGCAGTCCTGCACCCCGGCGAGAACGACGTCCGGCATCTGAGTCCGGGAGTGTACTTCATAAGAGGAGAGGGTTCGAGGATTCAAGGGTCCAAGGGTCCAAGCCGGAAGGTCATCCTGACGCGCTGACGGCAGAGGACGGAAGGGACCCAGGGGTCAAGGGTCCGAGGGTTCGAGGGATTGTGGAATCCAGATTGGTGATTGCAGATTGACGGAAGGAAGATTGCCGCAGTCGCTTCGCTCCTTCGCAATGACAACTCCTCTCTTGGCGGTCTTGGCGGCCTTGGCGGTTATCACAATTCCGAATGCCGAGTGTCGAATGTCGAATTCGGACTTCCGCCATATCCGTGTCTATCCGTGTCCATCCGTGGTTACTTCCTCTTCGTGCTCGTGGTGCCTTGGTGTTTTTCCTCTCCGCTCCGGCCCTCAGCCTTGGCGCTCTTGGCGGCTGTCGTAATTCAGAATGCCGAGTGTCGAATGTCGAATTCGGACTTCCGCCCTCATCTGTGTCCATCCGTGTCCATCCGTGGTTCATTCCTCTCCGCGCCCTCGCGCACCGGGGAATTTGACAGGCGGGGCTGCCTGGCTAAGATGCACCCATGGCGAAACGCGGCAAATCGCGCAAGAAGCCCGGCTCCGGGTTCCAGGTTCGCGGCGCGTACCTGTGGATTATCGGCGGGGTCGTCGTGGTGGCATTCCTGTTCATGCTCACCCGGACCCTGTCGACGGCGGTGGACCGGACTGTCATGATCCCGATCCTGTCCAATGCCGGGTCCAGCCTGACTACGCTCACCCGGACGATGGGCGACGTCGAGCCGCCCGTATTCGACCGGGCCGCGCTGCCGGACAAAATGCACGAGGGTCTCAAGCAGGTCGATTCCCTTGTCGCGGAGCGGGACTGGCTCGAGGCCGGCGAGCTGCTGCGCAAGCTCGTCAAGCCGGCTTCGCCCGACAACGCCGGGCCGATTCACGGCTATCTCGGGTTCTGCTATCACAAAGCGGCCGGCCCGGACCGGGCCCTGGCTGAATTCCGCACCGCGCTGGACGAGTCCGAATCTGAGGACGTCGAACTGCGCAGCCAGTTGGCTTTCTGCGCCGGGTATCTGTTCCAGAACTACCGCTATCCTGACAGCGCCCTGGTCTACTACGCGACTGCCCGGTCCCTGTTGCGCGATTCGACCGCCGCGCTGCTGCCCGCGCTGCTGAACAACATCGGGCTGGCCAACGAAACGCTCGGGGATACCGCTGCCGCAATCGATTACTACCGGGACGCAGCCGGGCTCATCGATACGTCGGCGTCCGACCGCGAGGCCCGCACCCTGCGCGACAACCTACGGCACCTGGCCCGATATCGGCCTGACTCAACACCCGGCAACTGACGCCGGCCGACCTCAGACAACTTCCAGCGGGTCAACGTCAACCCTGGCCTCGACGCCGGTTGTTTCCAGGTGCGCCCGCCCGAGCACCCGGCCCAGGCCCCGGTGCCGGTCGGCCTGTACCAGCAAGCGCCAGACCGTACCCCGGCCGCGCCGTTTCACTTCGACCGGGCCGACCGACTCCGCGCCCGGCACCCGGTCGATTGACCGGGCGACCCGCTCGGCCTGGCGGCGGACTCTCGCGGTCCCGGTTCCGTGGAACTCGATGACCGCCAGCCGCCGGTACGGCGGGAATCCCAACTCCTCGCGCAGGCTCAACTCCTGTTCCATGAAGGCAGCCGGGTCGTGCTCGACCGCGCAGCAGACCGCCGGGTCTTCGGGCCGCCGGGTCTGAACGACCAGCTTCGCCCCGGACTCCCCGGCGCGCCGCTCCATCTCGAACAAGGTCTGGAAGGCCCGCTCCCGGGAACGGAAGTCAGGCAGCACCAGGTCGTAATCGAAACAGACCGCGGCGGCCAGCCGGACGCTCCCGGGCCACGACCGGAAGAGCAGCGCCCGGGTGCCGACAACCACGGTGCCGGGACCGGCCGGGAACTCATCGGTCGAATCGCCGGTGACCCGCACCACCCGGGCAGCCGGAATCTTCTCCTCCACCTCCCGGGCAACCATCTCCACTCCCGGCGCTCGGAAGAGGAAGCTGGTTCCTTTGCACTGCGGGCACGCCTCGGGCGCGGCCCGGCGCTGACCGCAGTATCCGCAGGAGAGCATTCCGTCGGCCGAAAGGACCAACGGGACCCCGCACTCCCGGCATTCGAGCACCGCCCCGCACTCCCGGCAGACGACGTGGCGGCTCACGCCTTTGCGGTTGACGTAGAGCACGGCCGTGCCTTTGCTCACTGCCTGCTCCAGTTCGCGCATCAGCCGGGGAGAGAATATCTCGTCCCGGTGCCGCCGCATATCGACGACGAAAACAGCCCGTCGTGTCCGCCCCGGCTGCGGCTTCTCCAGCCACTGGTAGGCCCCGGTCTCCAGGTTCAACCAGGTCTCGGCCGCCGGGGTCCGGTCGCAGAGCAGCACCGGACACCCGGCAGTCTGCGCCCGCTTCACCGCCAGGTCCCGGGCGTTGTACCGCGGATGCCGTTCTTCCTTGTACACTTTGTCGTGTCCGTCCACGACCACAATCCCGCCCGGACGCCCGACCGGCGCCAGCACCGCCGACCTCACGCCGAGGACGACCCCGTGTTCGCCCGCTTTGATTCTGCGCCAGGCCTGCTTCCGGCGCGCGATACTCATACCGGAATGGAACTCGACAAGGTCGCTGCCGAACTGCCCGGCAAGCGACGCCGCCCACTGCCTGAGCCCGGCTTCGGGCAGCAGCAGCAGAACTGCTCCGCGCTCCCGGGCCCGGGCGGCGAAACCGGCAACCAGCCCGAGGCGGCCCCGGTCCCGCGCCGAACAGAACACCCCGAACCGGTCCCAGGTCACGGCCTGGTCGATAGCATCCGGCAGGGAAGCCGGGACCTCTACCTTGGTGCTCTTCGTGCCTTTGTGGTGGATTTCCTCCGCGTCGTCGCGCCCGGGCCCGGCAACCGCCCGCGGCCGGTATCCGCAGATTCCCCGGGGAAGCACGGCCCCGAACGCCTCCCCGAGCGTTGCCCGGTAGTAACCCGACATCCAACCGGCCAGTGCCAGCAGTTCCGGTCCGACCAGTTCCCGCTCGATTACTTCTTCGACCGGCAGCAACCGGCTCACCGGGCTCTTCTCACGACCGGCAAGAACCACTCCCTTGACCGGCCTGCCCCGCAGCCTGACCTTGACGCAGTCACCCGGGCTGAGCGGTCCGAGCCGGTTCCGGTCGAAACGGTAGGTCAGTTCGTCCAGGCGCGAGCCCGGGATTACGACGTCGCAGAACACGGGTCAGTACCTGAGTTTATATCGATACCGGACCGAGTAACGGCCGTCGGCCGAACGCCCGCCGACAATCTCGTTCCGGCGGTTCAGGTAGTATTCAACTGTGAACTCGGGCTGGAGCTCGCCGGTGAAGTTCTGGGTGTAGGTAACGTACAGGTCCCGGCCGACGTACTTGCCGACCGTCACTCTGTTCCCTTCGCCGCCGGCAAATTCGCTCTCGAATCGCAGCTCATCCAGTCCGACGTACTTCCGCGCCCATTTCGTGCCCTGGGTCTGGAGGTAGCCGAGAAACCTCTCCGACAGGTACTTCGTCATCATCTCCCGGTTCTCGAGTGCGGACAACTCCTGGGTGGTGACGTTCAGACTCAGGTAGGTGATAATCTCGGTCTCGTCCCAGCCGGCCGGTTCGGACCCGAAGCGGAACTCCGGTTTCTCCAGGGTCCCGCTCAAAGTCAGCAGCACTTTGTCCGGCAGGTCCTCCTCGGTCTGCACCACGGAGCGCACCGGCAACTCGGCCACGATGTCAAGGCTCGGGTTCAGCCGGCTGATATTGTCGAACGCAATCACCCCGCGGCTCACCCTGAGTGTATGGTCCAGGTAGTAGATATCCCCCTGTCTTGAAGCCAGTTGGCCGGAGAAGGTCTCCCCGGTCGCCGTGCGGAGCAGATGCAGGTCAACGGAGAGCTCGATATCGACCATCCGGTTGCGCAGCCAGATATCCCGGTCGCCCCTGATTCTGATATCGTAGGCCAGTGCAGCGGTATCCTCCTCCGCGGCGGGCGCGGTTGTCTGCCCGAAGTTGAACGCGAGCAGCGCCTCCTCGACGTCAATCGTGCCCGCAATCGAGAAAGGCCGGCCCGGCGCCCAGTCCAGACAGATATCTCCCCCGACCACTGCGTAGACTTCCGGCAGCGGGATGATTGCCGCGCCGTCGGGCCGGATGCGGTAGTGCAACGTATCCACCAGCCAGTTCCTGCCCAGGTCGACGAAACCGGCCGCGGTGACGATACCCTTGCCCGCGCCCCCGCTCAGTTTGTCAAGGGTAATCCGGTTTCCCCGGGCGGTCAATTCGGCATTGACACCCTCAACCAGCGTGTTCAGTGCCGGGACCAGGATCGTCCCCCGGACTAACCGCACCCGGCCGTCCAGGTTCGGCTCGGTCAGCCCGCCGCGCAGCGCCAGCTTTCCGTAGACCTCGCCCTGCTGCAGGTCCAGGATTTCCTTCAGGAAACTCAGCACCCACGGCCCCGGGTCGGCGATATCCGCTTCGACATCGACGTCGTCAAGCCGGAACCCGTCCGCCAGGTCGTAGTTCACCCGTCCCTGCACCCGGGTGGTATCGAGCACGTGAACGAACCAGCAGTCGTCGATGCTCGACCACGACTCGGTGAAAGTCAACTCCGCGCCCAGCTTCTTGAGCCTCATCCCGATCCCGGTCACCTCCAGGTCCGTACCGACAAGCTTCAGATCGAAGCTGTCCCTGCCCGCGAGGTCGAAGTCGAACGTCCCCGACAACTCGAAAGGAATCCCGAACAGCTTCTGCAGCTTACGTAGATTCAGACCCCTTGCCCGGGCATCGACAAGGGGAAGACCGCTGCCGACCCGCGTCAGTTCCAGTTCGACGAACCCGTCGGCCAGTTCGTACCTGGCCCCGGACAGCATCAGCGAATCCCGGTTCCACCTGACGCCGAACGCCCGGGGCGCGGACAGGGTCTCATCCCGGGCAGTGAACTGGAAAGTACTCACTTCGCATTCCGCCCCGGTCCTTGACAGGAAACCGACCGTACCCAAAGCCACCAGCCGGTCTTCCGGCCGGTCGATTCTCAGGTCGAAATCCGAGTCGAGCAGCACCAGTTGCGCGGCATCGAGCTCGAATCCCCCGGCGCGGATTTCCTCGCCCCCGACAACCAGCCGCCCGCTGATTCTCTCCCCGATCCCGAGGTCGAATTCGGCAATCGCCCGCTCGACCTTGGCGCCGGACAGACTCAGCCCGTAGGCCCGCAGACCGCCCGCAGCATACAGGCTGTCCCGATTCCTGGCCACTCGCAGCAGACCGCTCAGTCTGCCGCCGGCTTCCATCCCGGCGAGCCGCCCGGCCGGACCGATATCGAAGCTGTCCAGCACGCACTCGGCCTGCACCAGCCCGTCATGATAGGAACCGCTCAACCAGAGCCACCCGGACGGCCCGCGCAACTCCAGCCCATCGATACTCACCGCGCCGGCCCGGAACCCGCCGCTTGCCGTCAGGCTGTCGATGCCCAGTTCCGGAACCCGGGCCTCAAGCTCAACCAGAATCGAGTCAATCCCCCAGCCCCGGAACTTCACGTCCGCATCGAATGCCGCGACCGGCACGTCGGGCCGGAACCGGTTGGCCGCAACCTGCCGGAGGAACGCTTCGCCGTGGTAACTGAGTCGCTCGATATTGAGGGAACCGCTGAGTCTGAGACTGCCGGTTGCGATATCGCCGCCTGCCGCTTCCACGCGCAGGTCCGGGTCATCGAGCACCAGCTTGCCTTTGAACGCGGGCAGTTCAACGCCGGCAAGCCGCAGCCCTTCAGCCACGTAATTCAGCTCCCCGCTCCTCACCCCGTTCTGAATCCCGGCGCTCCCGTTTGCCCGGACAAAACCGGGCACATCGAAAAACTCAGACAGGTTGACGCTCAACTCATCCACCTGCGCTTTCATCCCGGTGCCGTCAAGCGCCAGTTGGAAACTCCCCTCGACCCGGGAACTGCGGGTGAAGACCATCAGGTCACTGAGCACCAGCGAATCACCGGTCAACCGACAGCCCGCGCTGATGTCCTTGACCGCAATCTCTTCCTGCACCAGCCTGCCGCTCGCACTCCTGAGCCGCGCGCCGACCTCTTCGGGACCGGACTCCAGCGACAGGACCAGGTCCAGCGAATCGACCCGCGGCACGCCGTCGTATTCGAGCACGCCGCCGGTAATCCGCAACTGCTTCAGACTGAGCCTGGGGAACTCCGGGACCGCGGCTTCTTCTTTCCCGGAGTCCGAAGGAACCGGCTGTCGGGTACTCAGGAACAGATGCGGCCGGATGATATCAACTTCGGAGATCGGAATCCGACCGCGCAGAAACCCGAACGGGTCGTAGCTGAAAACCAGTTCCTGCGCCTTGATCGAATCCCCGTTGAACACGACCGTCACGTTCTCGAATCTCGGGGTGGCGTAAACGTCGCCGCTCAGTCGTTCATACTCCACCCGCGCGCCGGTCGAGCGGGCGAGAACCGTCAAGGTCCGGTCGAGCAGGAAGCGACCGACCGCCTGCCGGAACAGGGAAAGCACCCCGGACAGCACGATAACAACCGCCAGCACAATCAGCCAGCCGCGACCCCGACGCCGCGTCCGGCCGGTTGCGTCGCTAGAACGCATGCAGCAGCCCCAGGTAGAACTTGCCGACGTCGCCCGGCTCCGGGTCCTTGAGTCGCTTGCCCCAGTCAACCCTGACCGGCCCGATTGGAGTCCGCACCCTGACCCCGACCCCGGCGCTGTACTCGAACTGCTCGACCCCGAACCCGGCCTGCGGATCAACGACTTCCCCGCCGTCCAGGAACCCGACCAGGCCCACCCAGCCGAACGCATACGGCGTGCGCAACTCCAGGCTGGCGTTCAGAACCATCGGCCCGAACCGCTCCCCGCCGGTCGAGTCCGGTCCGGTCGAATCCGGACCGAGCGAGCGGTCGTCGTAACCGCGCAGGCTGTTCCTGCCGCCGAGCTTGAACGCCTCGTAGTACGGCATCCGGTCGGTTCTTCCGTAGGGAAACGCCCGACCGGCCATACCCCGCAGCGCCAGCACGAAACCCCGGCCCAGGGACCCGAACCACCGCGCCTCGCCGGTCAGGCGGAAGAAGTCGTTGTCCCCGATCAGGATGCCGCCGGCCACTTCGGCCACCGGCCACAGGTACACGCCGTGACTCGGGTCGAAGATATCGTCCCGGGTATCGTACTGGGCGTTCAGCACGAATCCGTTCGTAATCCCGCTGCTCGTGTCGGCCACCAGCCGGATGCGGTTGGACAACCCGACGCTCAACTCGGGTCGCAGACTCCGGCTCAGCCCGGTCTCCACCCCGTACTCGCGGTGCCGGGTGCTGTCAATCTCCTCCCAGTGAAAGAAAGGATGGGTGAAAAGGTCCACTCGCGTAAGAACCAGGTAAGGTATCCGGTAGGTCGCGTCGAGCGATACCCGGTAGTCGCCCGAGAAGTCCGGGCTGTATTCAACGTCGGTCGCCAGGTTATGTCCGGCGTTGAACAGATTGACGTGCTCCCAGCCGACCGAAAGCAGCAGGCGGAACGGCGGGGTCTCGAACCCGCCCCCGAACGAGAAAACCCGGTGCGGCTGCTCGACGACGTCGAACCGGACCAGCACCAGGCTGTCGGCCGTCGAATCGGGATTGACGTAGAAGAGCACCCGCTGGAAAAGCCTTGTCCCGTAGAGCCTGCTCCGGGCCGCATGCAGCCGGTCCTGCCGGAACAGCTCGCCGGGCGCGACTTCCGCGGCCCTGAGAACCGTGCCGGTCTTCACCGTCCGATTGCCCCGCACCAGCACCCGCCCGATGCGGCAGCGCGGTCCTTCGTCGATGTCGATTGTCAGGGTAGCCAGGCCGTCGTCGAAATCAGAACTGCCCGCCACTTTGACGAACGGATACCCGGTATTCAGATAGAACTGCCGCAGCGCTTCCATGCCCCGGCTCAGCAGCCCCCGCGAGTAGTGCTGCCCGGCCCTTGCCGGCAGTATCTTGAGCAACCGGCTCACGTCAAAAGCACGATAGCCGGTCAGCACAATCTGGCCGACCCGGGCCCGGGGTCCTTCCCTGATGAAGTAGGTAACCACCCACTGCCGCTTGCCCCGCCTGACCTGTCCGTTCACCAGGACCTCGCGGAACCCCCGCTCCCGGTAGAACCGCGCCAGCAGCCTGACGTCGTTATCCAGCCTTCCCTGGATCAGCAACTGCCCGGGCTGGGCGGCCACGACCTGCCGGAGTTCCTGCGCCTTGAAAGACCGGCTGCCGGCGAACTTCACCGCTTCCACGGAATCACCGGCCGCGGGCTGGGCCAGCAACAGGACGAACGCCAGAACGCTCGCGGTCACTTCAGCCCCGCCGGCCTGCGCGGCCGTGCTGAAGTACGCTTCTGCCGTTCGGGACCGGATTGCATCGCGGTCATAATACCAGCAGTATTCAAGGGCTGTCAACCATCTCTGCCGACCCGCCCAAGAACCGGAATGGAACCACAGATGGACACAGATTACTATCGCACTTCGGCATTTCCTCTCTGCCTGCGTCCATCTGTGTTTATCAGTGGCTTTCGCTCCTATGTCGGCGGGACCCGCCCAATCCTTGACTCCGCAATACCCTCCGGTATCTTGCATCCGATGAGGATTGTCCCCTACGACCGGTTGAACGACCCTTACGGATTCATGAAGCTGATGGAGCCGGCGTTCGGCGACAGATTCGTTTTCACCGGGTTCGACGGGTTCTAAGCCGGAAGCATCCGCCCGTGGCCCGCCCGGCATTGACATCCCACTGCTGACGGCTACTATGCTCCCATGCGCTGGATGAGACTGACCGCTCTTCTCTGCCTGATCGCCGCGTCAGCCCTGGCCTGGACCTCGCCGAAACTGTCGTGCGTCGTCAACTCGGCTCCCGAGCCCGGCGGCTCCGTCACCGTGCACGCCGACGTCACCGGTCCCTTCCCGTACCTCGACCCGATGACCGCCCTGCTCTTTTACTCGACCGACAACCAGGTCTCCTGGACCGAACTGGCGATGTCCCCGGTCGGCGAGCCCGGCTACGACAGCACGTTTGCGGCCGTATTCACGATTTCCACCTCCGGCAACGTCTACTACTACGTCCGCGCGAAAGACACGTTCGGCTTCGCGACCCAGTCCCCGGCCAACACGGCAAACGTCTGGCCCCCGGGCACCAACCTGCTGGCCCGGGTGGCCGACGAACCGGCCGGCGACGTAACCAACAACCCGGACGGCCCGTTCCTCGACCTCACCGGAATCTGGATGGGCTACTCCGGCACTCATTTCTACGCCCGCATGACCAACAACGACGACGAATGGCCGATAGGGAATATCATCACCGACTGGTACCTGTACGCCGCCGGGTTCCGCAACCCGGACGCGCCCCAGGACACCTGGACATTCGCCATGGCCTACGGCAACGTCCTCGGGATATACACCCCCGGACTCTACGTCATCAATGGCTACACCGAGGACTTCGAGCGGTTCGCCGACATCGACTACGTAACCGACGGCAACGTGCTGAACATGCGTTGCCTGATATCCGACCTCGCCGGCCATCCGGGATTCGGACCCTGGCCCAACCCCAGTGGTTTCCTGCGCGCGGCCCGGGGCGACACCCGCTCGGTCGACTGGCAGTCGAACGCGGCTCTCCACGACACCACCAACCAGTCCCGCTACTACGTCGACCGCACCCCCCGCTTCACCGTCGGTCAGAACAACAGCCCGGTCGCCGACAACCCGCGCGTGATTCCCGCGTCCGGCACCCCGGAAACCCTGTTCCGGTTCTACGTCGACTACACCGACCCGGACTCCAACCTGCCGACCGTCCGCCAACTGCTGGTGGATAACGACACGTTCGACCTCGAACCCGCTCACCACCGGTACTGGGAAACCGTAGTCTTCAATCACAAGAAAGACGGATTCGGTCCGGGCCGGCACCAATACCGATTCCTGTTCAACGACGGCATGAGCCAGGTCATCAGCGAGTCGGACAGCTTCGAAGTCTACGGCACCGGAATCGCCGCCGTGCCGCCATCGCCGGCGACCCGGCTGCTCGCGAATCCGAACCCGTTCACAACCGAAGTCAGGCTCCAGGTTCCGCCCGGCACCCGGCTCCTCCGCGTGCTCAACAGCGCCGGCCGATTCATCCGCGACATCCCGACCCGCTTCGGCCAGACCGCAACCTGGGACGGCACCGACCGCAACGGCAGCCCGGTTCCGCCGGGCGTATACTTCTGCCGCGACGCCGCCGGCCCGTTGCGCCGGCTCCGACTCGTCCGGCTCGCCCGCTGACCGCGCCGCCTGTCCCGGAACTCGGGCAAGCAAAGGAGAACGGCAATGAACCACTACCGGCCAGCCATCCTTCCGGTCCTGGCTGCAATCCTGCTCCTCGGGACCGGCCACGCCTGCACCACCTTCCTGCTTGAAAGCGGGGACGAACTCATCTTCGGTCGCAACTACGACTGGTCGCTCGACGACGGACTCATCATCACCAACAAACGCAATATCGCCAAGACCGCGATGACCGAAGAGAACCCGGCCGGTTGGACCTCGAAATACGGCAGCATTACCTTCAACCAGTTCGGCCGCGAACTCCCGCTCGGCGGCATGAACGAAACCGGGCTCATCGTCGAAGTCATGTGGCTCGACGAATCCGAATACCCGAAGCCCGGCCCGACCCCGACCGTCACCGACCTCCAATGGGTCCAGTACCAGCTCGACAACTTCTCGACGGTCAAAGAAGTCCTCGCCGGCAGCTCGCGTGTTACCGTTATCGACGGCGGCCACTCCACAATCCACTACCTCATCGCGGACGCCATCGGCGACTGCGCCGCGGTCGAATTCCTCAAAGGCATTCAAGTCCACCACACCGGGCCCGACCTGCCGCACCGCGCGCTCACCAACAACACCTACGACGACTCCAGGCAATCCCTGCGCGACCTCAAACCCTTCGGCGGCACCCAACCGCTCCCCACCGGGTTCGGCTCCCTCGCCCGGTTCGCCCGCGCCGCGCTCTACGTCGAACGGTACGACCCCGCGGACTCGGTATCCGTCATCGACTACGCCTTCGACGCCCTCGCCGCGGTCTCCTCCGGCATGTTCACCAAATGGAGCATCGTCTACGACGTCCCGGCCCGCACAATCCGGTTCCGCACC
Source organism: uncultured bacterium (assembly GCA_965370805.1). Lineage (GTDB taxonomy): Bacteria > Hydrothermota > Tepidihabitantia > Tepidihabitantales > Tepidihabitantaceae > CBDUVZ01. Next base: position 4,978 of record CBDUVZ010000059.1, on the reverse strand, counting down.
TTCCGCAACCAGCAAATCCGCACTATCGACCTTGAGGCATTCGACTTCGCCGGCTCCACCCCGGTCAAGATGCTCGACGTCAACGCCCGGCCCAGCGGCAAGCCGGACGCCGGCGACGTAACCGCGGCCTTCACCGACTACACGCTGCAGGCCAACCGCGACCTCATCTACCGCGTCTTCCGCGGCATCGCATTCCTCCGGGACGTCCCGGACGAAGCCCTCGACGCTATCGCCCGCTACCCGGAAACCACAACCTACGTCGAATAGCGCGGCACGCAGGAGGAAACCATGAAACCCAAGTCCTGGACCGGGCTCATCCTCGGCAAGCTGCTCATGCTGCTCGGGATACTCGGCCTCATCGCCAGTTCCCAGCCGTTCGGCCTGATTCCACTCCTGATTGGTGCCGGACTCGCCCGCTGACCCCGCCTTGAACCCTCGGACCTTCGAACCCTTGTCCTCCATCCTCGCCGGTGCCGTCCGACGGCTCAACCCTCGGACCCTCGAACCCTCGGCCCCTGGAACCCTCTTCCGCGCCCCCGGCCCCTGTTCTGGGGAATGATCAGCCTCCTCGGCGGAATCTGCGCCTGCTACCACGGATTCTGTAACTGCATCCGGACCAAAACAACCAGGAAAAAGGAGTAATCGCCCGCCGCAACCCGCCCGGAAACCACGCACCCGGCGTGCCGCTCTCTCATTCTGAACCGGTCGAACAATCCCGGCAATGCTCAAATCCCGAAAACCCCTCTGTTCAGCCAATATCTCCTCGACAACATAGCCCCCCGGGTGGCCCATGGGCTGGTCTGACGGGACGCCCGGACACTCAGCCGGGGGCTAGCCTGCCGGGATTGCGGGACTTACGCCCGACCGGACGCCCGGAGCATCGCCCGACCCATGGCCCGGCGGGACGCCAGAGCCATGGCCTGACGGGACGCCAGGACCATGGCCACCGGGGACGCCTGACCGGACGCCCGGACCGACGCCCGAGCCATGGCCCGACCGGAAGCCCGGGGGATGACTCGCGGGCACGCCCGACCGGTCGCAGAAAGCGCAGACCCCCCTATTTGTCATTGTGAGGAAGCCGCAAGGCCGACGTAACAATCTCTCAGCCCCGTCACTGCGAGCGAAGCGCGGCAGTCTTCCTTCAACCTTGTCACTGCGAGCGAAGCACAGCAGTCCTCCTTCAACCTCGTCACTGCGAGCAAAGCGCGGCAGTCTTCCTTAGAACAGGAACCCGCAGACCAACACGACAATCCCGCCCTCGACTCCTCTTTCATGTCATTGTAAGGAACCCGCAGGCCGACGTAACAATCTCGCCCTTGACTCCTCGCCGGAGGCCAGTATAAATAAGCTCATGTCGAAGGACACACCAAAGCGGACAGGAACCACGAAACCCGGGCGCGTGCTCCTATTCCCTCTCCCCTTGCGGGCACGGTCGCCGGTGCGTTCTCGCACGAGGGCTAGGGTGAGGGGTTCCGCAACTGTCCCAGTGGTCTCGAACAGCCCAGCGGTTTCGCATCCCAACCCATGACCCAGAAGCAACTACTCAAGACAATCAACCAAGCAGCCCGGGAGGGAACGACAGTACTCGACCTGTCCATCGAGAACCTCACCGCCCTGCCCCCGGAAATCACCAACCTCACCAACCTGACATCGCTCTACCTCCACGAGAACAAGCTCACCACCTTGCCCCCGGAAATCGGCAACCTTACCAGCCTGACATGGCTCCTCATCGGTGACAATCAACTCACCGCCCTACCCCCGGAAATCGGTAACCTGACCAGCCTGACAGAGCTCCACCTCGGTGTCAACCAACTCACCACCCTGGGCCCGGAAATCGCCAACCTCACCAGCCTGACAGAGCTTGACCTCTGGGGCAACCAACTCACCACCCTGCCCCCGGAAATCACCAACCTCACCAGCCTGACAAAGCTCTGGCTCTGGCGCAACCAACTCACCACCCTGCCCCCGGAAATCGGCAACCTCACCAGCCTGACAACGCTCTTCCTCTACGACAACAAGCTCACCACCCTGCCCCCGGAAATCGGCAACCTCACCGACCTGACCGACCTCGTCCTCAAGGACAACCAATTAACCACCTTGCCCCTCGAAATCGGCAACCTGACCAGCCTGACAAACCTCGACCTCGGAGGCAACCAGTTCACCACCCTGCCCCCGGAAATCGGCAACCTCATCAACCTGACCAGTCTGTACCTCACGCGCAACCGACTCTCGGCCTTGCCCCCAGCAATCGGCAACCTCACCAGCCTGACAACGCTCGGCCTCCGGGGTAACCAACTCACCGAGCTTCCCCGGGAACTCGGCAAGCTGACTAGGCTGACAGAACTCTACCTCGGTAGCAACCAACTCACCGAGATCCCCCCGGAACTTGGCAAACTGACCAGACTCCAGAACCTGCGGCTCAGTGAGAATCCGCTCACATCCCCACCGCCTGAAGTTGACAAGCAGGGCACAGAGGCAGTCCTGGCGTTCCTGCGAGCACGGCTGGAGAAAGGCCGCAGGCAATGGGTGTCCAAACTCATCGTTGTCGGCGAAGGCGAAGTGGGCAAGACCGCAATGCTCAGAAGCCTGAAAGGCCTGGAGTTCGACCCGAACCTGCCTACAACCCACGGCATCTTCATCGACAAGATGGAGTTCAAGCACCCGACCGAGCCGGACGTGACCATGCATCTCAATACCTGGGACTTCGGCGGCCAGGAAATCTATCACGCGACCCACCAGTTCTTCCTGACCAACCGGTCCCTGTTCATCCTGGTCTGGAACACACGCATGGAATGGGAACAGTGCCGGCTCTACGACTGGCTCAACACCATCAAGGCCCGCGCCCCCGAGTCTCCGGTCATCATCGTCGCGACCCGGACCGAGGAACACCAGTCGGTCCTGCCAAGAGACAACATCCTGTCGCAGTACCCGCAGGTGAAGGGCTTCTGCGACATCAGCAATGAGACCGACGCGGGGGTGGAGGAACTCCGTCAGGCGATTGCGGAAGCGGCTGCCGGACTGCCCCTGATGGGAGAGGAATGGCCTGCCGACTGGTTGAACGCAGCCGAGGCAGTCCGGGCGCATCCCGAGAAACACATCACCCCGCACGAGTTGGACCGCATCATGGCCGGGCACAACGTCGAACCATCGAGTCGGCACACGCTATCCACAACGCTGCATGAGCTGGGTGATATCCTCTGGTTCAAGAAGGACGACGAACTCAAGAACCTGGTCATCCTCAAACCCCAGTGGGTGAGTGAGTACGTCTGCAAGGTACTGGACAGCAAGGAGGTCAAGGAAGGCATCGGCCTCCTGAGCCGCGAACTCAGGGACCGGCTCTGGTCCGACCTGCCGGAACCGATGCGCGACCATTTCCTACGCCTGATGGAACGGTTCGACCTGTCCTACCGGACCCAGGACAACCGAGAAATCAGCCTTGTGGTTGAACGGCTCCAGTACGACCCACCGAAGGGCTGGCAGGAGTTCTGGGACCAATCGAAGCAGGCCGAGTGCTGCCGCGAGGTCACGATGCGCTACCGGTTCGGAAGCAACCTGCCGCCCGGAATCCCGACCTGGTTCATCGCCCGGGCCCACCGGTTCACCACCCACACCCACTGGCGCACCGGCGCGGTGTTCGCAGACTCAGAGGAACGCCGGCACCTTGCCCTGGTCTCGGCCGACCGCCAGGCCCGCACGGTCGAACTCTCGGTGCGCGGCCCGATGCCGCACAACTTCATGGCCTTGCTGCGCGACGGTTTCGAGCTTACACTCGCCCGCTATCAGGGCCTCGAATTCGCGCGTCTGATCCCCTGCCCCGGACACGACGGCCAGCCGTGCGAGCACGAGTTCAGCTATGCGGACCTCGACCGGGCCATTGAGCAAAACCCGCCGGTCCTTGAAATCCAGTGCTCCAGGTCGTTCAAGCCAATCTCAGTGCCCGGCCTGCTCTTCGGCATCCACTGGCGGACAGAAGACAGAGTCATGGAGAAGCTCGACGGCTTGGATACCAAGCTCGATAGGAACCTCGACAAACTGGCCGGACTCCGAACCTTGGTCCAGCGCGAATTCATCAACACATTCGCCCGGGAGCAAGCAAAAATCGAATCCCATTGTCCGAACGTATTTGTGCTCCGGCCCCTTGGCAGGGCGGGCTGGCTCAAGAAACTCATCGGCCAGAAGGTCGAACTGCAACTCTACTGCCAAGCTCCGGGCTGCTGGCACCCGACCACAGAAGGCGGCCGGTACGTAATCAACGACCCGGCCTCCTGGCTCAAAACCACCGGGCCGCTCATCGCCAGACTGGTGAAGTACCTGAAGTACGTCGCTCCGCTGGCCGGGCCGTGGGTCGGCGGTGCGCTCCCCGAGTACGAAAAGCTCATCAAGAACGACCTCAAGTTCATGGCCGAGCTGGTCAAGGTTCTGCCTGACCTGGAGCCGGACCGCGAGCCCGAACTCAGGACTCAAGCGGGTGAGCACATCGAGCCCGGGAAGGCCGGAGGTGCGCCCCTGCGTGCCATCCGCCGGCTCCTGGACAAGAAAGACCCCAACCAGCACTGGGGCGGACTGAAGAAGGTGCTCACCCCGGAAGGCCATTACCTCTGGCTCTGCGAGCACCACGCGAAGGAATACAAGCAGTAACACCATCCGCAGCCGGGACGGAACCGTTTGCCACTGACCGCCGTTCGGCGGTCACTCCTTCATAGTATGAGACGTCATGACCCGCTGTTTTCTTGCACTTCGGCTCCGATTTTGCCGCCCCCGGGGCCGCAACTTGCCGCCCCCTAAGCGGTCCTCCCATACGTCCCCCGATACGTCTACCAGTACGCCCGGTGATACGTCCCCCGATACGCCTACCGGTATGCCCGGTGATACGCCCCCCGATGCGTGACCCGGAACGGACGGGCGTCGGGGCCGCGCAGCGGGGAGTAATGCGGGAGGGGGTCGGGGGGCGCGGGAGAGGGCGGGGGGGGGGGGGGGG
>CBDUVZ010000058.1:0-18044 GCA_965370805.1 uncultured bacterium | reverse complement strand
ACCGTCACCCCCCGGGTCCCCTTTCGGCCTAGTTGTCAGCGTAGTTGTCAGCGTACTTGTCAGCATAGTTGTCGGCATACTTGTCAGCGTACTTGTCGGCGTAGTTGTCAGCGTACTTGTCAGCGTACTTGTCAGCATACTTGTCAGCACAGTTGTCAGCGTAGTTGTCGGCATAAATGTCAGGATAAATGTCGGGATAGTTGTCAGCGTAGATGTCAGGATAGAAGTGGCTTTACTCGTCAGCCTAGAACTCAGCTTAGCTGTCAGGCTAGACGGCGAGGGCGATTGTGGATTCCAGATTGGTGATTGCGGATTGAGGGACCCGCGCTGACGGCTGACATCTTCGTGCTCTTCGTGTCTTTGTGGTAAGACTCCTCTCCGCTCCGGTTCTCAACCTTGGCGGTCTTGGCGGTTTTCCGTTCCCGCCGCCCTTGACTCCCGGCCGAATTCGGATAGAACCTACCTGATGGAATCAAACAGGCCCGCAAGCCGATTCCCGTCGCCCACCGCAAAGATTGACAGGAAAGACGGGCAGACGAGAATGGGTGTCTGGAAGTTAGCAATGAGTCCCCGAAAACTCCGGGGCGCAGGAAAGGAGACTCGATGTCAGGACTGAAAGTACTGAGACTGACGGCCGTTGCCGTCCTTCTTCTGGGCGTCACTGTTCTGAACGCCCAGATCACAATCGACTGGAACGAAATCCCGCACCGGATTGGTGACTCGCTCAGGTTCAAGGCCGCGGACGGCGTAGTGACCATCGACGTAGGTTCGCCCGGAGGCCCCGAGACCTGGGCATTTGACACGATCTATCCCGGCTTCGTCGTGCCGGTCGAGCTTGTCGACAAGAATACCACGCCGTTCGAGAGCGTATTCCCGACCGCCGACTTCGCCTGGATGGTTGACTACGAGGACTCGCTCTGGGGCATCGAGTATTCGTTCCGGACCCATTCGACAACCCAGACCGAAATCCTCGGACTCGGCTTCGAGATGCCGGGGACGACCTGGACCATGATCTACACCCCTCCGTCGGTCGCCCTGGTGTACCCGGCGGAATTCGGCACCTCATGGGAGACCAGTTTCGCCTGGACCGACACCCTGGATTCGCTGTCCTGGATAGTCTTTGAGCACCAGTGCAAACGCCTGGTCGATGCCTGGGGCAGTGTGACGATACCGCCCGGCACTTATCCGTGCCTGCGCATGGCGTCGCTCGACAGCTCCATTACCACCACGTACATGAACGGGGTGCCGATAAGCACGGACACAAACGCCTTCCGGTGGTACAACTGGCTTGTTGAAGGCCTGGGATGTGTTGCCTCGGCAAGAGTTGCCGACACCAGTTCGAGTTTCACTGAGGCTTACTGCTTCAGCGTGCTGGTCTGGCCGCGGGCCGGTGGTGTTGCGGAGTCCGGGCCCGGCCGGATTGCATCACGGCTGAACGCTCTGCCCAATCCGTTCTCCGGGCTGACGACCATCGACTTCAACGTCGGCAAGCCCGGCCACGCCGCAATCCGGATACACAGCCGCACCGGCCGGGCGGTCAGGACCCTTATCGACGACATCAGGCCCGCGGGCACGCATACTGTTCACTGGAACGGAACCGATGACCTGGGTAACAAAGTTGCACCCGGAATCTATTTCTGCACCCTTGTCTCGGACCGAACCTCAACATCCCGAAAACTGATTCTCATGGAGTAGCCGGAAGCTACAGAGGAAAGGGGTCAAGGAGTCAAGGGTCCGAGGGTTCAAGGGATTGTAGATTCCAGATTGGTGATTGCAGACCATCAGGGAATTCCGAATGCCGAGTGTCGAATGTCGAATGAAGCAAGGAAGATTGCCGCAGTCGCTTCGCTCCTTCGCAATGACAGACAACCGCTGACGGCTGACAGCTAACGGCCAACAGCCCAGGAGCAACGACGGTGTCGTTGCACTCCATAGAGACGGAAAAGCGGCAGCTTCGCGGCCGCACTCCACATCCTGTTCTCTTGGCGGCCAAGACAATTCCGAATGCCGAGTGTCGATTGCCGAGTTCGGACTTCCGCCATCATCCGTGTTTATCTGTGGCTACTTCCTCTTCGTGCTCTTGGTGCCTTGGTGTTTACATTCCGCTCCGGTCCTCAACCTTGGCGTTCTTGGCGGCCTTGGCGGTTATTCCTTCCGCCTTCTGCACTCTGCATTCTGACTTCATCTGTGTCTATCCGTGTCCATCTGTGGTTTCCCGCCGCTGGTCGTTCAGCGCACGTTCCCTTGACAATCCGCCCGAACCGGGCGATAATCGTGGTGGAGGACGCAATGAAGAAATTGTCCCTGCTCCTGCTGCCGGCGCTTGCGCTGGCCATCTATGATATGCAGTACTTCGACCTGAACAACTGGCGGTGCCCGTTCCGCAACGACGGCCGTTGGGCCTATGACACGACGCGCGGCGGCGGCGAAGCCGGCGGGGCCTGGCCCCAGCCGCTGCAGAACTACTACGTCTTCGGCGCCGGCCCGTGGCTTGGAACCGTTCTCGGCACCGATACCCTTGTTACCTTCGGCTACAATCCCAATTCCGGCGGGACCGAGATGTACCCGACGCTCTGCCGCCACTGGCGCGAAGGTACGGGCAACCCGCGCGACCGAACGTACAAATACCCCGGTGACTGGCCGCCGCCGCCCGACCGGTTCCCGATGGCACCGGACGAACCCATCGGCGAGATGACGCTGTGGGCCGCGTTCTGCGACTCGTCGCCTGACCAGCACATCGCTCCCGGCCGCCCGATTGGTTTCGACGTCTACCTATCCGTGTTCGGGTACAGCGCCCCGTGCGCCGAAGACATCGTCTTCCTCAAGTACGAACTGGCCAATATCAACGACCAGCCGATAGACAACACCTACCTCGGGTTAGTGTTCGACCCGGACATCGGGGCGCACGCCGATGACATGGTCGGCCTGATTCTGGACAAGCTGTTCTTCATCGGGGAAGATACCATCCGCGTGCAGAACGTCGCGTTCGCGTACGACTACGACAACGAGGAGGTTCCCGGTCCGCGCGGCCAGTGGGAAGACGGCTGCCCGGGCGCTGTGGCCCTGAAGCTGCTTCACGCGCCGCAGGGCCTGCAACTCACCGCCATGAAGCAGTTCACCATCGACGTCGACCCGGTGATCGACCAGGCCCAGTACCTGACCCTGGCCGGCTACGACTACCGGACCGGCGAGTACGAACCCTTTGACTCCATAAGTGCAGGACCGGCGGACGTGCGCTTCCTCATGGCGAGCGGCCCGTTCACCATCCCGGCCCGGTCCCAGGTAACGTTCTACTACGCCCTGATTGCCTCGCCCTTCGGCGAATGGGGCGAGCTACCCGAGGAAAGGGGAGACACGAACGAACTTGCCCTGCGCTGTCACTGGGCAGACAGCATCTTCAACCGGCTCATTGGCGTTGCGGAACAACCGGAGCCCCTCCGCTTCAACCGACTCGACGTTCGCCCGAACCCTGCTCTGCCGGGCATGCCGGTCCGCATCAGCAGCGACGGCGCAGCCCTGATCTCCATCTACGACAGCCGGGGTGCGCTGGTCAGGAACCTGCGCGGTCCGAATCCGGTCTGGGACGGCAGGGATTCAAACGGCCGGGTCGTATCGAGCGGGGTCTACGTCATCCGGGCCGGAAACGGCGCGACGCACCGCGCGGCCCGCACCCTGACCCTGATGCGCTAGTCGCGGGGGTAAAGGGGACGCTAACCGTTTTCGGCCCGCCGCTGACCGCCCTCCGATTGTAGATTGGTGATTGCAGACCATCAGGGAATTCCGAATGCCGAGTGTCGAATGTCGAATGAAGCAAGGAAGATTGCCGCAGTCGCTTCGCTCCTTCGCAATGACAGACAACCGCTGACGGCTGACAGCTAACGGCCAACAGCCCAGGAGCAACGACGGTGTCGTTGCACTCCATAGAGACGGAAAAGCGGCAGCTTCGCGGCCGCACTCCACATCCTGTTCTCTTGGCGGCCAAGACAATTCCGAATGCCGAGTGTCGAATGCCGAGTTCGGACTTCCGCCATCATCCATGTCCATCCGTGTTTATCTGTGGTTTCTTCCGCTTGGTGCCTTGGTGTTTACTCCTCTCCGCTCTGGTCATTGGGACATTGGTCATTTCCTGACCTGGCGGCTATGACAATTCCGAATGCCGAGTGTCGAATGACGAATTCGGATTTCCGACCCTGATCTGTGTTTATCCGTGTTCATCTGTGGTTTATTCCTCTTCGTGCTCTTGGTGCCTTGGTGTTTACTCCTCTCCGCTCTAGTCATTGGGACATTGGTCATTTCCTGACCTGACGGCCCGGCGGCAAGCTTGACAAATCGCATGGCCCGTGCTCTAATTAGTGGCGGCAGACGGAAAGGGCATGTCCGTCGTGCCGGCATTCAGTGGGACGCAGTTGGTATGTCTGACAAGAGACAGAATGACCGAGGAGAAATGACAGAGGAGGTTCGTATGCGCAGTATTGGTACTGCCCTGGTGCTCGTTGCAGCACTTTTCCTTGTCGTCCAAGCCGCGGACGACCCGAATACTATCACCGGCTACGCACTCGGGACGCCCGCCGGCATCGTTGCGGGAACGTCCGAGGGTGCAGCCCCGCACGACAATCAGCCCGGTTCCAATGACGTTCCGCTCGATTATCAGCCCGGCCCCGAGCCGACGCCGACGCTCGGCCCCGGACCGGTAGTGCTCCCGGGAAGAACGGACGGCGGCAGCCCGCCGGTAGGACCGAAGCCGTTCTGGGAGGATGACAAGCTCGTCTTTCACGGGGACCTTGAGTCCCCGCCGAACGGCATCGGCACCGAGCGGATGATTGCCCAGGACTACTCGGAAGACGGCGACCTCTACGCGGCATTCGTGGTGGACCCGGGCAACGTCATCCGCCTCTACAAGTCCGTGGACGGCGGCTTGACCTGGACCAGCTACAGTTCGGTCTCCCACAGCTCCTACGTCTTGAGCTCGGTCGAGCTGATCGTCGCGGAGGGTGACTCCGACTTCATCTTCCTCTTCTTCAAGTCGACCGCGGGAAACGGCGACTTGCACGTCGCTCGGTGGGATTTTTCCGGGAATGGGGTCGCCCTCCCGATCAAAACCGACTCCGACACGCTCGCGAATATGGCAGCAGCCTGGGACCTTGAGGACGACTACTACCTCTACGTGGTCTACGAGCACCGCTCGGCGGGAATGTATCACTCAAAGGGACTGCGTTCAACCGATTTCGGCGCGACCTGGGCCGCTTCCGGCGGCGGCGGGCAGGTAGTAAACACGGAGACCCCGCCCAAGCCTGACGTCTGCTGCGGTGCGGGCGGCAATGTCTACACAGTCTTGGCCAACCGGAGCCAGTCATCGACCGACTCCACATCGTTCCGGCTGAAGAAAAGCACCAACCGCGGCCAGTCCTGGGAAAGCTCCATACAGGTCGGAACCCCCGTCGTGCGGGTCTTCGACGGTATCGTCGGGGCAACCCACGAAGCAACGCAGCACGTCTGGCTGGTCCACGTCCGCGACATGGAGCCGTTCAACGGCTCGGGTGACGGCGTCTTCGTCTACTACAGCACCGATAACGGCGCCAACTGGAGCTACGGCGGCGACAACGGCATCGGCGGCGGCGATACGGACCAGAACGAGCGGTTGCCCAGTATCGCGAACCTGAAAGTAACAAGCGGCCAGGCCAGGGTCTCGTATTCCGTTGTCGTGGGCGATTCGGTGTTCTACACCGGGACATCGACTGCCAACGACTGGACTACTCCCTTGGGAATCAACGACCACCGGCACACCGGCTGGTATCCGTCGGCCGTCGGCTTCAGAAAAGTCGGCAGCAGCGGGGCTTACTTCTCAACGGTGATGTACGCCCAGGCCGGTCTCTCCGACCTCTGGTTCGACGCTTTTTCCTTCGTCGGTGTGGAGGAGGAAGAACCCCTGGTCGTGGGCCCGCCTCCGGCGGAGATTGTCGCGGTCCGGCCCAACCCGACCGACCGCCGCGCCATAATCGCGTTCTCCCTGCCGCAGTCCGGGATGGTCGACCTTGCGGTCTATGATGCATCCGGTCGCCGGGTGGCAACCCTGGCCCGGACGACCCTGCCGGCCGGGAACCACGAAGCAACATGGAACAGCAGCGAGGCTCCGGCCGGGGTCTACGTCTGCCGGATGAGTTCGGGCGGCGAGACCAGCACGAGTCAACTGGTAGTCTCCCGGTAGGTACTCGGCTGCCGAGCCGGGTCGGACGGCAATTCAGGGGCAGGGCTCAGCAGGGTCCTGCCCCTGTTCCTTTGCGGCCCGGGCGGATGCGTCGCTTGAAATGGTCCGAATGTTGCGGATAATGGGTCTTCGGTAGACGACAATGACAACACAAAGGAGTCGATTGTGACAATATCAGCCAAGACGGTCGCTGCAACCATCAAGAGCCGGTTGGGCCGGATGCTCTCCGAAGGCTGCAGCTACAGCGACGCCCGGCTGTACGACGAGAACGACAACCAGCGGTTGGTCCTCTATGACGGCAACCTCGAATCGAACGCCGGCAGCTTCGAGCGCGGCATCGGCGTCCGGGTGCTCAAGGACGGCGCCTGGGGATTCGCCGCAACCGCGAACCTCGAAGCGACTGCGGCCTGCTTCGACCGGGCCCTGGCCAATGCCCGGGCCGCGGCCCGACTGCGCGGGTTCCCGGTCGACATGGGCGCGGCGACGCCCGCGAAAGGCGAGTACAAGCCGCCGGTCGAACGGGACCCGTTCACGGTTCCGCTCTCCGAGAAGCTGGAACTGCTCAGCCGGCTCGACGCGGATCTCAAGGACAAGAATATCGCCCAGCGGATCGTTGCCGCCAACTTCCAGCGCCGCCGGATTCTGTTCTGGAACAGCGAAGGCACCGAGATCGACCGCCGGGTGTTCAACACTTTCGGCAACATGATCGTAATGACCCCGGACAAGGAAGGCCGCACCCAGCGCCGGAGCATGGAGTTGCACGGCGACGGCAACGGCACCCGCGGCTGGGAGTGGCTGGCCGACCCGCACTGGTTTGGCGGCCACACCGACCGGCTCAAGGCCGAACTGGCCGAAATCGTCGCCGCCGACCCGCTGCCACCGGGCAAGCGCGACCTGATCATCCTGCCCGGCCAGGGGTTCCTCCAGGTCCACGAGACTATCGGCCACGCGCTCGAACTCGACCGCATCCTCGGGTACGAACTCTCGTACGCCGGCGGGTCCCACGTGCGGCCGGAAATGATCGGCAAACTCCGCTACGGTTCGGACAAACTGAATGCCCGCGCCGGCGTGGTCAAGAACTCACCCGGCACCTTCGGCTACGACGATGAAGGCACGCCCCAGCGCGACTACCTGCTGATTGACAAAGGCATCCTCGTCAATGTCCTCTCCTCCCGGACCGACCTGGCCGAAGCGAACGCCAAAGCGGGCCGGACCGTGGTGAAGGAATCCGGCACCGCGGCCCGGGCGACCGCGTTCTACCGCACCCCGATTGACCGCATGACCAACGTCAATATCGACCCGGGTGAGGACGGCACGCTCGACGATATCGTCAAGGAGACTGCGAACGGCATCATCGTCGATACGCCGGTCTCCTGGTCGATTGGTTCAAACCGGGAACATTTCCATTTCGGCACCGAAATCGCCTGGGAGGTCAAAGACGGGAAGAAAACGAAAGTCTACAAGAACCCGACCTACCAGGGTCACACCCTCGAATTCTGGGCCTCGCTCGACAAGGTCGGCAACGCGTCCACCTGGCGACTCCAGCAGGTGCCCAATTGCGGCAAGGGCGAGCCGAACCAGGTGATGGAACTCGGCCACGGCATCCCGGTCATGCGGTTCAGTAACGTCCAGACCGGAGAAAAGGAGTAGCCATGCTTGAACAGAGAATCCACGACCTCCTGCTCTCGGCCCGGGACCATGCCCGCAAGCAGGGAATCAACGCCGAGTTCAACTTCCACCGCGAGCAATCGAGCCTCATCCGCCTCGGCAATTCGGCGGTTGCACTCTCCACCCACGAGGAACTGACCCGGCTGGACGTGTCTGTCCAGGACGGCCGTCGCGTCGGCGACTTCACCCTGGTTGCCGACATCACTTCCGCGGACCAGATCGCCGACGTGCTGGGCCGCGCGCACGAGAACTGCAAAGCGGCCCTGCCCAAGGAGTACGACCCGTTCTTCGGCAAAGTCGAGGAGTCGATTGACGACTCGACCGGGTACGACCCCGAGCTCGAACGCCTGGCGCCGGAAACGAAAACCGGACTGTGCGCCGACGTAGTCAACGCACTCAAGCCGAAAGGCAAGTACGACTTCTCCGGGTCCTGGTCCACCGGCGGCGCGGAGATGTACTACGTCACCACCGCCAACGACAACGAGGCCTACCGCCGGCTGACCGACGGCAAGCTCGTCATCGTCCTCAAGGAACAGGACCGGAAATGGGAACTGTCGGTCGAACGCACGCAGAAGGCCGCCGGCGCTTTCACCGCGCAGGGAATCATCAGCAGGTTCGAAGCCCTCCTGCCGATCTACGAGAAGAACGACGGCTACAAGACCGAAGTCGGTCGCCAGCGGGTCCTGTTCGGACCCCAGGCTATCGCCGAACTGGTACAGCTTGCGGTCTGGGGCGGGTTCTTCGGACGGTCCTATGAGGAGAAGCGTTCCTTCACCGCCAAGAACAAACCCGGCGACAAGCTGTTCGACGAAGCGGTCACGATTCTCGACGACCCGACCAACCGGGACGTATTCCAGATGCCTTTCGACTTCATGGGCAAACGGCGCCGGCCGTTCACCCTGGTCGAGAACGGCATCTTCCGCGGCCTGCTCTACGACAGCCTGGCGGCCGCCAAGTACGGCAGGAAGCCGACCGGCCACGACCTGGGCAACGACGACTTCGTGCTCGCAGCCGGCGACGGCAAGCCCGGCCTCGAAGCCGGCCGGAAACTGGCCGGCGACGCGCTCTACATCCCGCACCTGCACTACATCCACATGCCCGACCCGACCAAGGGTCTCTTCACCGGTTCGTCCCGATTCAACGCGATGCGCCTCGAAAAGGGCGAGTTCACCGCCCCGATCTTTTCCACCCGGGTTACCGACACCTGCCCTTCCGTCTTCTCCAATGTCGTCGCGGTATCCTCCCGTTCCGTACCGGTGAACACCTCCCACACCTACGGCCGTCGTACTCCGACTGCAATCAGCGTGCCCGAATACCTGCTCTGCAACAACGTCAAAGTGACTGACGTGGCGGACAGCTTCTGAGGACAGCGAAACAGCAGGTCGTCGAGGCGGGTCCACCGAACGACTGAACAAAGGTATTCCATGAAAGCCCGGGGTCTAATCGCACTGGCCGGTCTCCTGGCGGCAATCGCACATCCGGTTCCCGCCGCGACCGGCAGCATCGCCGGCATCGTCATCGACGGCACAACCCGCTCGCCGCTGGCCGGGGCCAGCATCGTCGTTGCCGGCACCGAACTCGGCACCGCGGCCGATGCGGACGGCCGGTTCCGCATCACCGGTGTCCTGACCGGCACCTACACGGTCGAGGCATCGATGGTCGGCTATGACCCGCAGGCCAAGACCCCGGTCGTAGTCGAACCGAACCGCTCGACCGACCTCGTGTTCAAGCTGTCCCAGGACCTGATCGAGATGGCGGTCGTCACGGTCCGGGCCGAGCATTTCACCAGGGTGAAGGACGCGCCGGTCTCCGAGCGCAGCTTCTCGTCCGAGGAAATCCAGGTCCAGCCCGGCGGTTCCGGCGACATCCAGCGTGTGGTGCAGGCGATGCCCGCGGTCGTATCGTCCGGGGACCAGGACAATGAAATCATCGTCCGCGGCGGCAACCCGAACGAGAACCTGTTCCTGCTCGACGGCATCGAAATCCCGTACCCCAACCACTTCGGCTCGTTCGAGGCCCAGGGCGGACCGATCAGCATGCTCAACCCGCTCCTCATCCGCGAAGTCGACTTCATCGCCGGCGCGTTCCCGGCTCGGTACGGCGGCCGGGCATCGTCGGTGATGGACATCGCGCTCAAACGCGGGTCGCTCGATGAACTCGACGTCAGCATCGACATGGGGATGGTCGGGCTCGGGGCTATCGCCGAGTTCCCGCTCCCGGGCGGCGCCAACTCGTTCATCGGCTCCTATCACAAGAGCTTCCTCGAACTGATGACCGCAATGGACGTCTGGCAGATGGAGGCGGTCCCCTACTACGACAATGCGCTCGCCAAAGCCACCTTCAAGCTCTCCTCGGCCAACCAGTTATCCGTGCTCGGGATGCTCGGCTACGACCGCATCGACATCGAACCGGGCGGAGACGCCATCGGCTACGACGTCTGGATCAGGCAGAAAACGACCCGGTACGCGACCGGCATCGGTTGGCAGACCCTGTTCGGCAACCACGGCTACGGCCGGCTGCTCATCTCGGGCGCAAGTACCAACTGGGACCTGGCCGTGACCGCGGACTCGGCCCGCGCCGATTCGGTCCAAGTCTACTTTGCGACCGAGCAGGACTGGACCGGACGCTACGACGCATCCTACCGCTGGCTGCCCGGACACGAAACCCAGGCCGGGGTACGTTACGCTCACATCCCGTTCAACTACGACGTGTACCTGAAGCCGGATACGGTATTCACGTATCGATATGACAGCTCCGGTGCGGTCATCGATTCCTCACCGTTTCTCGATTCACTTGGCAACCCGGTCGTCGCCGGGCTCGACGCCGACTCGAAAGTGTCCTCGCGCAAGCTGTCCGGCTACCTCCAGCACCGGTTCGCGCTCGGTAGTTTCGCGCACCTCACCGTCGGCGGCCGGGTCGACTGGTTCAAGTACACCGGTGCCCTCGACCTGTCGCCCCGGTTCGGGTTCTCGACCAGACCCCTGCTCGCCGGCGTAAGCTTCCACGTCGGGTACGGCTGGCACCACCAGACCCCGCCCTGCTTTGTCCTGCTTTGGGACAGCATCGCCAACCACGACCTCGCAAGTCGCCGCTCAGACCATTACATCGTCGGCATCGAACGGGGCCTCGGCGACGACGCCAAGCTGTCGCTCGAAGTCTATCTCAAGAACACCGCCGGGGTCCCGATCCCGGAAGCCTGGACCACGCCCGACCCGTACGACTTCAGCGGCAGATACGTCAGTACCGGCAGCGGCACGGCCCAAGGACTCGAACTGTTCCTGCAGAAGAAATTCTCGCGCAACTGGCACGGCACGGTCGCCTACTCGCTCTCCGATTCCCGGATGGCCAACCCGCAGGACGCGACCCTGACCCTGCCCGGTGACTACGACTACCACCATGTGTTCACCACGACCGCGGCCTACAAAGTCGAGTTCTACAAGCAGCAGTGGTACGAGGACCTGCCCGGCTGGTTCAAAGCCTCCATCGGCGGGCTCATCTTCTCGGACGAAGCCGACTTCGGGTTCCGGTTCCGGTACATGGGCGGCCGGCCCTACACCCCGAAGGAATGGGTCCCGCAGACGCGCCGGTGGATCGACAACAGCGCGCTCCTGAATTCGAAACGCTACCCGAACTACCACCGACTCGACCTGCGCTGGGACCACAAGTTCATCTACAATTCGTGGAACCTGTCATGGTACTTCGAAGTCCAGAACGTCTACAACCGCGAGAACGTCTGGATGTACTACTACCAGGACGGGGACCCGGAACCACAGACCGTGCACCAGATCAGTTTCTTCCCGATCGGGGGCATGGTCATCGAGTTCTGAAATCGGACGCGACCGCAGCCCGACAGGAGGCCTGATGAAAGACCTGACTCTCGACCGCACGCTCAAACCCGGCAGCAAGGGCCGGAAGGTGAAGCTCGTCCAGGAATGGCTCTGCCTTCAGAAACTCGGTGTGGCCATTGACGGAAGTTTCGGGGCCGCCACCGACGAAGCAGTCAGGCGGTTCCAGGCGAAGAAAGGCCTGCCCCGCAACGGCATCGTCGACCGGCGGACTTTCGCTGCGCTGAGTCAACCGATGACCATTGCATTGAAACTCATCCGGCGTGGTCGTCGGAAGCTCGGCCGGGCCGTGGCCGACTACGCCCGGCAGCACCTGAAACAGCACCCGCGCGAAATCGGCGGACAGAACCGTGGTCCGTGGGTCCGCCTGTACATGGATGGCCATGAAGGCAAATCGTAGGCGTGGTGTGCCGGGTTCGTCTGCTTCATCCTCAGGCAGGCCTGCGAGACCATGAGAGTCCCGCTTCCACTTACAGCGTCCTACTCGACCAGCCAACTCAGGAAAAACGCGAAGCGCAAGGGAATTCTGCTCACCGGGGCCGAAGTCACGGCCGGGAAGAGACCCCCGCCAGGTGCCATCTTCCTCCAGAAAGGCGGGAAGACCGGCTGGCGGCACACCGGCATCGTTCTCCGGTCCGGGGCCGAGACGTTCCAGACCGTCGAAGGCAACACCAACGACGAAGGCAGCGCCGAAGGCTACGAAGTCTGCCGACGAGCGCGGGGGTACGCGAAGGAAAGCACCGGCAGGCCGGCCTACGACTTCATAATCCTGCGTTCAGATGCCTGACTCCTGACTTCTGGCTCCTGGCGGCCTTGGCGTTCTTGGCGGTTTTCTCATTCCTCCCGGTCTGACGGCCCGACTCTCGTGTCCGCTAGAACGCGGTGAACTCCTCGGGCAGGGTGAACTGGTACTTGAGATTCGAAACGAACCGGGACGATGTCTGCCCGGATACCGACGTCTCGTAACCGACGCTGAACTCCAGCCAACTGCCGCTCATGAACATGAACTCGCCGCCGCAGCTTGCCAGAATCACGTCTCGTCCTTTCCGCCCGTCATAACTGTGCTGCGCCTCGGCAAACCCCTTCAGGTTGTTGCCGCCGCCGTAGAACCGGACCGATTCGCTGAAGGAAAGCAGCCACTCCGCCGCGGGCTTGTGCATCATGCAGTTCGCCCCGACCAGCAACTGCCCGGCCGACCCCAACGGCAGGCCCAGTGTCAGCCATGCCGTGTGACTCGCAACTGCGACATTGCCGAGCAGGGAATCCGGCGTGGACAGCAGTACGGCGTAGGCGCCGTCCAGAATCGCGCTGTTCCAGTTCTCCTGCTTGTACCGGTCCCGAATCGCGTCGATATCGACCTTCTCCTCGATGACAGTACCAATCATCGAATCAACGTAGGTGCTTTCCTGTTTGCAGAGACCGGGGTTCCCGATGAAGTCCCGCGGGCCCACACCTTTCTCCCTGCGGAACCGCTGCTGAAACTCCCGGTAGACATCCGCGTACTCATCCAGCGCGCCGAGAACCTCCTGCTCGAACTTCAGGTCGGTCTTGAGGTCGCCCTTGTCCAGGAATGTCATCCTCATTCCGGCCGCGATGTCGGAACGGCCCGACTGCTCATCACTCCGCCGGGTTCCGACCGACAGCCGGGTCCGGTACAGAAACGGGGCCTTCCGGTAATCCCGGAGGGTCATGCTGCCAGCGTTCAGCAGCGCAAGCGGGGCGAACTCGGCCGCGAACGACTGCGGAACGACGCTGAAGTTCGACGACAGACCGGACAGCATGACGGCGAACGACTTGGGGTCGGATGGCCGCAGGATATTGTCCGGCTCGATTCCCAGGGCCCGGAAAGCCGGCATATCGGGAATCGCGAAGTCGGCCTTGTATCCGCTCTGTGGTCTGCACCCGAGAACCCCGTCGGCGGCGCTGCACAGCGCAACCACCGAGACCATCACCAGACAACATATTCGCTTCACATCTCCCCCATTCTCAGACCGCACCCAAAGCCACGAAATCACTGCACAGATGACGGCCCGGCTCGATCTCACCGGATTTCTTCAGAACGCTGACAACCGTGCTGTCACCCTTCTTCTGATGGATTTCGAGTTCAAGACTGTAGGGCGCACCCTTGTCCGGCTCGTCCGCCCAGTAGTGAATCGTCACCTCCAGTATCCGCCCGTTCTGCTCTGCAGCCCCGCCGGCCAGGTGGTGAAGCTCCCCGGCAGTTGTGTGGCTGCCTTGGCCCTTGTCGATTTCCGTCGTCCCATCCCGGTCGTACAGGTAGTAACGATACACCGAGTATATCGGTCCGGTGAACCTGAACGACAACGACACCCGTTCCGCCTCAGGGTCAAGCACCACCGTCGGGTACTGACCGCACATCAACTGAGGCTCAGTCGCGCAATCCGCTTTCATACCAGTCTCCTTTCTCATCGCCGGCTCCGGGCTTCTTCTGAGCATCCGGACTCAACAACATCCCGGCGCCGGTCTCTGTCTCGGCTCCCGGCATCCCATTCTGATACACGCCCACGCGCCCCTTGTCAACTACTTCCTGACCGGTCTGTGATTACACAGCGTCGAGCGTCCGGTTGACAGCCCGCCCAGTCAGGCTATCCTAGTGGCCGGTCAACAATCTGGAGTCTGTGCCGAGGTAGGCGGCACTGCCGGAATGACATTGAGCATTCCTTGCGGCAGCCGCCACCGAGGCCGATATTCCCTGCCGAGGTAGGCGGCACTGCCGGAATGATATTGAGAATTCCTTGCGGCAGCCGCCACCGAGGCCGACAATTTGTGCCGAGGTGGCGGAACTGGCAGACGCGCTAGCCTCAGGAGTTAGTGAGCGCAAGCTCATGGGGGTTCAAATCCCCCCCTCGGCAGTTCCCCTCCGACCGTAGCCGGTACCCAGGAACTGAAACAGAACCACAGATGGACACGAATTGATGACGAATGTCGAATTGCGATTTCCGAATTCGGCATTCCCTTCTCTGCCTGCGTTTATCTGTGTTTATCAGTGGTTTTCACTCCTACGTCGGTTTTCGGACCGGTGTCCTCATTTGACATTCCCGGGTCCTTCCGCTATTGTCCGAACAATGGAAGGTAAGAACCGGATGACCTTCGCCCTGATTGCCGGGGTCATAATCCTGACGGTCAGCCTGGCGGTTGCGTACGTCTCGTTCAACATCCTCGAATCCTCGGCCGAGGCCAACCTGCAGAACTGGAAGCTGGGCGGCGGCATCGCCGGCTTCGCATTCACCGCCTCGCTCCTCACCTCAATCGTATTCCAGGTCTACAAACAGCTCACCTCGGACAGCATCAGGAACTACCAGCGGGAAATCGAAGAACTCCGGACCAAGATCATCAAAGGTGCACCCTGCCCGCGAGGCTACACGGTTGACATCGACGAACGGCGCAAGCTGGTATTCGCGCGGCCCGAAGAGTGGGTGCCGCGCGGTGGCCTGATCTACCAGTACGTCTGCCCGGATGACCCGGACAACGAATTCCTCGAGCACTTCACGGTCTTCTACCACCGGGCTCCGGACCCGGCCCCGAACAACGTCGAAGAGATGTACAAGGTCCGCGTGGCGAAGACGGCCGCCTATCTGAAACGAAGATTCAAGTCCGGGAAGATCACGACGACCCACGAGTACGTCTCGGTCGACAATGTCAAAAGCCTCAAAGCCACGTTCACGCACACGCCCGACCCGGCAACGCTCGACCGCAAGGACAAAACCGCGCTGCGCCAGACAGTCGTGTTCACGTACGTCCCCAGGCTCAAGAACGTCTACGAGTTCACTTTCGCCGAAGATGAAGAGCACTACCTCGAATCAAGCGAGGTCTTCAACAACATCATCTCCTCGATCCGGTTCCTCTAGGATGCCGGGATTTGACAACCGCCCGACATTGCGCTATCGTCCGGTCATGCAGGCAGGAAAACCAGAAAGGAGTCGGTAATGGCGAAAAAGAAAGGCGGGGGACTCGCCGCGCTCAGAATCAAGACGGACGCGAACCTCAAAGCCATCTTCGGCAACAAACCCGAACTGGCGGCCACCGAGCTGATGAAAGGCATCTCAGTCTACGCGAATGAACATGACCTGAAGACCAAAGGTCCGGGCAAAGGCCTCGCCGCGCTGAGAGTCAAGGCGGATGCGAACCTCAAAGCCGTATTCGGCAACAAACCCGAAATCAAGTGGTTCGACCTGATGAAAGGGCTCTGGATCTACATCGACAAGAACAACCTGCGCAAGTAACGGTCGGACCGCAACTGAATCCACCGGGCGGCGACACAAACCGCCGCCCGGACCGTTTCCACATTCTGCAATCTACCTTCTGTTTCCTATCTGTCATTCCGACCGCAGTGGAGGAATCCGACACGCAGTGTCGCCCTGAGCGAAGTCGAATGGGTCTCGATCCACCGCGCTTGAGACTACCACGTCGCTCCGATCCTCGCAGTGACAGGTCTTCCTGGCGTTCTTCTCCCTCTCCCTACTGGGCACGGCTGCCGGTGCGTCCCCGCACGAGGCCAGGGTGAGGACTTGCTTGGCGGCCTTGGCGACTACTACAATTGCGAATGGCGAGTGTCGAATGACGAATCCGGACTTCCGACCCTGATCTGTGTTTATCCGTGTTTATCCGTGGTTTATTCCGGCCCGCTTCCTCATTCTGCAACACGCAAAACCACCCGAATATAACAGCCGAAATCCACTTTTGACCTACCCCCGGGAACGCCCCCTGTCATGGCCGGTTGCGTCGCCAACCACGTCGCCAATCACGTCGCCAACTACGTCGCCAATCACGTCGCCAATCACGTCGCCAATCACGTCGCCAACTACGTCGCCAACTACGTCGCCAAGTTCGTCGCCAGCTACGTCGCCAATCACGTCATCAATCGCGTCGCCAATCGCGTCGCCAACTACGTCGCCAATCACGTCGCCAACTACGTCGCCAAGTTCGTCGCTGGAATCGTCGCTGGTCGCGGTGCCAATCGCGTCGCTAACCAGCCCGATGGCTACTGCCGGGACTTTGCTCCCTAGTTGCTTTGGAACAGTCCTTTTCTGATTCTTATTCCTGCAGGTGAAATCACCGCAAAACTCCGAGCCAGTTCGTTGCCATGTTTCTCAACCGCTCTTGCGACCACTTCTGATTTGCTTTGAGATGATAACCCTGCCAGACGGACCAGGACTACCCCGCGAGCAATACGGCCTTGCCGAAATACCAATTCACCGAAATCCTTGTCCGCAGTGAGCAGCAACGCCGACCTTTGATTCGCCCGCCTGATTACCTCGTCATCCGGAATACCAGGCTCCATCTCTGCCACGTGAACAACAACATGACCATCTTTTCGGAGTCTCTCGACAATTGGCTTGTCGATACTCTCATCCGCCAGAAACTTCACCGAACCGCCTCGGGCAGGGGATAGACTACATCGGCATGCAGTGCCCGGGCAGCAAAAGCCAGAGCCGCCTGAATGGCTTCTCGTGTCAGCCGAGGATGGGCTTCGAGAATCTGCTCTGCAGTCTCACCGGCAGCGAGTTTCTCGAGGATAAGTTCTACTGTAATCCGGGTGCCGGAAATCACCGGCTTACCCATCATGATTGAGGGGTCTGATTGGACAATGCTTCTGACCATCTTTTCCTCCATGTTCACCGGTTCCCACAAACTGCCGGGTCAATTGCGATTCTGTTCTGCCAGGTCATGACTGATTAAGAAACCAACCGGAACGAATCAAACCCTCGCATCGGCTCTTCCCGCAAGCCGCACCGATACTTCTGAGAATCCCATCTCTGCGGCTGGTGTTGGGCAATCAGGTCCCGGACCTTGGGTACCGATTCACAAGGCACTTCCACCATGCTCTGGCCGTCCTGTTCGTACGCAGCCTCATCTTCGGCAACTGCTTCCTCTTCGCTCTGACGTTCATAGTGATCCAAGACACGACGAACTCGCTCTTCATCCCAGCCAGATGGGAATCTCTGCTCCTTCATTTCATCATAGATTAGCCACAGTAACAAGGAAGTCAAACGCTCACAGGAAAGAAGCCTGGACTGGCTTGGCGTGCATGCCACAGCCCTACCCAAACCCACAAGCCCGCCGGGCTTTAGACTGCGGCAGCGTGAACTGCCGCTTGTCTCAATTCCGCTCTGCGACGCAGGAGCAGGTGCCATCCGATGGCTCAATGAAGAATTCCAAATACCGAATTCGGAAATCGAAAATCGGCATTCGACATTTCCCTCGTGCTCTCTCTCCTCAGTTTCTCCCCAACTGAGTTCGAAGCTAAACCGGGCTTTGACTTCGGAACTGAAATCCAAGCTGAAGCCGGTTCTGAATTGGCATTT
>CBDUVZ010000057.1:0-18461 GCA_965370805.1 uncultured bacterium | reverse complement strand
CCAAGGCACAGAGAGCACGGAGGCGGAAGTCAGAATGCAGAGTGCAGAAGGCAGATTGCAGAATGAAGAGATGGTCTAGACCAGTCAGGCCCTCACCCTGCCCTCGTGCGAGGACGCACCGGCAGCCGTGCCCGGAGGGAGAGGGAACCGGCGTCGAGCGTCGACAAGGTGGTCGTTCAGCCGCCAGCGGAATCGTTCGTTTCGGTTGTTGCGTCCGTGCTTGTGCGGGGCGGATGCTGGTCTATAATCTTGCCAGGGAAGGGGTCGAGGGGTCAGGGGTCCGAGGGTTTGAGCTGGAGGTAATTGATGATGTCTTTCGTCTGTTTCTTTTTCCTGGTTGCTGCGGGCGGGGCCGGGAGTTTGCCGTTGGACCAGGTCGAGCGGTTGGTGTGGACCGACCCGATGGGACGGGAGCCGGTGAGCCATGCGGAGTGGACGGCGGCACGGGATAGGGTTCAAGGGGCCGAGGGTTCTAGGGTTCTAGGGTTTGGCGCTGTGGGGACAGTTCCGCCCTGTGGGGACAGTCCCGGCCTTCGGTATCCCAGGGGACAGTCCCCTTTCGGCATCCCAGGGGACAGTCCCTTTCGGGCTTATGATGATGTGGTGAACGTCGTGGTCCATGCCGAGTTGTATCCTTTCATTACCGCGGAGCTTGCCCGGTATCAGGCCGACCTTGTTGCGGCCGGGTATGCGGTGCAGGTCGATACGACGCGGGGAACGTCGCATGAGGCCCTGCGTTCGCACCTGGCCGGGGTGTCGAATATCGTCGGCGCGGTGCTGGTGGGCGACTTGCCGCTGGCGTGGTACGAGATGAGCGGGGAGGAGTTTCCGTGCGACTTGTACCTGATGGACCTTGACGGTATCTGGCACGACAATGATGGGGACGGTCTGTATGATGACCACAGCGGCAGCATGGCCGCGGACATCTGGGTCGGGCGGCTGGACGCCCGGCCGCTGACGTGGGATGACGAGGTCAGGCTGATGAAGCACTACTTTGACAAGAATCACGCGTATCGGACCGGGAGCCTGAGCCTGCCGGACCGCGGGCTGGCTTATGTGGATGACGACTGGGACTACTTCGGGAACTGCGACCTGGATGAAGTGTACACGAGCGTGACCACGGTAACGGACACCATCGTGACCCGCGCGAGCGACTACCGGCAGCGACTGGAGCAGGGCTACGAATGGATACAGATCTGCGCGCATTCGAGCCCGTGGGGGCACACGTTCAAGATGGGTACTCCATACGGCGGTACGGTCTTCAACTCCGATATCTACGGCATCCGGCCGCATGCCCATTTCTACAACCTGTTCGCTTGTTCCGGGACGCGGTACGTTGAGGAGAACTGCTCCGCGGGCTGGGATATCTTTCAGGACGACTACGGGCTGCTGGCGGTCGGGAGCGCGAAGTCGGGTTCGATGTTGTACTTCGACGACTTCTACCGGCCGATGGGCCAGGGTGAATGCATCGGTGAGGCATTCCGGCTCTGGTTTGCGCAATGGGCCGAAGAGGACCGTTACTGGTTCTATGCGATGAACATCCTTGGTGACCCGACCCTGAAGCCGCATGGGAACGGAGAGGGGTCGAGGGTTCAAGGGGTCGAGGGTTCAAGGGGAGAGGGGCCGCCGGTTGATGCCGAGACGGTCTGCACGCACACCGAGACCGACGACAGCCCGGGTCTGCTCTGCATGGAGGACGGCGATGTGTGGGCAATCTGGAAGTCGGGGCGGAGCACGCAGAACGGGCGGTTCGACATCTACGCTTCGGTCCGGGAGAGCGGGACCTGGTCGAGCGCGTACAGTATCGGGCCGCACAAGTACTGGGACACCGACCCGGTGCTCGGTCTTGACGGGTCCGGCCGGCCGGTGGCGGTCTGGGCCGGGTACACGGATTATGACCACTGGTTCGACCTGTTCTACAGCACCTGGAGCGGGACCGGTTGGTCGGCCCGGCAGCGGATTTCGATTAACGTTGCCGCAGACCTGAACCCGACCCTGACCCGGGATTCGACCGGCACGCTCTGGTGTTTCTGGTCGAGCCGCCGGGACCTGTTTTCGGACATCTTCGTCTCGTCCTATAACGGTAGCACCTGGAGCACGCCGGTCAACCTGACGAGCGACAGCATGGAGGTTATCTACCCGCAGGCCGCGACGA
Source organism: uncultured bacterium (assembly GCA_965370805.1). GTDB lineage: Bacteria > Hydrothermota > Tepidihabitantia > Tepidihabitantales > Tepidihabitantaceae > CBDUVZ01. Next base: position 16,306 of record CBDUVZ010000057.1, on the reverse strand, counting down.
TGCCGGACGGAACGGTCTGGGTGACGTACACCCGGTATCGTGACGGCGCGGCCGAAGTGTGGGCCGCGTACCGGGACGGCCCGAGTTGGGTCGAGACCGGGCCGGTTTCGGGAACGCAGCGGAGGGAGTACCGGCCGGCTATCGCCTGGGGTCCGGGTAACGTTCCGCTGGTCTGCTGGCAGAGTTTCGAGACCGGGAACGGCGACATCTGCTGCAGCGAATACAATCATCCGAACTGGACGACACCGATGCCGGTGGACAGTGACTCCGGGATGGACGTGATGCCGGTGATGGCGACCGACGTCGAGGGTACGCCGTGGGTCTGCTGGATGAGCGACCGGAACGGGAACTGGGATATCTACTATTCGCACCTGGGACCGGTGGACTGGATTCCGGCCCAACCGGTCGAGCAAGCGCCCGGGCCGGACATGAACCCGGCAATCGCGGCCGGCCTGACCGGTGACATGTGGGTTGTCTGGCAGAACTTGTTTGCCGGGAACTGGGATATCTACGCGAAGAGCGTGCCGCTGAGCGGATGTGTGGCGGAGCCGGGGCGCGGAGTCGCGGCGGTTGCGGTGGGGCCCAATCCGTTCCATGAGTTACTGCTGTTGCAGTTCGGGACCGGGGTCCGGGGCGCGACGGTCACCGACGTCAGCGGTCGCGTGGTGCGCCGGCTGGTGGTCCGAGCCGGCCGGGCGGAGTGGCGCGGACTTGACGACTATGGTTGCAAGGTGAGGCCGGGAGTGTACTTTGTGAGAGAAGAGGGTTCAAGGGTTCTAGGGTTCAAGGGTTCTAGCCGGAAGGTGATTCTGACCCGTTGACTGCGGGCGGAGAACGGAACCGGCTAGCGCGTTTTGAGGACCCGGATTGCGGGCGTAGCGGGGAGGTTGGTCTCGGGCCGGATGAAGTAGACCCCGGGTCTTAGTTCCGTACCCCAGTCGAACACCGGGGCCGGAGGGATGATGCGCGCGATTCTGCGGCCGGTGTTGTCAAAGACCAGGAGCGGGGATCCGGTCGCGCAACTGATGGTGAACCAGGCGGATGAGACCGCGGGACGGATTTCGATTCCCGGCGAGTCGCGGGCGGAGGTTGGTTTCTCATTGACAGCGGTGAAGAGCAGGTCCGCGGGCACGCGCAGGCGGATGACCGGGTTGGTGGTCTGCGGACCCTGTCCCTGTTCCCAGAACCCGGCAACCTGGTCGGCGAAGTAGATAATCTGCAGGGTGTCGTTGACCGCTTCGGCCAGGAACGGGAACCGCTTGCTGGTCTGGTCCGGGGTCGTGAGCCTGACCGGCTCGCCCCAGGGCTGGTCCTTGTCGAGCGAGCGACAGGCCCAGATGTCGGCCCGGGCGAGTCCGGTCAGCGGGTCGATGTTCTCCGGGTCGAACTGCTCCCAGACCGCAAAGAGCAGTTGCGTGCGGGGCACGTGGCCGATACTGGGTCGGCAGGCGGCCAGGGCGTTGTCGCCGACGTCGGTCGAGTCGGGCAGCGAGAACCGGTGGACCAGATACCAGGGCGGGGTTTCGTACTTGGCGTAGTGCCAGATTTCCGAGCGGTTGGGATTCGTTCCATCGTAGAAACCGGCAATCAGGTGCAGCCGGATCGAGTCGTAGATAGCGCAGCCGCCGAGGAGGCACCGGGTGAATGAGGACGGGACCGAGTCGGAGAGGTCAACAGTCGCGTACCATGCGCCGCCGTTGTTGGGGGTTTCTTTGAAGTAGAGCGTGCCGCGGTTCTGCCGGGTGGTTGTGGTCCAGATGTAGCCGTACCGCCCGACGTCTTTGGATGCGGCCAGGTTGTGGCCGGGAAACGGGCCGACGATTCCCATGAGCCGACGACCCATGACTGTCCGGTAGTACAGGCTGTCGCCGTACACCGCGGCGAACCGTTCCCAGCCGCGGTAGTTGGTGGCGACGAGATTGTGCCGGTAGCCGGAACCGAAGGTCTGTTCCTTGAATACCCCGGCGCCGGGGGCCGAGTCCTCGAAGTAGCTGATCTGGGGCGAGCCCCGGAAGATGAAATCGGTCCCGATCAGCGCCCGGCCGGTAGTGGTGTTCACCGCCATGCAGCCGAGGTTGCGGGAGTACGGGTTGACGATGACGCCGTTCTCCCAGCGCCAGTTGCCGTCGCGGGGGTGGAAGTTGTACCGGATGTCGCCGTAGCCGTCCTTCCAGACCGCGTGGGTATTCCAGGCGGTGTCGTTTGCGATGTAGCGAATGGCAGGACCGTATACCTGCCGGTCACGGCTGGTGTAGCCAATCGTGTCGACCAGCACTTGCCCGACTGCCGGGACCGCCAGTGCCAGCAGCGTCAGCAGCCGCGTCATCGGCCGGGGTCGCTAGCGGCTGACGACCAGCTTGACGGCCGGCGGACCGCTGTTCGTTCCGGGTCGGGTCCCGACGAAGTAGACCCCGGGAATGAGATGGGCCGTGCTCCAGCGGGTGACCGCGCGGTTGACCGTGATTTCGTCGACCAGCCTGCCCTGTTCGTTCCAGACTGCCAGCTTCGTTCCGAGTCCGGATGAAGGAGCGTGAATCAGTGCAAGGTCGGCGGCAGGGACCGGGGTGATGATGAAAGTCCCGGAGCCCGGGTCGGTTCCGGTGGGCGATTCCTCGATGCCGGGCAGGTCGGTCGTCGGCACGCGCAGCACGGTTACCCGGTTGGTGGTCTGCGGCCCGTGGCCGCGTTCGTAGACGCCGGCTTTCTTGTCCTCGATGCAGACGAGCACCAGGGTGTCGTTGACATTCGAGGCAAGGCAGGGCGAGATGCGCGACGTGCTGTCCGGACCGGTGACGCGGAAGGGCCGACTCCAGCTCAGGCCGTTGGTCGCCGACTGGGCGACGAACAGGTCGGCCCGGGCAATCTGGGTGCCGGGGTCGTAGTTGAGCGAGTCGTAGTTCATCCAGGCGACGAAGAGGTCGCCGTCGGCGTCGCAGCCGATTGACGGACGGCAGACGAACGGCTCGCCCGGCTCGGCCTGCTGTGTGACCTGGCCGGGCGCGTAGCGACAGACCCTTGTCCAGACCGGGCTTCGGCCTTCCTGGTAGTGCCAGATTTCGGCCGGGAACTGGTTGGTGCCGTCCCAGACCTGGGTGACGAGGTTGAGTCGGCCGCCGGCATCGTATACGCCGTATGCTCCGAGGTTGCCGGGTCGCGCGCCGGGAATCGCGGAAGGCAGGGGGAGCAGGTTCTGAGGACCGGTCCAGGTAGACCCGTTGTCGGCAGATCTGTTGACCCAGAGCGCAACCGAATCCTCATGGCTCCAGACCGCAGCGACTTTATTCGAGTTCTCGGACGCGACGATGTTGTGGTTCGTACCGCCGGGCAGCAGGCTGCCGCAGACCGAGACCGGCGCGCTCCAGGTGGTGCCGTGGTCCGTGCTGCGGCTGTAGAGCAGGGTGTCCCGCGAGCCCGGGTCGTAGCAGAGCAGGTGGATGTTGCTGTTCGCGGTCAGGGCGATTGGCGGGTAGTAATGGTCTTCGAGCGTGGGCGCGGTCGAACGGTACTCGAAAACGCCGGAGCCGGGGGAGGTTTCGATCCCGATTGCCGGGTCGCCGGTGCGGGTCGAGATGAACGGAGAACGGTGGTGGGGGGAACCCGCCGCCACATCAACGTCGAGATTCCCGGACCGGTCGCGTTCCGGGAAGACCCCGATTTCGCCCAGCCAGTTGCCGGAGCCGTAGTCGAGGAAGTTGTAGAACATGCCGTCCTTTACCCAGGTGACGTAGATTCCGGTGCCCGGCAGGTTGTAGATTCGCTGCCAGGTCGGCCCGTAGTTCTGGGCATCGAGACTCGTGGAGCCGATCGAGTCCACCCGCACCGCACCGCCGGCCGAAGCAGCGCAGATGAGCAGGACGACGACGAGAGTCATTCTCAAACGCAAGTGCATCGCTATCATGTTACCTCCACCTTCACTATAGGGTGCATCTGATTGCGGGTCAAGCAGTTCAGAGTTGTCCACGAGCTTGTCCACCGGATGCTCACCGCTCAGACCGGGTTTCGCACACGGTTGTCCCCATGTTTTCAACACTGTTCTTGACTCGGGTCCGTCCGGTCATACAGTTATCCGATGGAATCGGAATGTGAGAAGGCGCGAGTCCACGTGTTCGTGTCCGGCCGGGTGCAGGGTGTGTTCTACCGGATGTTTACGGTTCGCGAAGCGACTGCGCTCGGTCTGCGCGGCGAGGTGCGGAACCTGCCTGACGGCCGGGTCGAGGTTGTGGCTGAAGGTGATGCCGGGACCCTCCGGGCGTTCATTGAGCGATTGCGGGAAGGTCCGGCAGCGGCAACGGTGCGCGACGTTGCCGTCGAATGGGAGTCATACTGCGGTGAAGCCGAAGGGTTCCGCATCGAATACCGCTGAGTGCCGGTCGGCGGCCGGTTCCCGGAGTTTCTTGACTCGAAAGCAGGCCGGGCTACACTGCGGTTGGATATCCATATGAGTTCGAGTTCAGCGTTGCGCCGGAGTGAAGAGTCAGTGTTCGTGGCCGAACTGCTCTTCCTGCTGCTGGCGATTGCGGTCTTGCGACTGCTGTTTTCCCCGGGATCGATGGCACTCACTTCGGTGCTGGCGCTCTGGGCGATTCTGTTGACGGCCAGTTACGTGGCGGGCGAGTTCGAGACGAACGTCCGCATCAACTTCGGGCTCTCCCTGAGAACCCAGGCCGCTTTTGCGCTCGCTTACGTCGCGTACAGCGGCATCCACGTGGTCTGGCCCTGGTGTGAGTTGCTGACCGTCCGTTTCTGGTTGGGTCTCTGGTTCTACCTCAGCATCCTGGCACCATTCCTCGGACTCCTGACGCGCCGGATCATCCGGCAGCGGGTTCTCTTTGTGACCGACAGCCACCGGGAGAAAGTCCGACTGCTGCGGTGGTGGGGATTCGAGTGCTCGGAGATAATCGGGGGAGATGAGTTGGCAGGCTGGTTGCAGAAGAATGCCGACCACCACGGCTGGGTGGAGAAGTATGACTGCGTTCTCGTGGACGTTTCCGACCGCCGCACCGAGGATACCGTGGCCGGAGTTGCCCGGGAGTACTTCGTCGATTTCGTCGGGATTTCTTCGTTCACGATGACCGGGTACCTGATCGGGCCTCATCCCCGGCATGTCGCGTCATATGCGCTGAACGGCGTGGCGCGCCGGATGAAGCGGATCATCGACCTGCTCTGTTCCGGTATCGCGATACTGATTCTGACTCCGTTGCTGGTGGGGGTGAGTATCCTCATCAAACTGAACAGCCCCGGCCCGATTTTCTACCGGCACCGTCGCCTGGGCAGGAACATGCGGGAGTTCCGGTTGCTCAAGTTCAGGACGATGCACCGGGATGCGGACGAGCGGCTCCAGCGGATACTGGATTCCGACCCCGAGCTTGCCCGGGAGTTCAAGGCGACGTTCAAGCTGAAGAACGACCCGCGAGTCACCGGGGTGGGTCGAGTGCTGCGTCGCCTCAGCATCGACGAACTTCCGCAGTTCTTCAATGTCATTGCCGGCCAGATGAGCGTTGTCGGGCCGCGGCCGATCGTTCAGGATGAGGTGAAGTACTACAAGGACTATTCCCTGCTGCTGTTCCGGGTTCTGCCCGGGGCGACCGGTCTGTGGCAGATTTCCGGACGGTCGGAGACCAGCTATCAGCAGCGGGTCGAACTGGATACCCGTTACGTCCGGGAGTGGACCCTGTTGTGGGACCTGGAGATACTGGTCAAGACCCTTCCCGCCGTCCTGCGGAGGCGCGGCGCGTATTGAATCAGTTTCTTGACAAGCGGCCGGACGTCGCTAGATTGGCGCGATGATTCTGGAGCGGCTGGACGTCGCGGCAATCCGACTGTGTGAGCGGCGGGGGATGTTCGCGAACGAGGGCGAGCTTGCAGCGGCGGGACTCGGGCTGGATGATTACCGGCAGCGGTTGCTGCGGCTTTCCGGACAGGGGGTCATCCGCTCGTTTCACGCCATGCTGGTTGTGCCGCCGCTGCTCGGCGGCGACTGGGTGTGGGCCGGCGTACTGGCAAACGTGAACCGGCCGCTGGGTGTTGCCAATGCCCTCGCCCGGCGACTGCCGTTTGTAACCGAGATTATTCTCAACGCCAGCCTGCCGGCGGACCTGGGACCGAATCTCGCGCTTCTTTTCTACTCCCGGGATTTCGAGACCGAGGCCCGGTTCATCAGGACGGCGGCCGGCATGAAACACCAGGAGGTGTACCGGGTTGCGGACTATTCCTTCCCGGTGGCTCTGCCATTGTCGAGCGACGAGTCCGTGTTGCTGAAGCATCTCGTCCGTCATCCCGGTTCCGGGCTCAATGAGGTCGGTTCGGCACTCGGGCGCAACCCGACCTGGGTGCAGGCGAAGCTCGACCGGCTGCTGTGGACCGAGGTGAACCGCGCCGGCGTCGTGCGGATACAACCGGAGGTAGACTGGACCGGGGTCGACAACTTCGGGCACTACCATTTCCTGCTCGAAACCGGGCATAAGCCCGAGCAACTGACCCGGATGGTGGCGGAACGGGGATTCGTGCTCGTGCTCGGCGGCAAGACCTACCGGGACCGGTACGTTCAGGTCGAAGCGGATGTCTGGGGTGTGGCAGACCTGATGGAGCGGGTTGCCTTTTTGAGCCAGATTGCCGGCATCCGCGTGGCCGGCGTGGTCTGGAACAAGAAGGTGACCGTCAACTCCGACTGGGTGGCCGGGCTGCTGGACTAGGGTAGTCGGCAGACCCGCTAGCGGGCAAGAAGCAGTTTTCCCAGAACCGAATTCCGGTCAGGCAGTGTCAACCTGAAGAAGTAGATGCCGTCCGGCAGCAGGTCGTCGTGGTCTTTGCCGGGCCAGGTGACAGCGTTGAGCCCGGAACTCGCAGTGAAGCATGCTACCCGGCGTCCGTTGAGGGTGAAGATGGACAGGCTGGAGCCCGGACTCAGTTGCATTCGCAGTGGTCGGACCGGGGAGACGAAAGCGGTCCGTGACGTTCCCGGAGGAATCGGCAGTCCCGGATGGCTTCCGGTAAGGCCCGGGGGTTGCGCAATCCGGCCTTTGATCGTGAATGCGTACGGCTGACGTCGGGTGAAGACACTGCGGGCCCGAATCCTGATGGTCCAGCGTCCGGTCAGGGGCAGATTGAGCTGGACTACTTCCTCGACGTTCCTTTCATCCCAGTCGGGCGGATTGGCGCGGGACTGGCCGTCCATGAACCGGTTGCCGTGGTAGGCGTTCTGATCCGGGCTGATCAGTTCGAGGTTCAGGTCGTTGACCAGTGCGATTTCCGCTTCCGGCGCCGCCGCGGTGTCGGTCCACGCCAGGACGACCCGGAGCGGCTTCCGTTCGGTTACGTCGAATTCGTACTCCTGGACCTGGCCGGTTGACAGGCCGACTGTGTCATCGACAAGACTGAATCGGGTCGAGTCGGAATCGAAGCGCAGCACGCTGCTCAGGTTCAGCCGGCCCCAACCGACAGCGCCGTTCGGTATCGAGTCGGTGCCGACGTCGGAGTCCGCGCCGGTGACAGCCAGGGCCCGCAGCAGGGCGGCGCTGAGCAGCGGAATCGAGTCGTCCGGATTCCGGGTGCCGGATGGGAACCAACCGTCGCGGAAGTACTGCCGGATGAGTGCCAGCGCGCCGCCGGCCGCGGGTGCGGCGTAGCTCGTACCGCTCCGCGAAGTATAGCACGAGTTGCCCGGGCCGTCGGCAGTGGTGAGGTGCTGGCCGGGCACCACAACGGTCGGCTTGGTCCGGTCGTCCCGGGTCGGGCCGCGCGATGAGAAGTCGCATGCCTGGTTGGCGGCAGTGCCGTTGCCGGTCGCGCCGATAGTGAGAACGTTCTTGGCGCACGCCGGGTGGACGGTTTTCCATCGCAGTCCACCGAGATTGCCGCCGGCCCAGACAACCAGGAAGTTCTTGTCCTGCCAGGTTACCGCATCGAGGCTTGCTTCCGAGAGCCGGTAGTGACCGGGCAGGGCCATGCTGCCGATCGAGCAGGATACTTGACGCACGGGTTCGGCCATCCCCGGTCCCAGGCGCACCGAGTCGAGCAGTTCGGCGATGTCTTCGTCGAAGTCGACCACCGGCAGCCCGTTGGCCCGGGCGATATCGACCAGATATACCCGGGCATCAGGGGCCATGCCGTCTGCCTTGCTGTAGTTGCCGCAGACCGAATCGTCGCCGACCATGGTCGCGGCAACGCCCGAGCCGTGATATCCTGTCGGGTCGCCGAAGGCCGCGTCGCGGAACAGCTTGTAGCCGGCAATCTTTCTGTGTTCGGGGAAAACCCCGGGTCCGTGCAGCGGGAACTCGGGGTCTGAGAACTGGTCGTGGTCGGTGTTGATGCCGTTGTCGATGAGGCCGACTACCATTTCCCGGCCCCGGATGCCTTTTGCCCAGATGGGCCGGCCTTCGAGAGGCTCGGGGATTTGTTGTCGCCAGCCGGTCTGGATCACCCACTGGGCCTGGTTGTTGAAGGAGACGGTCGGGGCGGTGGTCTGAATCCAGGCTACTGCTTCGAGGCGCGCCAGCTCAGGGATGCGGGGCGGGTCAATCACGAATCGGATTGTGCGACCGGCGGCCCGGATGACCCGGCCACCGGTTTCCCGAATGGCGGATTCGACCGGCGTCGGGTTCTCGTCAGGCCAGAGTGCCAGGATCAGCGGCGTGTCCGTGGATACACGGATCGAGCCCGGGTCACCGGTGAGTTCCGGGGCGAGTTTGCCGGCGACCGGATGCGGACCGAGCCAGCAGACGAACGGCAGTCCGGCAATCTCCTGAGCCGTTGCTTCCCGTTCGGCGCGGCAGACGACGGTCTGATAGGCCAGGTAGCAGACCGTCGCGGCACCGGTCCGGCTGAGGGTGCGAAGCCACTCCTGTCTCACCGGTCCGGTCAGGTTCACGAGCCAGTAGGTTCCGGGGCGAAGAACGGCATCCGGGCTCGCGCGTGGGGTCAGGCGGGTGTCAATAGTCGTCCCGTTGGCGAAGCGGATGAGGTAGCCGGATTCGTAAGGGACAGAAGCGAAGGAGCGGACCGGGCCTGTCTTCTCGATTCCCGGTCCAATGAGTCCGAGGACCAGAAAGAACAGGGCCAGTTCGCTCCTCCTTTCAGGTTGCCGTCGGGACGAACCCGGCTTGCCCGGCGGCTAGAGCTTGAGGATTTCCTCGATTGCGGTCGTGACTTCCTTCATGTCGGCAAGGGTCAGGTCGCCCATGTGGGCGATGCGGAAGGTCTTTTCCTTCAGCTTCTTGCCGTACCCGTTGGAAATCTGCAGTCCGCGTTCGGCCAGCTTCGCGTTCAGGTCTTTGATGCTGTCGCCCCGGGTGTTCGCCACCGTGGTCAGGGTGACAGATTCGTACCCGGGTTCGGCGAACAACTGGTAGTGCTTCTTCGCCCATTCACGGGTGAACTTCGCCATTTCCAGGTGGCGTTCGTACCGACCCTTCATCGTTTCGGCCAGGATGTGGTCGAGTTCGACTTCGAGCGCGTAGAAGAGCGAGATGGCCGGGGTTGTGGGGGTCTGGTGGTCTTTGTCGTACCGCTTCAGCATCGCGTCGTAGTCGAAGTAGTAGCCGCGGTCCGTGATGGTGCGGCACTTGTCGAGCGCCCGCTGGGAGACGACCGCGACCGCGAGTCCGGGCGGCAGGGCAATCGCTTTCTGGCTCGACGCGACGACCACGTCGAGGCCGAGTTCGTCGATCTCGAACCAGTCGCCCATCAGGCCGGATACCGCGTCGACGAGGATGAACACGTCCGGGAACTTCTCCTTCATCATCCGGCCGATTTCCTCGATTGGCTGGCGCACGCCGGTCGAGGTCTCATTCTGGGTGATGGCGAGGGCCGTGTACCCGCCTTTGGCAAGTTCCGCTTCGATCAGTTCGGGCTTGACTGCTTTGCCCCATTCGACGCCGATGGACGACGCGTCCTTGCCGCAGGCCCGGGAGATAGCAAACCACCGCTCGGCAAACGCGCCGCCGGTGCAGTGGAGGACCTTGCCGTCAACGACGTTGCGGATTGCGCCCTCCATCGTGCCGGTTCCCGATGACGTGAACCACATCACGTGGTTCTTCGTGCTCAGCGCCTGCGCGGTCTTGGTGACGCAGTTGCGATACAACTCACCGAACTCTTTGGTCCGGTGGCCGATCATCCACTGCGACTGGGCTTTGAGTATTTCCTCCCGCACTTCGGTCGGGCCGGGTATGAACAGTTTCTTGTGCATTCTGTTGACCTCCTGTCCTACGTCGAATCCTTCATGATTCTGATCTGTACCTGTCGCTGCCGCGGGCCGTCGAACTCGCAGAAGAAGACCCCCTGCCAGCGGCCGAGCATCAGCCGGCCGTCCTCAATTGGGACCTGGGCGCAACTGCCCACCAGCGACGCCTTGATGTGGGCGTCGGCGTTTCCTTCGGCGTGGGCGTAATTGCGTGACGCCGGCACGAGTTTCGAAAGCACGGCCTCGATGTCCTTCGCCACGTCCGGGTCATAGCTCTCGTTGACTGTGACCGCGGCCGTGGTGTGAGGGACGTAGATGAAGCAGATTCCGGATTTCACTCCGCTCCCGGCAACCGCGGATTGAACCTGGCTTGTGATATCTACAAGCTGGTTCCGGGATTGGGTGGTAACCGCAAAAGTATCCATCAGGCTCCTGATGTTAGCGATGACCGGTTCGGGTGTCAATGCCGCCCGGTTGCTGGCGGGCGGAGAAGAACGGTTGCGTCGGAATGGCTTGACATTCGTCCAGAATCGGCTAGAAAAGGTGCGTGATGAGCGAGCACGAGACGGTTCTGTCCGGGCGAGTCGCCACCGACGAGGAGGCGATGGCGCTTGCAGTCCGGTCGGCCCTGGCCGGGGTTGCCGAAGGGCAGTCGCCTTTCGGGTGCTGTGTCGTGAAGGACGGCCGGGTGCTGGCAAGCGACCATAACCGGGTCTGGGAGCGGAACGACCCGACCGCGCATGCCGAAGTGAACGCGATTCGGGCGGCGTGCCGGGAGCTGGAGACGTTCGACCTTTCGGGCTGCGTGCTCTACGCGACCTGCGAGCCCTGCCCGATGTGCTATTCGGCCGCTCACTGGGCCAGGGTCTCGAAGATTGTGTTCGGGGCGGGCATCGATGATGCGCGCAAAGCCGGGTTCAACGAACTGGCGATTCCTGCCGGGAAGATGAAGGAGTTGTCTTCGGATGAAGTGGAGATTGTCGCCGGATACATGGCCGGGGAGTGCCGGAACGTCTTCACCACCTGGGCGCGGCTCGGCAACGGAAAGACGTATTAGGGAATGGCGAGTGGCGAATTGCGAATGACGAATGCGGATTGCTGAGGACGGATGAAGAAGTTCCTGCGTGAAGAGCCGGTCGAGCTGGTTACCCCGAAAGGGCACCGGTTCCGGATTATCCGGTACTTCTGCAAGGGCTGCCGGATTTGCGTTGAGTTCTGCCCGACCGGGACCCTCGACCTGGATGACCGGTTCAAGGTAAGGGTTGCCAACCCGGAGAAGTGCATCGGGTGCCGGATGTGCGAGTTGCGCTGTCCGGACCTGGCGATATTCGTTCAGAAGGCGGAAGCGAAACAGAAAGACACAAAGGTAGAGAGCCGGAGCGGAGAGGAATGTAAACACCAAGGCACCAAGAGCACGAAGAGGAAGCAACCACAGATGAACACAGATGGACACGGATGAGGGCGGGAGTCAGAAGTCAGAGTGCAGAGTGCATAAGTCAGAATGCGGAAGCAAACCACCAAGAGGTTCTGTCACTGCGAGGAGCGCAGCGACGTGGTAGTCTCAAGCGCGGAGGGAGCGGAGAGAAAGCAACCACAGATGAACATGGATGGACACGGATGATGGCGGAAGTCCGAATTCGTCATTCGACACTCGGCATTCTGAATTACGACAGCCGCCAAGAGCGCCAAGGCCGCCAAGCGGAGGATGACCAATGACCAAGGCATGAGCGGAGAAGTCAGAAGGCAGAGTGCAGAATGCAGAATGAGGAAATGACGAAGGCGCAGTTGCTGTCCGGTAACGAAGCTTGTGCTGTCGGGGCAATCCGGGCCGGGGTGCGGTTCTTTGCCGGGTACCCGATAACGCCTTCGACCGAGATTGCGGAGTATCTTGCCCGGGAACTGCCCCGGCTGGGCGGGACTTTCGTGCAGATGGAGGACGAGATTGGCTCGATCTGCTGCATGAACGGCGCGACTGCGGCCGGGGTGAAGGCGATGACGGCCACTTCCGGACCCGGGTTCAGCTTGATGCAGGAAGGTATCGGCTACTCGGTGATGACCGAGCTTCCGTGTCTGATTGTCAACGTGATGCGGGGCGGACCGGCGACCGGGGCCCCGACCCGGTCGGCCCAGGCCGACCTGATGCAGGCCCGGCACGGAACCCACGGGGACCATCCGATTGTGGCGCTCTGTCCCTGGAGCGTACGGGAGTGCTTCGACCTCACCGTCGAAGCGGTGAACATCTCCGAGCGGCTGCGCATCCCGGTCATCCTGCTGATGGACGAGATTATCGGCCACATGCGCGAGAAGGTCGAACTGCCCGAGAACCCGGAGAAGTGGAAGCCGGGCAATCCGAAGAAACCGAAGGAGAAGTACTACCACTACGCGGACTCGACCAACTACGACTCCTCGATTGCCAGCGTCGGCGAGGGCTACCGGATTCACATGACCGGGCTGGTCCATCGCAAGGACGGGTTCCCGACCAACGACCCGGAGGTCATCAAGTGGAACATGGACCGGCTGCGGCGCAAGATCGACGACAACGAGTCGTGGCTCTGGGACGTGACGTTCGAGGACCTCGGGGCCGAGACGGTCATCGTCTGCTACGGCAGTACGGCCCGGTCGGCGATGGAAGCGAAGCTGCAGTTCGAGCGCAAGACCGGGCGGCGGGTCGGAATCCTGCGGCTGCGGATGGTCTGGCCGACACCCACGCAGCGGCTGGTATCGCTGCTGCGGAGCGCGCGCCGGGTGATTGTGCCGGAGATGAACCAGGGGCAACTGAACCGGTCGATTGAGCGGGCCGTCAGTCCGGACGTGCCGGTAATCCCGGTGCTGCGGTACGACGGCGAGATGCTGACCCCGGGGGAGATTATCGATGCGCTCTGAACTGGTTCCGGTCGCGGCGGACGGATTCCTTGACTGCTTCCGATTGGACGAGCGGTTCCCGCACATGCTCTGCCCGGGTTGCGGAATCGGCACCGCGATGGGAACGATGGTGCGGGCGTTCCGGGAACTGGAAGTCAGCCAGGACAACCTCTGCGTGGTTTCGGGAATCGGCTGCTCGTCGCGGGTTCCCGGGTATCTTGACTGCGACACCCTGCACACGCTGCACGGCCGGGCGATACCGACGGCGACCGGGGTGAAGCTGGCCCGGCCGGAGATGCGGGTCGTGGTCTTCGGCGGGGACGGCGATATCATGGCAATCGGCGGCAACCACTTCATCCACGCGGCCCGGCGCAACCTGGATATCACGGTCATCGTCGTCAACAACCGGACCTACGCGATGACCGGGGGCCAGTACTCGCCGACCACTCCGACCCACGAGCGGGCCGCGACCGCGCCGTACGGCAACTGCGAGCGGAGTTTCGATATCTGCTTCATGGCCCGGGCTTCGGGCGCGATGTTCGTCGCCCGGAGCACCACTTACCACGTCGTCCACCTCAAGAAGATGATGAAGCTTGCCCTGGGCAAGACCGGGTTCAGCGTGGTGGAAGTCGTCTCCCAGTGCCCGACGCTCTACGGCCGGCACCAGCGGCTGGGCGACGGGGTCAAGATGCTCCAGTGGATCAAGGAACGGTCGATTGACGTCAGCAAGGTCGAAAACCCCTGGCAGCGGACAGACCGGTTCGTCCTCGGCGTGCTCCACGACCGCGAGGAAGTCGCGCCCTACACCCGGCTGTACCAGGGCGTGCGGGATGCGGCCCGCGGCGAGGGCACGCAGTGAAGACCGAAGTCAGGCTGGCGGGCACCGGGGGGCAGGGCGTGATACTGGCGAGCATCGTGCTGGCCGAAGCGGCCGGGGTGGTTGAAGGCCGGCGCGTGGTGCAGACCCAGAGCTACGGGCCCGAAGCCCGGGGCGGCGCGTCCAAAGCGGACGTGATTATCGCCGACGAACCGATACTCTTTCCCAAAAGCCGGAAGCTCGACGTTCTCGTCTGCCTCAGCCAGCAGGCCGCGGACGAGTACTTCGACGACCTCAAGGTCCGGGGAGTCGCAATCATCGACAGCTTCTACGTCCGGGAATGCCCGCGCGAAGGGGCTGTCTGCCTGCCGCTGTCCGAAACCGCGCGCGACAAACTGGGCAGAGAACTCTTCACCAATATCGTCGCCCTCGGCGCGCTTGCCAGGGTGACCGGCATCGTCAAGCTGGAGTCGCTGGAAAAGGCGATAGCCGACCGCGTACCGCCCAGCACCATCAAGACGAACCGGCAGGCGCTGAAAGCCGGCTGGGACCTCGCCGCCACCGCCGAAAACCACTAGCCGTCCGGCTCCGGTCGGCAGGCTGGGATTAGGACCGAGTGAACCACAGATGGACACGGATGAACATAGAGGAGAAGGTAGAAGTCAGAGTGCAGAAGGCAGAACCGCAGACAGGAGATAACCGCCAAGGCCGCCAAGTGCGCCAAGGCTGAGGACCGGAGAGGAGTTCTACCACGAAGGCACGAAGAGCACCAAGAGGAAGTAACCACGGATAGACACAGATGAGAGCGGAAGTCCGAATTCGGCATTCGCAATTCGGCATTCGGCATTCCCTAATGGTCTGCAATCCGAAATCTCAAATCTGCAATCTACAATCGCACTCGGACCCTTGGACCCTTGAATCCTGGGACCCTTCCCGTCTTCAGCGTTCAGGGATGGGCGCTTGGGCTCGGATAGAGTGTCGCGTCACTGACCTCCCGATGCAATAGTCTCTTATTATGTCCCCGGAATTCCGTGCAGGAGCGGACGCGGGCACGCGACACGCAAGTCAGGCAACTACTGTACGAACGCGGCGTGTCGATGTGCAACATCGTGAACTACTGCAACTTTGCGCGGTGCCTGGCCCGCGTCTGCGGCGAATACCAAGCCGCGACTCTGCGCCACCTCGTGCAGATGGCCCTCGACCGCTGGTGCGCAAAAGGCCTTGACCGGGAAGTCCTGCTGGCGGTTGCGGAGGAGGTGTTTGGGGTGCGACCGGGGACATGACCCAATCCCGTCCTCGGCATTGGGATCGTGTCCCCGCTCCGAGGAACAAGGGTGTCTGCGACTGTGCCGGAGGTCTCGCGCGGAAGGATGGTAAGCTGTCAGCGGCGGGTGGGAGTTGCGTATTGTGTTCCCTTATCTTCAACGCGAAACAAATAGTATTATGTCCCCGATATCCCCCCAAGACTTTTCGGCCGGACTTCTAGGGCGCGATGGCTCCGCGCCAGCAGGAGAATCCCATGCCGAGGAACGGAAGCACGACGGACGCAATCAGGACGACAATGGCGTCACCAATTGCTCTTCCGCGGGTGAGCGCGACGATCGAGAGTACGAAAGCCGCGACATAGAGCAGAATGGAAAGCACGTACAATTGAGGTGCGAAGATGTTGAGCACGAACGCCACAACCACGCTGACGTCGGCTGCTATCACGGGACCCTTGGACTTGGGCTTCTTCGTTGCCGGTGGCGCTTTGGAGGAGGACGCAGGAGCTGCCTGGTTCGGGTGCCCGCAGCGGGGGCAGGCAGTGGCAGCAGGGCTTAGCACTCCGCCGCAGTAGCTGCAGACGTTCCTGGATGCTCCTTCGCTCTCAAGGTCGGGGTGACGGTCGGGAGTCACAGCGTCATTGTCTGGTATTTCCACTCCTTCTTCGAGGTGCTACCTGCGAAATTCCGGGGACACATTACTTGGGGGTTCTGGGGACACATTACTTATCTCCTACCCATCCGACTTCGTCTGACCGTCTTTCCTGTCAGTCTTCATGGCGGGGGGCGTTCCGGATTTCAGATTGCGGATTGCTGTTTCCGCGCCCGGGTGTCACTGGTTCCATTGATAGGACGATAGAACGAATCCGGCGCGATGTCAAGTCAGTCCGTGCGCCAGCGTCAGCGTCGCGGCAGTCTCAAGCGCGAAGGGAACGGATGAGATCGCCGCGCCTGCCTGGCAGCGTGCAATGACCAAAGCGGAAGCAAGAGCCAAGTGCGCCAAGAGGGCAGAGCAGGAAATGACTGAGGCACGAGGAGAAGCCAAGAGCCAGGAGCCGAATGCCATGGGGCAAGATGCGGTAGCGGAAACCGCCAAGAGAGGAGGACTTGGAGTGCGGGCGCGAAGCTCCCGTTTTGCCTTCCCGAAGCGTCGCTTCGGGTGGTACAAAGCGGCAGTCCGTTCGGCTA
>CBDUVZ010000056.1:0-19065 GCA_965370805.1 uncultured bacterium | reverse complement strand
GGTTGATGGTCCACCAGTCGAACGGGCTGAGGTTGAGCATCGTCTCGACCCCGAGCGAGTGGGCGTTACCGACGTTCTCAAAGGAATGCAGGATGACATTCGGCGCGTAGACCGACCGGACCCGTTCCGTCTTGTTGTGGACAACCCGGTAGTAGGCTTCGGTGGAAAGCCGATTTCTGCCGAGGGGCAACTGGTACGACGCATCGTACGAGTCGATGTACTCGGGCTTGAGCCCCGGGTTGCCCTGGCGCACGTTGTAGGCGTCGAACCAGGTGAGGGACGGTTCGAGGTTCCACCAGCGCGGGCGCTGAATCCGGCGGGTGTAGCTGGCCATCACCTGTTGCTCCGCGGGGAGCCGGTACGACAGATGGATAGTCGGGAAGTAATCCCACCGGTCGATTGTGAACACCGAGTCTTCGCCCAGCAGTTCGATTGTGCGGCCGGTGTACTCGCCCCGCAGCCCGCCCTGGAACCCGAAGTCGCCGGTGCTGCCCGCGTAGAGCGCGTACAGCGAGTGGATATCGCGGGTATAGTCGGTCGTGTGGCTGTACTCGGGCTGGAACTCATAGCTGTCGCCTGCCGGGTTGTACTCGTATGCCTTGCTGACGTCTTCCGACCGCCGGAAGCGGCTCTGGTACCCGGCTTCGAACTTGTCCGATTCCCGGAGTGGCAGCGTGTAGTCGAGCTTGAGAGTCAAACGGCCCCTCGGTCCTGACTCGGTCGCGCGCCAGCCGCTGAGAGTATCGGTCCGGGTTGAGTCGTTGTAGAGCTCGGTGGTCGATTCTTCTTCGGCGTCGCGACTGTTCCAGGAAGCCTGGGCCAGAAGGTTGTGTCCGTTCTTCCCGAAGTCGTGCTGATGGTCGAGGTTCAGGGAAAGGTGGTCGCCGCTCCGGCGCCAGACGCCGTCGCTGAGGTAGAAACTGGTGTCTCCGGGTACGGTCCATTCCGTGAAGTCAAGCACAGTCGCGCCTTCCATCGCCCGGCCGCCGTACCTGCCCGCGAAGCTCAGCCGGTCCGCGGAACCGAGTTGCAGATCGAGACCGACCCGTACCCCGTGGGAAGGCCGGTCCCGGGTCATGGTCCCGTCGGAATTGACGTATGATGTCGTATCACCGCGGCTGGTCCGGATCTCGCCCGCTCTCGTGCCGCCGAACTCCCGTTTGTTGTAGTCCGCGCCGATAAATGCGTTC
The DNA here is from genome assembly GCA_965370805.1 of uncultured bacterium. Taxonomy (GTDB): domain Bacteria; phylum Hydrothermota; class Tepidihabitantia; order Tepidihabitantales; family Tepidihabitantaceae; genus CBDUVZ01. Next base: position 17,875 of record CBDUVZ010000056.1, on the reverse strand, counting down.
ACGATGCCCTGCCGGACACTGAGCAGGAAATCGCCGCCGTACTTGTCGCCGAGCCCGACGTTCGCGTTGAAGATGCCGCTGATACCGCTCACCCGCTTCTTCTTGAGGACGACGTTGATAATGCCGGACACGCCGTCCGGGTCGTACCTGGCCGACGGGTTGGTGATGATTTCGATCTTCTCGATGGTGCCGGCCGGTATCTGCTGCAGCACTTCGTTCGGCTCGAGGATGCTCGGCCGGCCGTCGACCAGCACGGTGAAGTTCTCGCTCCCGCGCAGGCTGACATTGCCCTCGATGTCGACGTCGACCGACGGGACGTTTTCGAGCACATCGACCGCGGTGCCCGACATCGCTGTCGCCATCCGGCTCACCTCAACTACCTTCTTGTCAATCTTGTAGGTCAACGTCGGCCGGTCGGCAACCGCCTCGGCGCCTTCAACCTCAATCAGCTTCTGACGCAACTGGATGACGCCGAGGTTCAGCCTGGCCCCGGGCGCAACCTGGATGTCGTCCACGGTCCGCGCCCGGTACCCGATGAACGACACCTCGAGGTAGTACCGGCCCGGACCCACGGTCAGCATGTAACCGCCGTCCTCGCCGGTGACTGTGCCGGTAACCTGGGTGCTGTCCCGCTGACGGTAGAGAACGATATTGGCATACTCGACCGGCACCTCGAGGTCCCCGTCGATCACCTCACCGAGAATAGTCGCCGGCCGGGCACCGGGTTCTGGTCCGCGGCCCGGTCCCCGCTGCGCCAGGGCCGCGGCAGCAAGCAGCAATACAAGAACCAACGCGATTTGTCTGTTCATAGTGACCCTGATGGTATCCGCGGGGAGTTGGACATCAATCATGACTGCGTAGACCCGCGAACCGGGTTTCTCCTGCGCCCGCATTCAGTCGCTGGCCGCCGGACGGCCGAAGCGCAGCGGGCGAGAAAACCCCGCCCGCTGCACGGACAATAACTCCGGCCTAGTGCTGGACGATTACCTTGGTCCGAGCCGTACCGTCCCCGGGTACAACGTAGTACACACCCGGACCCAGGTGCCGGACGTCATTCGCGCCGGGAACCAGCCCCAGAACCTCACGGCCGGTGATATCAATCAGGGCCAGTGTCGAATGACGATTGCCGAATGACGAATCAGGGACACGGAGCACACCGCGCACGACGGTCGGGGTCCGGCGTCCCGCCTTCAGCCTGCCGCTGTCAACTTCTTCGATTCCCGAACAGCGGACCACGCGCACCGTTCCGGCCAGCAGGTTGTTCTCCGGCACCTGTTCTCCCCGGATGCCGCTGACCGTGCAGCGCACCGCGAAAGTGCCGAGTTCAAACGGAACCCAGGGTTCGAAGTACGCGGTGTCACACCGACCCGGCTGCAGCGGTACGTCGACGCTGTCGGTGTAGTCATCGCCGATATGGAACCTGACTTCGGCCATGTCGGCCATCGTGCCCTTGTTCTCGACCACCGCCGCAGGCACTACAGTTGAAGCCGAGTCCACGCTGTCGACCGGCGCGAGTATCGCGGTCACGGCCAGGTCGTAGACGAACACTGTGACCATCCCCGTTGCTTCGTCGTTCTGGGGGATGTCGTCACCCGCCAGTTCGGTCGTGCAGGTCACTGCAAGCTGACCCCGTTCGGCCGCTGTCCAGACCGGGAACTCGATGTAGCGAGCCGTACCCGGCTGGTGGTCGGTAACCGTCGCCACCGTGTCGAACTGCGTCCCGATTCGTATCCGCACCGGGTAGGTCTCGACGTGTTCACCGTAGTTGTAAACCGAACAGGCCGGCACCACGGTCTCGGCCGAGTCCACGTTCCCGGACGGGGCCAGAACCTGGGTCACGGCGACGTCGTGCTCAATCGGACCAGGCAGGTACTGCAGAATAACCTGGCGCACCGCGTCTTCGTTGAAGCCCTCGGCGATATAGCGGATGACTCCATCCGGGTCAACGATGTAATTGAGCGGAATGTATCCGTTCTGCCGGTAGACCCCCCAGACACCGCCGTTGTCGCGCAGGAACGGATAGGTGTACTGCCGGGCGTAGGCTTTGACAGTCTCCATGCTTTCCTGGAGGTTGGCGGTGACCGGGACGAAACCGTGGCTACCGTACTCGTCGTACAGCACCTGCAAGCGTGGCAGCTCCGCGCGGCAATGCCCGCAGGTTGACTGCCAGAAGTCCAGCAGCACCACCCTGCCGCGCCACTCGGACAGCGAGTGGTTTACGTTTGCGGTGTCCGGCAGTGTAAAATCCGGTGCAGGGTCGCCGACATGAAGGACGGCCAGCGCCGTCGCGGGCATCAGCACCAGCAGTCCGAGCAGGGCGGGCAGAGCAGGTCTGTATCTGGACATGTCTTCCATCTCCGTTTTGTTACTGGATTGCGCTGCGGGCTGTGCAATATACTAGACTGTCTCCCGCCCGCGTCAAGTCCGCGTCCTCCGCGGATCCCCCGCCGCCTTCTGCCGCGCCGTACGGAATCCCCTGTCCATTGCCATTGACAGCGGTCAAGACTCGCTTATGCTGACGGGCAGGGGAAGCAGCAGTCTTCCGGCTACACGGAAATGAAAGGATGCAGGATGAAACCCACGATTACTGTCCTCGTAGTTCTGGCCGTCCTGACGACAGGCTTCGGCCAGGCATTATGGCCTACTTTCCAGTACGACAACCAGCGCACCGGACGGTGTCCGTATGCCGGCCCCACTCAACCCGAGACGTTGTGGACGTTTACGACTTCCGGCGAAGTCTGGTCTTCACCCGTGGTCGCTGAGGACGGGACCATCTATTTCGGTTCGATGGACGGAAGCCTGTATGCCCTGAATCACGACGGCTCGCTCAAGTGGAGCTACGCGACCGGCGACGACGTCTACTCGTCTCCAGCCCTGGACGAGGAGGGAAGGATATACGTCGGCTCGAAGGACTCCTGCGTCTACTGCCTCGAGGATTCGGCGACCTCGGCCCGGGTGAAATGGACTTGCCGGACCAATGGCCGCGTGAACTCGTGCATCCTGGTGGCTGACGGCGTCGCATACGCAAGGACCGGGCATCTCCATGCTATCGATTCCACCGGCACCCAAAAGTGGACCTATCACACCCACCTGAGCTCGCCGGGCGGGCCTGCCATGTCTGCGAACCGGAGCACGGTCTACATCGAGAGCTGCGACCCGGCTCCGTTCGAGTATGCGGTTGCCGCCCTGGACACAAGCGGAACCGTGAAATGGACGTGTGATATCGGCTCGGCTCCTTTTGACTTCTCCCTTTCCACACCGACAGTCAACCCGGATGGAGCCACCTTTTTCCCGACGTTCTCGGCCAAGGCCTTCTACGCGATAACCCCCGGCGGGGCTATTGACTGGAACTGCAATCTCGGAGATGAATCCCAGCTCGGCTCGGCAGCGCTGAACCAGGGCGACACCGCTTACATCGGGTGCCTGAACGGCAACCTGCACGCGGTCGCACCGAATGGGACTATCGACTGGACGTTCGCCACCGGGGCCGCGGTGCAGGAGTCACCGATTGTGGATTCAACCGGCACTGTTTTCGTCGGGTGCGGCTCCAAGTTCTACGCGCTGAGGCCGGATGGAACCATGCACTGGGAGTACGAACTTGCGGACCGGATTCTGAGCTCACCCGCACTGACCCCGGAAGGGACGCTCCTGTTCGGGGCCGGCAACAAACTGTATGCCCTGGGGCAGCAGACCGGTATCAGCAGCGGAAGATCTCGCAGGCTTCCGGTGCCGCTGACGGTCTTCCCCAATCCGTTCTCAACGTCCGCCTGCATCCGGTTCGCACCGGACAAACCCGGTCCGGTTACGCTGGCGGTCTACAACTCAGCCGGATGCCTGGTAAGGACCCTGGCCAGCGGGCGCACGATGTCCGGGACCTGCCGCATCGACTGGGACGGAACCGACGAGCAGGGGAGAAACGCAGGTAACGGGGTCTATCTCTGCAGGCTACGTACCGGTTCGGGTGAGACGGTCAAGCCGGTAACCGTACTCAGGTAGCGCTGCACGTCCGACGCCCGGGCCGGAGCTACTGTCGCTTCCGCCGGCCCAGCAGCACCAGGTCGCGCAGGGCCTTGCTGTCCCTGGCCGCAACCCAGCGTTCTTCAAAGCCCGGTTCGTGCGCAATCTGGGCAATCGCGGCCAGCGCCCGCAAGTGAAAGTTGCGCTCATCCCGGGTGCCGACAATCACGAACACCGTCCTGACCCGCGGCGCCGAGTCTGAGAAGAAAACGCCTTCCCGGCACCGGGCAATCAGGATGTCGAACTTCTTCTCTCCCTCAATCACCACGTGCGGTATCGCAAGCCTCGGGTTCAGCGCGGTTGAAGTCTCCTGCTCCCGGTCGAACAGAAGCCCGTACAGTTTCTCCGGGTTCATCCCGACCCTGGGCGCGACCGAATCGGCAATCCTCCTGGTCAGCTCGTCCAGCCCCGGCTGCTCTTCGATGTCGAGCACAACGCATTCCTCGATCAGGCGGTCGAACCGGTCCGTGGCAATCTCGTCCCGCTCGCGGAGGATTCCACGCAACTCATCGCGGAGCGAACCGCCGGCTATCTCACGAGCCGTCACTCGCTCAATAATATACAGCAGCGCGGACTTGCGGCTCACCCGCCGGCGGACGTACGCCTCGTGCCAGATGAGACTGACCAGAATGAACCCCGCGGTTGCGAGAAGAGCCACTCCCCCCATTTCGTACAGGAAGAAGCCGTAGAACGCGATTCCGACAATCTGCAGCCAGGGATACAGGGGTGACAGGAATGCCGGTCGGTAGTTGGCAATCTTCGACTCGCGCATGATGATGACCGCCATCACCACGAACATGAACAGGATGATCTTCATGGTCGAAGCCACTTTGACCAGGTTCTCCAGGTCCAGAAACACGATTGCCACAATCATGAACAGCGCCGTGGCGATTATGGAGAAATGAGGGGTTCTGAAACGCCGGTTCACCTGGGCGAGGAACCCGGGCAGCAACTGGTCGCGGCTCATCGCCAGCGGGAACCGGGATGACGCCAGTATCCCGGCATTCGCCGTGGATATGAAAGCCAGCATCCCGGCGAAAGCCATCGCCACGCTGCCGAACGTACCGAATGCCTTCTGCCCGCCCGCGGACAGGGGTGTGAGCGAGTCCGCCAGTTCGTGGCCGTCAAGCACGCCGACCGTCACGAAAACCGTCAGCACGTAGGTGAACAGCACCACGCAGAGCGCCAGCAGCATCCCGCGCGGGATATTCTTCCCCGGGTCCTTGATTTCTTCGGCCACGCTCGCGACTTTGGTCAGACCGCCGAACGATATGAAGACCATCCCGCAGGTCGCGAAAAACGCCCGGGTGCCATAGGGCAGAAAGGGTGTAAAGCGCTCCCCGTCAATCGCAACCACACCCCGGAACACATACAGCGCCAGCAGTGCCAGGAGCAGGACCACCAGTACTATCTGGACCCGGCCTGTGAGCTTGACGCTGACAAGATTGAAGAAAGTGAACAGCACGCAGAGACTGACCGCGATGAGCTTAACCTGCCAGGCGGTGATGTCCGGTTTGACCAGGGTCGCCAGCACGCCGATGCCGATGAGCGCGAACGCACTCTTGAGGCTGAGCGAAAACCAGCTTGCGAATCCCCCGATAGTGCCGGCGGCCGAACCCATGCTCCGCTCGATGAAGAAGTAGCTGCCCCCGGCTTTGGGCATTGCGGTTCCCATCTCCGCTTTGGCGAACAGGGCGGGCAGGACCACCACGCCGGCCACAATGTAGGCCAGGATGACGCTCGGGCCGGCTTTGGCAAAGAGGACCCCGGGCAGGATGAAAAGACCGGAACTGATCATTGCGCCGGTCGCAATTGCGAACACCTGAGGTAGACCGAGACCTTTCTGCAGCTTCATGTCAAATCCGCCCGGGCCGCCGGACCGCAGCCGCTACGACTCCGGGTCGGTGACCGCGCCGAGGAACAGCACCGCGCCGGTCTGGCGGTCGCGGATTGCGTAGAAGAACGGCCGGTCGACGACCATCGTGAACCTGTCTCTCTCCCGCGGCATCGCGGTCAGGGCCATCTTCACCGATGTCACCGCCGCGGCTTCGGTCCCTTCTTCGTTCACTTCGACGAACGTCTTGTGCAGCACTTCGCTGATGTAGAAAGCCATATCAATCGGTGCGATGAGCATCCCGCTGAAGTCGGCCTGCACCCGGTCAAACGCAATCTCCATTCCCAGAGCCGAGAGCACTTCGTTCAGCGTCTTCTCGTATTCGAGCTTGAACCTGGGCAGCACGATTTCGCCTTCTTTCGTGCTCATCGAGGCCAGCCACTGATTCCAGTTCTCCGGGTCCAACTCGCTGACGAAACCGGCAAGACCGGTCTCCTCACCGGGCAGGAAGATGAGCATCTCAAACCGCTCGGTGCCGTACGGCAGGCTGATTGCCTGGAACTCCTCAGCTTCGTAGTACAGGTAGTCGCCGCTCCGGCGCATCATCGAGTGCTGCTTCGTGCTGCCGTCCGCCAGGTGGAAATCCCGGTCCCGGGTCAAGTCTTTATCGAACTCGTCGGTCCACCGGCCTTTGAAGTAGACCGCGTTAATCAGGAAGAGCACGTCCAGCGGGTCAATCCTGCCGACAATCTGCTCGATCTTGTCGTGAGTCTTCTTCTTCACCCAGCCGTTGATGACGTCCGGGGTCTTCGGGTCAGCGAAGTCCAGGTCGGTGATTTCGGCATCGTAGTACCCGGCATTCGTCCGGATGAACTTCTCGGAGAACGGAATACCCTGTCTGCCCCAGAGCGAATTGGCGATTTCGAGCTGGACTTTGGGGTCTGCGGCCTTCAGCGCGGCCAGGATTGCGGAATTGGCGATATTCACGTCAAGGGCGTTCATGCCTGAAACGCCCAGGACCTCGGCTATCGCGTCCCGGGTTTTGCCTTCAGCACCGTTCCAGGTCATCGCCAGGGCCATGGCAATGCTGGTCGGGGATATGAAGATGTTCTCCGCCGGCTCCGGTGAGAACAGGTCTTTGAACAGCTTGAACCCCAACTCATTGTCAGCCTGGATGATTTGCGCTCCCGCCTGCGGGTCGGCTGCCGGTGCGCGGGCGGGTCCATCCGTGGCTGCAACGCAGGATGCAATCACCACGGCCAGTACAGAGCAGAGCAGACGCTTCTTCATATTATCCTCCTGTTTGCGACCAGCAACATAAACTACCTGAAACCGGTCGCCAGTCAAAGATAACCTACCCCGGGAAGCATAACTCTATTCCCGGAGTTGGCCGCAATCTTCTTCTCAATCCGGCTCGTGGCCCGGGTTAATCGTCAGCGCGTCCAGGTCCCGGCCCGTGGCGTACGGTACGTAGCCTTTCGCTTCGGCCCGGGCGTAGAAGTCGTCAATCAGCTCTTGCCTGCGAGCGTAGTCCGTTGCGAGCACCAGCTTGCCTGCCTGCCGGAACACGTCCAGCCCGGCGATGACTTCGGCGGTATGCTCAGGCGGCTGCGGGTCATTTTCGTCGTACCAGGTGTCTTCCCGCCCGATGCCGGTGACCGTCTGCACATAGTCAGGATGAACGGACAACGCCTCGCCATTCTGGGGAAAGACGCCGAAACCGGTCATTCCCATCTCCACCCGGGCATACGTGGCGACGGCCTGCACGAACTCGACCATCTCCTGCTCCGCGGTCACCCGCTCCAGTCCGCTTTCCCCGTCCGGGCCCCAGTACTCGTACGCGTCGATAATGTCAAGGTATACTCCGTCGAACCCTGCTGCAACGACTTTGTCCAGATAGCTGGTCGAGTCCCCGAAGATAATCGCCTGCCAGCCCGGCTCCCAGTACTTGACTTTGTAGTTCCCTTCCCATTCCGGGTTGCCCGGCCCGAGCCATGACGGCGCGTCCGGGTCCGGAATCCCGTCGTGGTCCGCGTCCCAGCTTTCCTGCCAGTACCAGCGGTAGTCCTCGGCTTCGCCGATGCTCACGTACGCCAGCACCAGCTTGGGCCCGCCCGGGCTGTTTCGGAGGACTGCAATCTCCTGGCTGGTGAATCTGGTTTCTTCATCGCCTTCCCGGGAATAGTCGATGACTACCAGGTCGAATCTGGTGTTCCCGATTGCGGTGAGGTCGATCTCCTGCAACTGGTAGACAAAGTCGTTCACCTCGACCCAGGATATCTCTTCCGGCTCTTCAGGTTTCCGGCAGCCCATGTTCAGCAGGATGCCGAACGACAGAATTACGAGGCTGATACCTGTTGTGCTTTGCACTCTGCGTTCTACCTCAGTGCTTTTGATGTCCTACCTCTCCGTTCCGGTCCACAACTTTGGCGTTCTTGGCGGCCTTGGCGGTTTTCGATTCCTCATTTTGCACTTTGATATTTGCACTCTGCAATTTGCCTTCTGACTTCCCGCTCGCTCCTCATCCGGCCATCGCTTCCTTTTTCATAGCCGGCGGAAGCTTCTCAATCGCATACCGGAAAGCGGTTCTCGGCATAGTCGCCTTGTGTCCGAGGACATAGTCGAGTACGTCCTGCGGGTGACGGTTGCTGATTTCCTTGAGCATCCAGCCGTACCCCTTCTGCACCAAGTCGTCTTCGTCCATCAGGAGCGTGTCCGCTATCTCGTAGGCCACTTCGGTGTTCCTGTCTCTCCGGACAGAGTAGATCAGGACCACCGCGGCCGCGCGTCTGAGCCACCGGTTGTCCGACCTGGCCCACTTTCTGACCGTTGAAAGAAACCGGGGAAACCGGAAGATGAAATCGCCCAGCGCGTGACAACAGAGGTCGTCGCACGCAGCCCAGTTGGACACGTACTTCCTCAGCCAGGACTCGAATACGGTGAAGTCACCGACTTCGAAGCGCGTCCGCACCCGGAAGGCCCAGTCGAACGCAATCGTCCGCTCCTCGCCGTACCCGGTTTTCAGCAGGTCTTCGCACAACTCAAACACCGCATCCTTTTTCAGTTTCTTCACCAGGCTGGTGTAGTACCTGGCCGCAATCCGACGCACAATCGGGGTTCTCACCCCGTGCAGTTCAATCGGCTCCTTGAAATACGCCTTCGCGCCGTCGCGGTACTCCCGGTCCACGTGTTTCCTGAGTTCCTGCTGTATTTCCTGGACAATCATCCGTCCTCCAATCACTGCCTTCCGCATGCCGCTGACCGCTATCCGCATCCCGGATATGTGTCCATCAGCGCAGTTGCGAACCGCAAATGCAGAATTCGGAAATCGGCATTCGGCATTCCCGGTGGGCCGCAGCCCGACAGAATCCGGCCAGCCGCCGCCGGCTCCGAAAACCACCGGGGAACCGGCGGCTAACCCGACGACGAGTACTTGTTGATGCCCCGGACCATGATCTTCATCCGGCCGATCTGGTCGGCTTTCCTCGGGGCCATGAACCGGAACCATTCCTCCTGCAGTGACTCGAGGTTGATCTGGTGCCAGCCCCACGGGTCGTCAAGCTGGACCCCGTTCGTGCCGTAGAACTGCACTTTGAGCTTGCCGCCGATGCGCATGCCCCAGCCGTTTTTGATCAGGATGTTCACGAACAGTACTTCGTCCTTCACTTCTTCCTTGATGTCCAGTATCCTGATGTCGCTCGACAGGAAGATGTTGTCGATATCCCAGCGCTCGGTGCCCGCGTCCCGGTCGATCATCACCGAATTGATTCGGGCACTGCACCCGACCGCGAGCGCCAGGATTACAAATCCCAGACACAGCGTGACAAAACTCCGTCTCATCGTCTTCTCCTTTTCTTCAATACACATAGAACTCCTCTGCCAGGCCGGCCAGCAGGAAATACATGCCAGCCGCGGAATGCACTCTTGCGTGCTCACCGCTGAGCGGGTAGACGCACGACCCCGACCTGCCACCGTTCCGGGCATGGAAGACCAGCTTCAGCTCGCTGGCCGCCGCCGGTATTTCGGTCCGCACCAGAGAAACGGCAGCCGTGGCATAAGGCCAGAGCCTCGGGTCCTTGTCGTCGCGCTCGTCACCCAGCGCGATATCGGCCGTCAGGTCCACCACTTCGGCCCCGCCCTCGCCGAAGAAATGGTGGGCCAGCAGCGTGCCGCAGCAGCGGATTCCGGCCCGGGTTGCTTCGGCGCTTGCCTTCTGCAGCGCCTCCCGACTCGCCTCGGCCTCGCTCAACCGGACCGCGAAGTTATCAACGTAGGGCGGCATCGTGGCGACCAGTTCGCCGTCAGCATACACCTCGGTCCTGCCGGTCGACGGGTAGAACTGGTGGTCGACATGGACGACCAACTCCACCCGGTCGGACTCACGGCCCGCGTTGGGAAGAAAGCCGCCTTCCCGCTGCAGCCTTTCGACCCGTTCCACCAGGCCGGGGGCGCCGGGAAAGTTCGGCACCGACGCGGAAAACCGGGAGGAATTCACCCAGTACATCTCCTCAAGGGCCCGGTACTCAAGCAGCGCGTCGTCGTACAACCCCTGCTTCTCGTACACCAACCCCATGTAGAAGTTGACCAGCGGCAGCATTGATGCCTCCTGGTCCCGCTGGCGCAGCTTCTTGAACTCGACCAGCGATTCCTCAAGGTCGTCCTCGAACAGGTAGCAGAGCCCCAGGTAGAAATGGCACAACTCCCGCTCGCGCTTCGTCAGCCGGTACACTTTGCGCGAATCGACCTGCAGCCACTGGTAAAACTTGGCCGCCTCCGGAATCCGGCCGTCGTCCACCTTGTACCCGGCGGTGAAAGCCTGCTTCGCGGTGTCGGTGCGACCGCCGTACAGGTTCGTAACCGCGTAGTCCAGCAGCGACAGCACGTAGGACTTGTCCTTTCCCTCGTAGCGCTTCTCCATCAGTGCTTTGTACTTCCGGATTGCCGTGTCGTACTGCAAGTCCGAGAAATGACTCGGGCGCGTGACGGTCGGCTCGCTCGGCAGACAACTCAGCACCAGCAGACAGAGAAACAGAAGAGAGAAACCACAGAGGGACACAGATCGACACAGATCCGGGAATCGAGTCGTTCTGTTCTGCCTGCGTTTATCTGTGTTTATCAGTGGTTTTCACTCCTATCGCCCTTCAGCATTCTGCCTTTTGGCTTTCGACTTCTGCCTTTCCATTCCGGTTCTCAACCTTGGCGTTCTTGGCGACCTTGGCGGTTTGTCCTCTCCGCTCCGACTCCGCCTTTGCCGGTTACTCGAACCAGCTCTCGGTGCTCTTCTTTTTCAGTTCCTTCTCTTCGGCCCAGAGGATTTCCGACGTCTGGATATCCACCAGCCGCATCGTCAACTTGTAGTACGCAAGGGTCGTCGCACCCTTGGTCTTCTCGATGCTCATGATATCGCCGGTCAGGAAATAGTTCGCACCGACGAGACCGCCCAGCTTCACCGCGCCGGCGACGTCAATCCGCTGCTTCCCGACCAGCGCAATCTCCTGGGCCTGCTCTTTCAACACCTTTCGGTCCATCACCCGGAACCGGCCGAGCTTGACCAGCGAGACCAGTATCTTCTCGGAGATACCCTCGGTATCCACATGCTGCGAAGTCCGGTTCCCGATGCTCAGGAACGCCAGCTTCGGTTTCTCTCCGGTCGCGGGCAGGTCCGCTTCGGAAATCGAAAGGACCATTTTCTCGGCCAGCATTTTCATGTCGGTGTCGGAATAGGTGTAGTCCCACTCCGTGACCTCATCCGGCCTGACGTAATGCGAACTGGCGCACGCCAGCGCCAGACAGACCAGCGCTACCGGCAGTGCCGCCCCGTAGATCTTCTTCATGATAACTCCTTTAGGGAAATGTCGAGTGCAGATTTTCGATTTCCGAATTCGGACTTCTGCATTCTAGCTTTTCCTCCCGTGTCTACGTTACTCCAGGCTCTCGACCAGCAGGCCGCAGAAAGCCCGGGCAATCTTCGTCGAAGTCGTCGCCCGCTCGGGTTCGTACAGCGCCCAGACCAGCGACTTGTCCTCCGGCACGTCAACCACGGACAGCGACGCCATCGAAACCCGGACGGTACGGAACTGCCACTCGCCAGGTGGCTCGGTGACAATCATGCCGGTAATCAACGCATTCGCACCGACGGACACGGCAATCTGCATCGGGTCGGTACCCGGCTCCTGTCGCGGCTTGCCGAAATGCATCTCGTCCGGGTATGCCACCTTGATGCCCTCGGACATCAGGCTGATAGCCAGCACGTCTTCCATAATCCGGTTGACGAACGGGTCGTTCCCGGTCAGCACCACGGCGACTTCACCAATTATGTCCAGCTTCCCGGCCGCATCTTCGTGCACGAACTTAACCGACGGCTCCAGTGTATCCCCGGCCAGGGCAAGCGGGACCAGTCCGATGCAGACCAGCCCGAATACAACCGCGCATCTTCTGCTCATAGCATTACCTCCTGACGCGTGACGCTCTACGCTTGACGCACAACGCCATTCTGCAATTCGACAATCGGCATTCGACGTTTCCTATGCCTTGGACGGACGGCCCCGCGGCCTGGCCCGCAGAACCCGGCCCAGCTTCTTCTCAAGCCGGCTCATGAAGGCGGCGCTGCCGAGCGGGCGACCGGTCCTGGTGTGCTGCCGCAACCGCTCGACCTCCTCGCTGCTGTCGCGCTGCCGCAGCCACTTCGACCAGTCGCTGACCCGGCTCTGCTTCTCCAGTTGCCGGGACAGCACCGGGTCTCTCCGCCCGCCCGCGTGACCGGCGGCGCTGCGCCACGGGTAGAGTTCGGGTTTCCCGACCACCCATGCCCCTACCGGGTTGCGCTCGACGTGCTTCACCGCAACCCAGGAGTATTCCCGATCCAGAACGCAGGACTGAAAACGTCCCTGCCACAGCCGACCGACCCAGCCGTGAATCTGGTTAATATACTGGGAATAGCGCAGGTGAACCCGCTTCAGCGCCAGCGCGAGCGAATCGGCCTCACGGGGAACAGCAACCAGGTGCACGTGATTCCGCATCAGGCAGTAGGCCAGGATATCCAGTCCGTACTCGTCCGCGTGCTCTTTGAGCAGGTCCAGGTAGCGCTGGCGTTCCCGGTCGGAGTGAAAAACATCCTCTTCCCGGTCACCCCACTGGGCAATGTGGTGCGGACGGCCCGCAATAACTACTCTTGCAATTCTTGCCATGAGTCAGAATACCGCCCGGACGGCCGATGGTCAAGAAAAGCGATTTGCGTCCCTGATATCCTGTGACGCTTTGCGCATGACGCTTGACGCCTTCTGTCCTTTGGTTTCTTCCGGTTCGCTTCGGCATTTTGCACTTTGATACTTGCACTCTGCAATTTGCCTTCTGCTTTCTCCTGCTGTGTTCATCCGTGGTCTATTCCTGTCCGCTCCGGTCATCAGCCTTTGTGCTCTTGGTGCCTTGGTGTTTTTCCTCTCCGCTCCGGTCCTCAACCCTTGGCGTTCTTGGCGACCTTGGCGGTTTTCTCAGTCTTCTCCGCTCCGACGTCCGTCCTTACCAGCTACTTCTTCCCGCCCGGTTTCCCGCCGCTCGACCGCGACCTCTTCCCGGCGATAACCTCCTCGGCAATCGCGAACGGCACCGCTTCGTAGTGCTCGAAGTGCATCGTGAAGTTCGCTTTGCCCTGGCTCATATTGCGCAGCTCGGTCGCGTACCCGAACATCGTGGCCAGCGGCACCCGCGCTTTCACGACTTTCGCGTTGGCCTGATCGTCCATGCCGAGAATCGCCCCGCGCCGGTTGCACAGGGAACCCATTATCGCGCCGGAGAACTCCTCCGGAGTGATAATGCCAACACTCATCACCGGCTCGAGCAGCCGGGGCTGGCCTTTCGCAAACGCCGTGCGGAAAGCCCGGGCCGCGCAGGCCCGGAACGCCATGTCCGAAGAATCCACTTCGTGGAACGAGCCGTCAAGCAGCGTCACCCGCACGTCAACCACCGGGAAGCCGGCGAAGACGCCTTTCTGCATCGTTGCGATGACTCCCTTCTGCACCGCGGGGATGTACTCCCGCGGAATCCGGCCGCCCGTCACCCGGTTCACGAACTCAAACCCCTTGCCCGGGTCGAGCGGCTCGACTTTCATCACGACGTGCGCGTACTGGCCCCGGCCACCGGTCTGCTTGACGTACTTCTCGTTGATTTCCGACTCCACGGTAATCGTCTCCCGGTAGGCGACCTGCGGCGCGCCGGTCTGAACCCCGACTCCGAATTCGCGCTTCAACCGGTCAACGATAATCTCAAGGTGCAGTTCGCCCATCCCGGAAATCACGGTCTCCTCGGTTTCCGCGTCGGCCGTGACCACGAACGTCGGGTCCTCCTCGGCCAGCCGGTTCAGACCCTGGCCCAGCTTGTCCCGGTCCTTCCGGTCCAGCAGCGCGACCGCAATGCTCAGCACCGGTGCCGGGAACTCAATCGCCTCAAGCACAATTGGGTGCTCGGGCGCGCAGATTGTATCGCCGGTAACCGTACCGCTCAGGCCGATGACCGCTCCGATTTCGCCCGAATACAGGCAATCGACCGGTTCGCGCCGGTCCGCGTGCATCCGCAGCAGCCGGCCGACCCGCTGGTCCCTGTCCTGGGTCGAATTGTACACCGCGCTGCCGGACCGGAGCGTGCCCGAATAGACCCGGGCGTACACCAGCTTGCCGACGTGCTTGTCGGCCACGACCTTGAACGCCAGGGCCGCCAGACGGCCGTCATCCTTCGGCACCCGCTCAATCGGCTCGCCTTCGGGACAGGTTCCCACAATCGGCGGCAGATCCACCGGGCTCGGCAGATAGGAAACGACCGCGTCAAGCAGTCGCTGGACACCCTTGTTCCGGAACGCGCTGCCGCAGAGCACCGGGCAGACCAGATGCTTGTGGGTCGCCTTGCGGATTGCCAGCGAAAGTTCCTCGCGGCCAATCGGTTTCTCCTCAAGGAACTTCTCAAGCAGATTCTCATCCACTTCGGCCACTTTCTCAAGCAAGTTCTGCTTCCAGCGCCGCGCCTCCTCCTGTATCCCGGCCGGAATCGGTTCCTCACGGAAAGTCATTCCCCGGTCGGTTTCGTCATAATAGACCGCGACGTCATCAACCAGGTCGATAATCCCGACCAGGCTTTCCTCGCGGCCGATCGGTATCACGACCGGGACCGCATTCGCCCCGAGCTCGCGGTCAATCTGCTCCACCACCGAGTAGAAATCCGCGCCAATCCGGTCCATCTTGTTCACGAACGCAATCCGCGGCACCGAGTACTTCTCCGCCTGGCGCCAGACCGTCTCCGACTGCGGCTCGACCCCGCCGACCGCGCAGAACAGACTGACGACGCCATCCAAAACCCGCAGGCTCCGTTCCACCTCCGCGGTGAAATCGACGTGGCCGGGGGTGTCAATCAGATTGATGACATGGTCGCGCCAGACCGTCGTGGTCGCCGCGCTCGTGATCGTGATACCCCGTTCCTGCTCCTGGGCCATGAAATCCATCACCGCTTCGCCGTCGTGGACCTCGCCCAGCTTGTACGACTTCCCGGTGTAGTACAGGATGCGCTCCGACACGGTCGTCTTCCCCGCGTCGATATGGGCCATGATTCCGATATTGCGGACCCGGTCCAACGGATACTGTCGTGCCATACGGCTATCTCCCGGTTCTCAGACCGTCAAAACGATGCATAAAGCTCCGGCCACCGCGGGCCTGGGCTTACGGCCCGACCCGGCGGCGGCCGTTCAGACTCAGAAGTACCGGCTTACGCCAGCAGCCGGCCCTGCTTGTCGGTGAACTTGCCCATGATGATCTTGATCAGGTCAATCAGGGTGCCGATTCCGACGCAGCCGATGGTCAGCAGCCACACTATCCCGGTCCCGGTCTTGCCCACGTAGAACCGGTGAATACCGAGACTGCCCAGGAAAATGCACAGAATCAAAGCGGTCATCTTGCTCTTGTCGGAAGTTCCGCCGGTTGCCTGAGTTTGCTCGTCTGCCATCTCTTGCTCCTTTCGATCATACGACTTATCTGTTTCCATCCAGTCCGGACTGACGTCCGGAACGTGCTGAGTATGGCACGGTCTCCCGGTCTTGTCAAGCAAGCCTGACCGATATTCCGGGTGTTCCAGGTTCTTCCTATAAGATGTAACACGCGAAACCGGCCAAACATAACACCCGAAATCCACATTTGGCCCCACCCCGGGGACCGTCCCCTGTCGTCGCCAACTTCGTCGCCAATCACGTCCCGAATTACGTCGCCAAAGCCGTCGCCAACTATGTCGTCAACTACGTCGCCAACCACGTCGCCAGTTACGTCGTCAAAGTCGTCGCCAACTACGTCCCGAACTACGTCGCCAACAACATCGTCAGTTGCGTCGCCAATGACGTCACCAGCTACGTCGCCAGTTACGTCGCCAATGACGTCGCCAAGTTCGTCCCGAATGCCACCGGCAGGTCCGAGAGAAGGAACCAACCAAACCCGGACCGCGAACTCCCTTTCACCGGGGTTAGAGACCGGAATAGCCGGAACATAACATTGCCGATAACACGTTGACAGAACAGGGGTTACAGCGCTGGCCCTGCAAATGCCCACTGGCGGGGGAGCGGCGGGGTCCACCCTCCCCTTCGATGCGGCCTTCGTCACCGGACTCGACAAGACCCTCCACACCGGCATCGTCATGTTCCTCTTGATGACATCCGCTACGAAGTTCGACACGGTATTCGGCATGACTCTCGCTCTGACTTCGGACGCGGTCGTCGTGCCCTGGCTCGACATGGCATCCGGCATGAGCACCGGAAAGAAGCTCAGGCTGAGAACGGTCATGGCCTTCGCCACGATGCCCGACATGACACCCATGAACCCGCTCATCACCATCACCGTCACGACCCTCGCCCCGGCCGCGGCCACGGCAACTACAACCGGCGTCAAACTGCCGCCCGAGCCGCCTTGACTTTCACTGCTCTGCCAATATGCTGGCTGGCGATGCGCAAAGACAGGGCACCGGATACCGTTCTCCGACTGGTCGACAACTTCGACCGGAACGTCGCGGCCTATCGTTCCCCGGCCTACAACGAAGCCCAGGTCCGCAAGGAATTCCTCGACCCGTTCTTCGAGGCGATGGGCTGGAACATGGCCAACCGACAGGGGTTCGACCTCCGCTACCGCCAGGTGGTCCACGAAGCCGCGCTCAGGGTTGGCGGCACGACCAAAGCACCGGACTACTCGTTCCGCATCGGTGGAGTGCGCAAGTTCTTTGTCGAAGCCAAGAAGCCGGCCCATAACCTGAAGCGCGACCTCGGCCCGGCCCTCCAACTCCGGCGCTACGCCTACACCGCCAGGCTGCCGCTCTCCATCCTCTCCGACTTCGACGAGTTCTGCGTGTACGACACCAGAATCCGGCCGGGCAAGACCGACAAGCCGGCCACGGCCCGGGTCCGCTACCTCGGATACACCGAGTACCCGGACGCATGGGAAGAACTGTGCGCCACCTTCTCGCCGGACGCAATCCAGCAGGGCGCGTTCGACAAGTTCGTGGAATCGAAAGGCAAGCGCGGCACGGCGCAGGTGGACGTCGAGTTCCTCAAGGACATCGAACGGTGGCGCGACCTGCTCGCCCGCAACATCGCGCTCCGCAACCCACGGCTTGCAGGTCTGGACCTCAACTTCGCGGTCCAGCGCACCATCGACCGCATCATCTTCCTCCGCATCTGTGAAGACCGGGGCATCGAACGGACCGACAGCCTCCAAGCCCTGCTCAACGGGGCGCGAACCTACAAGCGCCTGTTCGAGCTTTTCTACCGGGCCGACGAACGGTACAACTCCGGTCTGTTCCACTTCACCACCGAGAAAGGCCGGGAAGAAGGGCCGGACGAAATCACGCCCAAGGTCAAAGTCGATGACAAGATACTCAAGGAGATCATCGGGAACCTCTACTACCCGGACTCCCCGTACGAGTTCAGCGTGTTCCCGGCCGACATCCTCGGCCAGAGAATGTCCCGAATTCAGTTGAAAAAGGATTGGCGGTTCCTCAGCCCGGATG
>CBDUVZ010000055.1:0-19104 GCA_965370805.1 uncultured bacterium | reverse complement strand
TGGGTATGACGTTTTCGCTCGGTATTCACTATGACATTTTCGTCCGGGTTTGACATGAAGCCGGGTCGCAGTTGACAGCCGGGGCAAACATCCTATTCTTCTGACCCGTATGTCACCGAAGAGGAACCTGATGATTGTCGAGTCGCCGGCCAAGGCCCGGACTGTTGCCCGGCTGGTCGGCAAGGAGTTCACGGTGCTGTCGTCGATGGGCCACGTCGCCGACCTGCCGAAGAAGGGAATGTCGGTTGACATCAAGAACGGCTTTGTTCCTTCCTATGAGGTCAGTCCGGGCAAGAGGAAGGTCATCGCCGAGTTGCGCCGGGCGGTGAAGCAGGCAGATGCCGTCTGGCTGGCAAGCGACGAGGACCGTGAAGGCGAAGCAATTGCCTGGCACCTGGCACAGGTGCTGAAGCTCGACGAGAAGACCGTCCGGCGGATTGTCTTTCATGAGATAACGAAATCGGCAATTCTCAAGGCGATTGAGAACCCGCGCACTATCGACAAGAACCTGGTCGACGCCCAGCAGGCCCGGCGCGTACTTGACCGGCTGGTGGGCTACGAGCTCTCGCCGATCCTCTGGAAGAAAGTAATGCCCGGTTTGTCGGCGGGGCGGGTGCAGTCGGTCGCGGTCCGGCTTGTGGTCGAACGCGAACGGGAGATTGACAAGTTCGAGCCGGTGGAAACGTTCAAGGTCAGCGGTGAGTTTGATTCCGGCACCGGTACGGTCCCGGCGAAGCTTGACCGCGACTTCAAGACCGAAGCGGAAGCACGCGCATTCCTCGAGAAAGCGCGGACCGCCCGGTTCACAATCAGCGCGCTGGAGCAGAAACCGGCGAAGCGGTCACCCCGGCCGCCGTTCACGACTTCCACCCTGCAGCAGGAGGCATCGCAGAAGCTGGGGTTCTCGGTCAAGCAGACGATGGTGCTGGCCCAGCGGCTGTACGAGGCGGGCCGCATTACCTACATGCGGACCGATTCGGTTACGATGTCGGAATCGGCAATCGGGCAGGCGGCGGGAGTGATTGTGGGGCGGTTCGGCAAGGAATACTCCCAGGCGCGGCGCTATCGGACCAAGGCGAAAGGCGCGCAGGAAGCGCACGAGGCAATCCGGCCGACCGACTTCGGGCGGGATGAGATTGACGGCGAGCGAAACGAGCAGCGGCTCTACGGGCTGATTCACCGTCGGGCCCTGGCTTCGCAGATGGCCGACGCCCGGATTGAGCGGACCACCGCGACTATCGAACTATCGACCGCGGATGAGCGTTTCCTGGCGAAAGGCGAAGTGGTGACGTTCCCGGGTTTCCTGGCCGTCTACGGCGACGGTGACGGCGAGGAGAAGGCGCTGCCGTCGTTGAAGCAGGGGCAGGAACTGACCCCGCAGGAGATACTGGCGCGCCAGAGCTTCACGCGGTCCCCGGCGCGCTACACTGAGGCCGCGCTGGTCAAGCGGCTCGAAGAACTGGGCATCGGCCGGCCGTCGACCTACGCGCCGACGATATCGACAATCCAGGACCGGGGTTACGTCGAAAAGCGGAGTGAAGAAGGACGCGAACGCAGCTACCGCGTGCTGGTGCTGCGGGGTGGCGAGATTGAGGCTGGTGAGCGGACCGAGAAGGTCGGCGCCGGGAAAGCGAAGTTGTTCCCGACCGACGTGGCGGGCGTGGTAATCGACTTCCTGCTCGAGTATTTCAAGGGAATCCTGGATTACGATTTCACGGCCAAGGTTGAGCAGGAGTTGGACGGAATCGCCGCCGGCGGGAAAGTATGGAACGATATGGTGGCCGGGTTCTACGGGCCGTTCCACCGCAATGTCGAGAAAGCGGAAGGGTTGTCGCGGGCCGAAGTGGCGCAGCAGCGGGAGCTGGGTACGGACCCGAAGACCGGGAAACCGGTGTCGGCCCGGTTCGGTCGGTACGGGCCGTTCGTCCAGATTGGAACCAAGGATGACGAGGAGAAGCCCCGTTTCGCGAGCCTGCGCAAGGGCCAGAAGGTCGAGACAATCACGCTCGACGAGGCGATGGAACTGTTCAAGCTGCCCCGCGTGCTCGGCGAGACCCCGGAGGGCGAGGAGGTTGTCGCGAGCTTCGGCCGGTTCGGGCCGTACGTCCGCTACGGCCCCAGGGACGCTGAGGGTGCGAAGTTCGTGTCGATCAAGGAAGGGGACCCGCTCGACATCACACTGGAACAAGCACTGGCGTTGATTGCGGCGAAGAAGGAGGAAGACGCGCGCCGGCAGATCAAGGTCTTCGACGGTTCCGACATCCGGGTGCTGAACGGGCGCTGGGGTCCGTACGTGACCGACGGCAGCAGGAACGCGAAGGTGCCGAAGGACTGCGAGCCGGAGAGTCTGACGCTCGATGATTGCCGGAAGCTGATTGCGGAGGCGCCGGCCAGGAAGCGACGCGGCGCGGCACGCAAGACGGTCCGCAAGTCGCCTGCGAAGAAGAAGTCCCCGAAGAAGAAAGCCGTCAGGAAGAAGACGAAGAAACGTAAGCCGGCTTCCCGGAAGAGTCCTGCCGGGAAAGAAGGGGAGAAGAAATGACATTTGCCAAGTCGGGTTCATTCTATCAGTTGCGTCTTGCCCGTGGGGAGGATATTTCCACTGCGGTTGTCGATTTCGTGCGGCGGCACCGGATCGGCTCGGGTGTTGTTACCGGGCTGGGCGCTGCGGAGAAAGTCGTGCTGGGGTATTTCGACCTGGGCAGGAAGGTATACCGGAAGCGCCGGTTCCCGGGCGAATACGAAATCGCGGGAATAACCGGCAATATCGCCTGGGACGGCAAGACCCCGGTTTGTCACCTGCACGCCGTGATTGCGGGCCCGCGGATGAACGTGTACGGCGGGCACCTGTTCGAAGCCCGGGTAACGGTTACCTGTGAGATTGCGATTCAGTCCGCCCGGAAGCGGTTGCGGCGGGCGAAAGACCCGGGGACCGGGCTGAAATTGCTCAAGCTTGCAGGTTCGTAGTCTGACCGGGCGGTCGATGCCCGGAACTCAGGGCCGGCGACCGAGGAAACCGAATGCCAGGGGAATGTTGAATGTTGAGTGTCGAATGACGAATTCGGAGGTCATCATTCGCCATTGTCATAGCCGTCAGGACCGGTAAGACCGCCAGAGTCCCGGACAGAAACGGAATTGCCGACGGATGGCTGAACCGGTCGGCAGAACCCCGAACAACCGGCACAACTTGACTTTCGACGGGCGGCTGATACACTGCAGCGTTGGTTTTGCGGCCTGTTGTTTCGACTACCGTGGGCGAGAGGATGCCCGCAGGTTTTACCTGGTAGACATGCGGCCCGAACGCGGCCGAAGGAGGTAAGATGGCGCTGACAGACGATGTCAAGAACATCATTGTAGAGCAGTTGCACGTGACCCCGGAAAAAGTGACCGAGAATGCTCATTTCGTTGACGACCTCGGGGCAGATTCGCTCGATATCGTTGAACTGGTGATGGCATTCGAGGAGAAGTTCGGTATCGAGATACCGGATGACGATTCGCAGCAGTTAGTGACCGTTGGCAAGGCGGTTGAGTACCTGGAGGGCAAGATCACCGAGAAGGAGAAGAAGTAAGGTGACCGCCGAATCGTCCGGGCCCCACCGACGGGTTGTCGTGACCGGATTGGGTGCGATTACGCCCGTGGGCCATGACGTGGCGAGTCTCTGGCAGAGTCTGCTTGCGGGTCGGGGCGGCGTGCGCCGGATCGAGTCGTTCGATCCGTCCGGCGTTTCTTCCCAGATTGCGGGGGAGGTCAAGGATTTCGACCCGGCGTTGAAGCTCGACCCGAAGCTAGCGAGACGGACCGACCGGGTGACCCAGTTCGCACTCTGGGCCGCGCAAGAGGCGATTGCGGATTCGGGCATCGACTTCGAGAAAGAGAATGCCGACCGGGCCGGTGCGATTGTCGGCTCGGGCATGGGCGGAGTCCATACCTGGGAGCGGCAGCACGAGCAGTACGTCAGTCGGGGACCGCGGCGGGTGTCGCCGCTGTTGATACCGATGATGATCCCGGACATGGCCGCGGGCCAGGTGTCCATCCAGCACGGCCTGCGCGGGCCCAATTTCTGTACCACTTCGGCCTGCGCGTCCGGGGCCCACGCCGTCGGCGAGGCTTTCCGACATATCCTTCACGGCGATACGGAGATAATGATTGCGGGCGGTGCCGAGGCGGCGATTACCGGGTTCACGGTAGCGGCTTTCTCCAATATGGGGGCGCTGTCCAAACGGAACGACGCGCCGGAGAAGGCTTCGCGTCCGTTCGACCGGGACCGGGACGGGTTTGTCATTGCGGAGGGCTGCGGGTTGTGCGTGCTGGAAGAACTGGAGCACGCCCGGCAGCGGGGCGCGAAGATGTATTGCGAACTGGTCGGGTACGGTGCGACCGGGGACGGCTATCACATTACGGCTCCCGACCCTGAGGCCCGGGGTGCCGGCGAGGCAATGCGCCAGGCGCTCAGGGAGGCGGGGTTGAAGCCGGAGGAGATTGACTACATCAACGCCCATGGGACTTCGACTCCGCTGAACGACGCGGCCGAGGTGAAGGCGATGAACAATGTGTTCGGCGACCACGCCGGGAAGCTGGCAATCAATTCATCCAAGTCGATGATCGGCCATGGCCTCGGCTCGGCCGGTGCGGTGGAGTTCGTAATCCTGGTGAAGTCCGTTGAGCAGGGCGAGGTTCATGCTACGGTGAATCACGAACAGCCGGACGATGGAGTCGAACTTGATTTCGTCACCGACGGCCCGAGGAAAATGGATATCCGGGTGGGGATGTCGAACTCATTCGGCTTCGGCGGGCACAACACCTGCCTGTGCGTCAAGGGAATCTCGAATAGCGAATGACGAAGTGCGAATTTGGAATTCGATTCTAGTACAGTGAATATCACAGTTTGTCTCAAGCAGGTCCCTTCCACTGAGACCAAGATCCGGGTCAATACCCAGACCGGGTTCGTCGATACGAGTGAGGTGGAGTGGGTTATCAATCCTTACGACGAGTATGCGATTGAGTTGGCGCTGCGGGTGAAAGAGAAGCTGGGCGAGGGAACAGTTACCGCCGTGACCCTGGGGCCGGAGCGGGCGCGCCGGGCGCTCAAGACCGCGCTCTCAATGGGACTCGACAAAGCGGTGCACGTCATGGACCCGGCGTTTGAGGGTCTGGACCCGCTTGCGCGGGGAAGAGTGCTGGCCGCGGCGCTCAAGCGCGAGCCGTTCGACCTGGTGCTCTGCGGCAAACAGGCGGTTGATGACGACCTGGCGATGGTGCCGCAAGCGGTTGCCCACTGGCTCGGGATTCCCCACGTGGCAGTGGTGCCGGAGATTGAAGTCGAAGCGGGGAAAGCGGAACTGGTTGCCCATCGCGAAGTCGAGGGTGCGATCGAGGTCGTGCATATCCAGCTTCCCTGCCTGGTGACGATTCAGAAAGGCAAGTACGAACCGAGGTATCCGACCCTGAAGCTGATGATGGCGGCCAAGCGCAAGGAGATACCGGTGCTGACCGCGTCGGACCTCGAGATTGAACCGGCGGGTCTTTCCCACGGGCTGATTCATATCGAGGACAGACTGCCACCCGGGAGAAAGCCGGGCAGGAAGATCGAGGGAGAACCCGGTGCGGCTGCGCCGGAGCTGGTACGGCTCCTGCGGGAAGAAGCGAAGGTCATCTAAGAGAAATGTCGAATTCCGAATTCCGAATCCGAAGTTTGGAATGCGAAACTGAATATGTTTGATCGCAAGCTGTCCGGAGACCGGCTGGTTGTCGGCATCGGCGGGAATACCGGCTCGGGCAAGACGTCGGTGGTCCGGGAACTCAAACGGTACGGCGCCAAGGTGATTGATGCCGACCAGATGAGCTGGACCCTGCTGCGCCGGAATACCCCGGAGTACACGAAGCTGGTGAAGGTCTTTGGCAAGGGAATCCTGACCAAGAACGGTCAGGTCGACCGCAAGGCGCTGGCCGAGAAGGCATTTGCCAGCAAGGCGAGTCTG
This sequence comes from uncultured bacterium, assembly GCA_965370805.1. Taxonomy (GTDB): domain Bacteria; phylum Hydrothermota; class Tepidihabitantia; order Tepidihabitantales; family Tepidihabitantaceae; genus CBDUVZ01. Next base: position 13,125 of record CBDUVZ010000055.1, on the reverse strand, counting down.
AAGAGACTGAATGCTATCGTTCACCCGTCGCTTCTCGCGCGGATTCGCAAGGAAATCGCCCGGTACAAGAAGGGACTGGTGATACTGGATGCGGCGTTGCTTTTCACTGTGGGCCTGGACAAGGAGATGGACGTCGCGATTCTCGTGACGGCGCCGGAACGGCTCAAGGTGAAGCGACTCACCGAGGACGGTCTGTCCGCTCAGGAAGCCAAACGCAGGCTGAAACTTCAGGACCCGGACTCCAAGGTCTGGCGCCGGGCCGGGTTTGTGCTTGAGAACAAAGGGTCCCTGGCCGAACTCAGGCGCAAGTCCCGCGCGCTCTGGAACTTCTTCTACAGCGCACGGTTCCAGAATCTCAGAGCCGGTTCCTGACTCGCAGCGCATGCGTGTCTATCGGTCCAATAGGTCCCATAAGTCCTATTCCGTCCGCGTCGGTTGCGAGGCTCGGTTGTGAAGCTCGTTCAGGTTCCACTGCAGGATATCAAAGCCGTCGATGGATTGGTCGAAGCGGTGACCCCGTACATTCTCGAATACGAAGAAGCGGACCAGTTGGCCCGCGATGCTTTCGAAACCTACCGGGAGTTCGTCAATCCCGGTGCGGACCGGCTTGGCGACCGGGTGCGGGAAGCCAATGCCGATACCTGGGATTTCCTGGCAGCCGGGAGGAAGCTGGGCAGCTTCCATGTGGTGTACGACATCGAGGAGACCCGGCTCGGGTTCGAGTGCCTCGGGGATGATTCCGGACCCGAGGAGGCGACCAAGTTCTACCGTCTGCTGCGAGAGCAGCGAATCATCCGGCCTGACCTGCTGGCAATCCGGCGACTGATGCGCGGCAACCTGGCCGAGACCGTAGCCGCAGTGCTGTGGCAGATCGGGGCGATCAAAGTGCACCTGGGCGACCTGCGGCCGCTGTTCAAGGTAGACATGCGTCGGAACCGGAGCCCGATATACATCGACGTGAAAGGTCTCGCCAACTACCCGGAGGTGAACGACTTCATTCTCGGGTCGGCCGCGCTGCTGCTGCGCAACCTGGAGTTTGACGCCGTCTGCGGCATCGAGGCGGGCAGCATCGGAATCGCCGCGGTCCTGGCGCACAAGCTGCACAAGCCGATGTTCTTCGCCCGGCGCAATCGGCGCTATCCGGAAGCGAGCATTTTCGAGGGCATCAAGAGCCATGAACTCTTTCGCAAGAAGGTGCTGCTGGTTGATGACACCCTGGTGCACGGCTGGACCAAGGCCCGGGTGATACGGGAGATTCGCGAATGGGGCGGGCAAATCGATTCCTGCTTCGTTGTCTTCGACCGACGTCAGGGCGGGGAGAAAGACCTTGCCGATCTGGACGTACAGCTCTGGTATCTTACCGACCGTCGGGCTGCATTGTCGCAGAAGGTGCCACGGGAAGTGAGTTTCCTGACCGACCGTGAGTACCAGGAGATTATCGCCTATTTCGAAGACCCGGCCGCATGGCACGAGAAGCGCGGCCTGACTTACTACAAGCTCCAGCCTCCGGCTGAAGATGCGTAGCCGGCCCGTGCGTATCCGGCTGCTTGACCGGGAGGAAACCGTGAAATCAGCAATTGCAGTGTTGGCGGTCGTCACTTGCGCCGCCGGTCTGTTGTCAGCCGAAAGCGTGGATGAATACGTTGAGAGAGCGAGATGCCTGCGGGATTCCGTCGGCGTGGACCTGGCGGCGGCGGTCATGGAGCAGGCGGTCCAGGAGCACCCGTTGAGTGCAGAGGCGCACGCGTATCTCGGGGCATACGTCGGCATGCAGGCGGGCCGGGCTCAGGACTTCATGGAAGCGGGTCGGCTGTCGTCACTGTCGTTCCAGCACCTGGACCGGGCGGTTGCGCTCGATTCGGTCAATGTGACCGCGCGTTTCTACCGCGGCCTGATGGGGGTAAATGTGCCCGAGTTCCTCGGCAGACTGGACCGCGGGATTGCCGACCTCGAATTCGTCGTCGCGATGCATGAGGAATCCGACGGTGCTGTCCCGGACGAAACTGCTGTCAGCGCGTACAACCTGCTGGGCGCAGGGTATCTCAAGAAGGAAGACCCGGGCAGGGCGAAGGCCGCATTCGAGAAGGTGATCGGGCTGGCACCCGGAACCGAGCCGGCCAAACGGGCGGAACAGAGTATCGGCCGACTTGCAGTGGTCATGGAAGAGCAGTTGCCTGCGGTGCAGGAGCTTCCCGATGACCCGGCGGAACTGGTCGAACTGGGCAAGGCATCCCTTGATGCCGGGGAGTATGCCGACGCGGCCGAAGCGTTGAGGAAAGCGACCGAACTTGATTTTTCGAATCGTGAGGCGTTCGAATTCCTCGCCCGGGCGGTGCAGGAACTGGCCAGCGTCGGTTACGACGAGCAGATTGCCCTGAACACGGACCTACGCACCAACTTGGCTTTCGAACTGGTACGGGCGCTGGACCGGGCGGTCGAACTGGCCCCGGAAGACATGGAACTCAGGCTGTGGCGAGGGATATCCGGGATTCAGATGCCGTTCTTCGTCGGCAAGCTTGATGCGGCAATCGCGGACCTTGAACTCGTGACCGGCAGCGATGCGGGTAAGGAATCGAAAGCCGAGGCGCTCTACTACCTCGGTCTCGGATACCAGCGCAAGGCGATGAGCTACTGGATACAGGTGGTGTCCCGGCACGGGGAGACCGAGGTGGCCGATGCGGTGCTGGCAGCACTCAGCCCGGACGTGAAGCGGTTCGACCCGGCGAAGTACGAGAAGCCGGTGCTGGCGATTGACTTCATTCTCGGTTTCAAGGACGAACTGCCGCCCCAGACCGCAATCTGGATACAGGATGAAGACGGGGAGTTTGTCAAGACGGTGTACGTCTCCGGGTTCAGCGGGTACGCCAAAGGCGCCCAGGTGGACCTGCCGCGCTGGGCGAAATCCTCCGGGTTCGAGGGCTGCGAAGCGGTTACCGGCGCGAGCATCGACCTCGGGCATCACATCTACGTCTGGGACCTGAAGGACAGCAAAGGCGGAAGGGTCGAGCCGGGCAACTATCACGTCAACGTGGAAGTCTGCTGGTGGCCGAGCATGCGCTACCAACTCGCCTCAGCCACGATTGAACTCGGCGTGCGGGAGGCGAAGGTCATCGGCGATGGCGGGGAGTTCGTGCCTTTCATCGAAGTCAGTTTCTACCCGGAGTAGCGCGGCCGGTTGACATGCGCCCGGCTCTCGCTATCCTCGGAGAGATGATAGCAGCCAGAGGAAGCAGCCCGAGCAGGAGGTAGCAATGAAGAACTATGCTGTTTACCTGGACACGAAGACGGGACGCTCGCAGGTGAGTTTCGAGGCGGAGACGGTGAAAATCACCGAGGGCGCGTTCGAGTTCCACGTCGGAGACGTGACAGTCGCCATGTTCTCAAGGGAGACGGCGTTCGGATTCGTGGAAGAGAGGGGCGGAGGAGCCTGGGCAGAGGAGCCACCCGAAATGGGAGCGACTGCCTGAAGCGGAACGGCACCGGGCGACGGACCGAGTGAGTTGGACGATTGAGTCTGACGAAAGCGCCGTAGACGGCTCGATGTACCTTTGGATGGCTCAATGCTGACAGTGTGTTCCATCCTCCAGCGGACGCGCGGAATGCGTCTGCCGCGTAGCGGTATCCGCAATCCCGAGTCATGATACTGCCGGTAAGTGCAACCCGGATGCAGTTGCTGCGGCTGCGGAAGCGGCTGGCGGTGGCCCGCCGCGGGCACAAGCTGCTGAAGGACAAGCAGGAAGAGTTGATGCGCCAGATTCTGGCGCTGGTTGAGGAAATCCGGGCGCACCGGGAAAGGGTGGAGAAGGAAACCGGCCGGATTCTCGGCAGGTTTGCGGTGGCGCGCAATGCATTTCCTCCGGAGTACCTGGACGAGGCGGTGATGCTGCCGACCAGAAAGATGACAGTCCAGGTTGAGACCAGGAACATCCTGAATATCAAGGTGCCGGTCTTCAAGAAGGAAATATCAGGCAGGATCCGGTGCTACGGATTCTCCACCACTTCCGCCGAGCTGGATTTCGCGCTGGCGGCACTGGACAAGCTGCTCGATTCGCTGCTGGTCCTGGCTGAGAAGGAGAAGACGCTGGAGTTGCTGGCAGACGAAATGGAGAAGACCAGGCGGAGGGTGAACGCGCTTGAGTTTGTGTTGATACCGGACATCGAGGACACGGTTAAGTCGATTACGCTGAAGCTGTCCGAAAACGAGCGGGGAGCGCTGACCCGGCTGATGCGGGTCAAAGAGATCATTCGCAAATGACGAACGGCGAATTCCGAATGACGAATGAGAAAAACCGGTCCGTCAGCGAACCAGACATTCGTCTTTGTTGAAATGAGACGCGGCCGGAGCCGGGCCTGGATCGTCCTCGCCGTCTGGACCGTGATAACGGTGACGGCACTCACGATTCCAATCGATTCGGACCGGCCGATTATCGGGCGCGGGTTCGACAAAGTGGTCCACACCGGGATGTTTACCGCAATGGGAGTGCTGGCCCAGGCTGCCGCTCCGTGGTTCTCGCTGCTGGTGGTTCTGCCGGTGGCGGTCGGCACGGAGTTGCTGCAGAAGAAGCTACCGCACCGGACTTTCGACCGGGTGGACCTGCTGGCCAATGTCATCGGGGTTCTGCTCGGGGTGGGGCTGTTTGAGACGTCGGTGAGGCTGAGCAGACGATGAGCAGCGTGAAGCACTCCAAGCCCAAAGGAACCCGGGATTTCGTTCCGTCCGAGGCGGAGCGTAAGCAATGGGCCGAAGAAGTCTTCCGGATTCTGGCCCGGAGATATGGGTATCAGGAGATTGTAACTCCGGTTTTCGAGCATACCGACGTGTTTGTGAAGTCGTCGGGCCCCGGCTCGGACATCGTGACCAAGGAGATGTACTCCTTCCGGGATCGGGCCGACCGGGAGTTGACCCTGAGACCGGAAGGTACGCCCGGGGTCGTTCGTGCGGTGCTGGAGAACCGGGTGCGGATTCCGTGTCGGCTGTACTATGTCGGACCGTTCTTCCGCTACGGCCGGCCGCAGAAAGGCCGGCAACGCGAGTTCAACCAGTTCGGGGTCGAAGTCCTGGGTGAGGCGAGTCCGCTGGTGGATGCCGACGTGATCTGCTTCGGGGATGAGTTCTTCCGCGACCTGGGCGTGGCGGACTGCATGACCCAGCTCAATTCGACCGGGTGCCGGAACTGCCGGCCGGCCTACCGTGAGAAGCTGGTCGGCTTTCTGTCCGGACACCGGGAGGAACTCTGTTCCGACTGCCGACTCCGGATGGAACGAAACCCGCTCCGGGTATTCGACTGCAAGAACGAAACCTGCCGACAACTGGTCGGCGACGCGCCGAAGCCCCGCGAGCATCTGTGCCAGGAGTGCGAGAAGCACTTCGGTGAGGTGCGCAAGGCACTCGACCGCCGAAACTTACAATATGAGTTGAACGACCGGCTTGCCCGCGGCCTCGACTACTACAGCCGGACCACATTCGAGTACGTGTCCGGCAGGCTCGGGGCTCAGGACAGCTTGGGCGGGGGCGGCAGGTACGACTACCTGGTCGAGGAGTTCGGCGGGCCTGACACTCCGGGGATCGGACTGGCAATCGGGCTGGAGCGGACGCTACTGGCGATGCCCGAGCCGGAGGGCGGGAAGCGACGCCATCTGGCTTTTGTTGTGTGGATGACTGAGGCGGAGCTGGGCGAGGCGAGGGACCTGGTCGACCGGTTAAGAGCCGGTGGGATTCCGGCCCAGGTGGACTACGATGCCCGCCGGCCGAAGCAGCAGTTCAAGTCAGCCGACGCAGCCCGCGCTTCCTGCTGTGTTATCGTCGGGCCGGACGAACTGGCCCGGGGTTCATACTCAATCAAGGACCTTGAGACCGGTGAGCAGACGCAGGTGCCGCACGAGATGATTGCCGGTCGGGTTCGAGCGTTGTTTCGCGACTAGGACCGCGACCCTGGCATAATCACGACTGACAGGACCGCCGGCTAGGTGGTTTCCGCCAGCAGGTAGCTTTCGATTGCCGGCTTCCCTTTTTCTTCAACCAGTATCGCGGCCGCGATCCACATCCCTTCAGCGGCAGGAGGAAGCGGCAGTTCCAGCTTGCCCGTGCCGTTGGTTCCGGAGTCGCCATCGTGCTCACTGAATGCCGGCGGCGGGGCCGGAGCCTGGAGGGCTCGCTCGAACTCGTTCGGCTCGGTGGCAGGCCAGGCAAGCAGCCGTAGCTGGCAGTTGTCGGTGATCCCCAGGCGACAGGCATAGTGAAACGTGACGTAGCGCGGAGCGCCGGCCAGGAATGGCGCGGCCACAATCAGACGCATTCCGCGCGGCAGGGCCGGGATTCCGGCTTTGCCGGCGAGCGGATGGGCATGGCCGGGCGGCAGGAAGGACATTCCTTCCTCCGGCGAAGGCTCAGACCTGGTGGTGATGGTTATCTCGAAGGGTTCCTCCTCGCTGGTTTCGTCGGGGGGGAGGTTGGCTACCCATTCATCGTAGTCCTGGTCGCCTTTCATTTCGGCGTGCCGGGCGCAGATCGGCCGGAGGTTATCGACCGATGTTCTGCCACCGTTGGACAGCGACTTGCGGTGGACCAGCTTCGAGTACTCGCTGTAGCAGCCCGGGACGGCGCAGGTTGTACCGTGCAGGGCGATGACCGCTTCCTGGATATCCTGGGGCCATACTTCCTCGTCGACGTAGGCGGAGTGGTCCTCGCCGGGAGTGGCCGGGTAGTGGCTGGCCTGGCAGTGAGGACAGTTAACCGTTTCCTTGAGCCATTCCCACTGCACTTCGACTTGGTGGCCGCATTCCGGACAGTGATAGTGCCAAAGCATTACTCTTTTTTCCACTATCATAATGACCACCGGTTGCCCCATGTCAAGGTCGCCGGTTGACAAGAAGGGCAGCGAAAAGGATAATCAGCCCTGACGCAGCAATCTATTGAAGGGAGAATAGCGTGAGACTACATGTGGCAACAGTTGCCGTTGTCCTGCTGGCCGCCGTACTGGTGAGCGGGTGCTTCACACCATCGACCATAGCGGTGCTGCAGGGACCGGCCAACTACGCAAAGTCGCCGAGTTTCGACGCGAAAGCATCCTGGCGAACCGCCGTGCTCCCGCCTTCGTCTCCGCTCAGCGTCTACCGGTCTCCGGTTTCGGGTCTGTACGACTATGCCGGCATGGCGTTGATGCGGACCGGCAGGTTCACAGTGGTCGACCGGGCGGAAGTCGATGCGCTCCTCGACGAGCAGGAGTTTTCGTATTCCGGGGCGGTTGACGCAAGCACTGCAGCCCGGTTGGGCAAGATGCTGGGGGCCGAAGCGGTACTGATCGTCAATGTCACGTCAATCAAGCACGACGATTTCTGGGGCGATGAACCCGACCAGCGGGACGCCGAACTCCACGTCAAGCTGATTTCAGTGGAGACGACCGAACTGCTCTATTCCGCCAAAGGTCAGGGGTCGGATTTCGAAGGCGCGTCCGGTGCGTTGGAGATGGCGCTCGAAACGGCGCTTGCTCCCCTGCGCGGTCAGTAGGACGGGCGAAAGGAGTCTGAGATGAATCGATTCAGTCATATTGGATACCGGCTGGGGGTTCTGGCCGGGGTCATGGCCGTTCTGGTTCTGGGATGCGCGACCGGAACCGGCACGGTACAGCAGAGTGCCGCGGTCACGCCGCGGCCGCCGGCCGGGACCGTATTGCCGATCGATACCACCGAGTTCCAGGCGCCGCCGCGGCTGCCGCTGATCGGCGTGCCGGGCGAAGTCGCCGAGCCGGTGCCGGGCGGCACGATTGACTGGTCGGCCAACCGGGTGCGGGCGCGCGGCACCGGTGTGGTTGACCCGGGCGCGAAGAACAAGACCCAGGCCCGGCTGATGGCGGAGCGGGCCGCGGTCGTAGTGGCCCAGCGCAACCTGCTCGAAATCATCAAAGGAGTCAGGATTGATTCCGAGACGCGGGTCAGGGATTTCATGACCGACTACGACGTGGTCTACGCGCGGGTCGAGGGTAGAGTCAAAGGCGCCCGTCAACTCGGACCGGCGAGCTACGACTCGATAGCCGGTCTGGTCGAAGTTGAGATGGAGGTTGAGTTGTACGGCCAGGACGGGGTGAGCGGCGCGCTCGAACCCGCGCTCGGTGCCGGTGACATCTCGGCCAGTTCACTCTCGCCCGAAGTCAGGGAATTCCTCCAGCAGTACTCGGCCCTGGTGTTCGACGGCGCGGGCGTCGGATTGAAACCGGCCCTCTACCCGAAGATCTATGACGAGAACGGCAACCTGCTGCTCGACACCAAAGACTACGCCGGATACCTGGGCAGAGGCGGCCAGGCGACGCTGCAGTTCGTCAGCGACCTGGATCGCGTCCTCTCCCGACCGGAACTGGCAAACGCCCCGCTCGTACTCAAAGTCCGGCAGGTAACCGGAAAGCTGGGCACGGACCTCATCCTCGGTCATCAGGATGCGGACAAGCTGAAGTGGCTGAAGGACGGGTTCAAGTACCTGGTCGGTGCCGGTCGCTTCCTCCTCCGCGTCATGTTCTAGGCGAAGAAGATGAAGCGGATACTGATTGCAGTAGTCGGCATCGCTGCAGCCGGGATGATCGCCGGCTGCGTTGTTCCGGTGTACGCGCCGCCGGCCCGGACCGCGGCTTCGCCGGCCCCGCCGACCGGTGCGGAGGAAGTCGTGCTGAGTCCGGGCCAGGGCACGGAGGTCCTCGCCGAAGGTGTGGCAGCGCTGCCGTCCCGGGGCGGCGTTGATATCGCCCGCGACCACGCGCTGGACGATGCACTGCGCAAGGCGGTGGAACAGGGAGTCGGCACGTTTATTTCGTCCGAGACGAAGGTCGAGAACTTCCAGTTGCTTTCGGACCGGATATACTCGCAGTCGACCGGGTACGTCTCATCCTACAAGGTGATAACCGAGGGGTTGGAAGGCGCGTTGTACCGGGTTGTCATCCGGACAAAAGTGAAGACCGAGGATATCGAGAACGACCTTGCCGCAATCGGGATACTGGTCCTGGAGCAGGGCCGTCCCAGAATCATGGTGGTGGTGAAGGAGCTGGGCGGGTCGGCTGACATCGTGGTCGATGACCGCCTGATGAGCCAGACCATGGTTGAGACGATGATTCTCGATGGCTTCCGGCAGAAGGGTTTCCCGGTGGTCGATGCCGCGACGGTGAGACTGAACCTGGAGAAGCAGCAACTGAAGAGGATGCTCGAAGGCGACAACAAAGCTGCGGTGCTTGTCGGTCTCAAGTCCGGCGCCGAGGTCATCGTGACGGGTACGGCCGCTCGGAGTTCGAAGAGCGTCTTCGTCGCAGGGATGCAACGCAGGTTCTACCGGTTCCAGATGAGCGCGCGGGCAATCAACACCGAAACCGGGGAGGTCCTCGGCGCCAGCGCGACTTCAACCGAGTTGCCGTTCAGCGAGGACGAGGCACGTCGCCGGGCGGCGGATACGACCAGCGCCGAGCTCATTTCCGATATCCTGTCCGGCTGGAAGAAGCACGAGAACGTCACGCTGATTGAGGCGACCAACGCGGACTTCGCAAAGGTGCAGAAACTGGCGGCGGAAATCCGCTTGAAGCTGCGGGGTATCATCGAAGTGGTCAGCCGGGACCTGGTCGGCACGACCGCCACAATCGAGGTGATTTCGGAGACTTCGAGCCGGGAAGTGCGTGACGGACTTGACACCAGGGGTTTGGACGTGGAGTTCGAAATCGAAGGCTTCTCCGGCAATCGGATTGAGATAAGGTTCTGATACCGGATGGCGGAACGAAGTCCGGCGAATAGCCGTCAGAGGAGTTGAAGATGAAGAGAGTCATACCGTTCGTTATCGCGCTCGCGCTCGGCCTGGGCCTGAGTTGCGACGAGGAGTCGTTCTCCGTCATTATCGTGTCCGGCCAGGTGACGAAGACGCTCAATCCGGAGAGCAATACCGCATCGGTGCTGCTGGGTAAGGCGACGTTCGCCAACCTGTTCCTCGATACCCCGGACCCGGGCGACAGCACGTTCTGGCAGGACGACCCGTTCCCGGCCACGGTGACGCCGATTGGCGGCGCCGACGTTCAGATCAACTCCGGCGTGGTCGGCCAGAAGATACCGGGTGTCTACTTCGAAGCGGCGATGAATCTTGAGCACCTTGCCCGCTACGAACTCGAGATTGAAACCCCGGACGGCGAACTGCTCACAGCCCACGGCTGTCTGCCGGACAGCTTCTCGGTAGTCGCGCCGAGCGAGAGCGATACCCTGAACCCGGATTCGGTGGTTGCGGTCTGGACCCATTCCGACAGCGCCGAGGTCTTCCTGGTCGGCATCACGCCGGCTGACAGCACGGCGCAGGGCTGGGCGGATGCGACTACCGACACGACGATTGCGGTGCCCGTGTCCGCGTTCCAGGACACGCTCGGCACGCTGGTACCGGGAGAGTACACTGTCGTCGTGACCGCGGTCAACGGCGGGTGGCACAAGAGCGGGCTTGACCTGTTCCTGAGCGGCGGGAACGTCAGCGGTGACGGAATCGGTACTTTCGGGTGCGCGGTGTACCCGAAGCCGGTCGTTTTCCGCGTCGAGAGCCGGTAGCCATTCCTGCCGGAATCAATACGGCGGCCCGCCGGAGTGCGGGTCGCCTCCGTTTTTGACTAGCGGACGATATGGCCGATGCGGCCGAGACGGATGGCCCAGGGCGAGAGGACGATCTTGGCGATATTGGGCGCTGCCTTTGAGGAGAAGTAGAGCACCAGTGGCTTCCCTTTGACGTAGCGCAGGTCGAGCGGACCCCAGAAGCGCCCGTCTTCCGAGTTGTCGCGGTTATCACCCATGCAGAAGATGTGGCCTTCGGGTATGACGACCGGTCCGAAGTTATCCCGGACGTAAGGCGAGAGCGCGGTCTGGTAGAAGCGGCCTTCTTCCCAGCTTCGCTGCAGGTCCGGCGGCGGCGGGTCGAATCCGGGCAGACTTCGATAATCCCGGTGTATGACGTGCGGCTCAAGTTGGAGCCGGCCGTTGACGTACAACCGCTTTTCGCGGTATTCGACCGTATCACCGGCAACCGCGACGCACCGTTTGATGAAGTTCCGCGGCACGTACCATTTGAAGAAACCGGCGGAGCGGTCCCAGAAGAGCGGCAGGAGCGGCAGTTGCTCAGGGAAGAGCCGGACGATTCGGTCACCGGGCAAGTCCGGGTCCATCGGGAACCGGAAGACGACGATGTCGCCCCGCTTCGGGTTGGAAACCGGGATAATCGTCTTGTCGTTGAACGGCAGCTTGACGCCGTAGATGAACTTGTTGACGAGCATGAAGTCGCCGATCTCGATAGTGTCGAGCATTGAGCCGGTCGGCACCATGAACGCCTCGACCAGGAACGACCGGATCAACAGGACCGCGATGATTACCGGTCCCCATTCCCGGAAGACGCGAACGAGCGCTTGACCTATTTTCTTCATGTCAGTCTGAATTTGGACGTCGGCCAGTATAGATTCGTCACCCGTGAAGTCAAGCGGCCCGCCGCAGGGCGGGCCGTACCCGGCATCAGAGTATTGACCTGCCGGCTGTCAGGCTGATACTTGGCTGTGCATTTCCTGCTGCTGAAGATTGCCTCCTCGGTCGGGATGGGCCTCGTGCTCAAGCGGGCGGACGCGCGCGGGCTGCCGCGGCTTCCGCTGATCCGGGTCAACTACGCGGTTGCCGCGGTGCTGGCGTTCTTCGCCGCGGTCGCGGTCGGCCAGACGCAGATATCGCTGCGGACTGCGGTCCTCGCCGTCGTTGTCGGGGTGCTCTTCGTCGCCGGGCTCATCTTCTGGGTCAAGGCGATTGAAGTCGCCGGGCTTGCCCGGTCGGTGGTCGCGATGCGGCTGGCTGTTGTAATCCCGGTGGCAACATCGGTCGTGGTCTGGCACGAGCGGCCGGCGGGGTTTGAGATTGCGGGCAGCGTGGTTGCGGTCCTGGCGTTGGCGCTGGTGATACCCGGTGTCGCGGCCCGGTTGCACGGCGACGGCACGCGGGGACGGCACGCGTGGTTCTGGATGCTTGGCGTGTTCGCGGTCAACGGCATGGTCAATACCGGGGCCAAGTACTTCCAGCAGGAGATGCCCCAGGCAGAGAATCTCCCGTTCCAGACCGTGGTATTCATCGCGGCGTTCCTGGTCACGACCGCGCTTTACTACATCCGGAAGGCACGGGTGACTCGTGAGACGCTTTCCCACGGAGCCGTACTCGGCGTCGCCAATCTCGGCAACTACCTGTTCCTGATTCTGGCGTTGACTATGCTGCCCGGGACGGTTGTCTACCCGGCCGCTGCCGCGGGCGAAGTCGGGCTGATGGCCCTGGCCGGTGTTGTCATCTGGCGGGAGAAAGTCGGTCTTCGCTGCTGGCTCGGAATCGGGCTTGCCGTGCTGGCGCTGGTGCTGCTTCAGGTCGGCAGTTGACGATTCCTCGCCGGTTGCTGCGGCCGGACAGGTCTGCTGCTAGTCCGTCGCGCCGGTCCTGAAGCTGACCGAATACCGCCGGGCCAGCGCGTGGCCCTCGGTGTCGGTCGCGCCGGTCTCCACGGTGAAAGTGTAGTTGGTGTTGGGCGCAAGCCCGGGCGACGGTATGAACGTCAGGGTTGTCGGGACCGGCCAGTGGAACGTTCCGGCGACCACGGGCAGGATTTCGAACGCGGCTTCGGTCGTAGCAGGGTCCATCGACTTCGAGAAGATAATCGATATCTGGTCACTGGTGGAGGCGTCGGTAGTGCTGTCGGTCGGGAAGCTTGACAGCACCTTCGGCGCGTCAGCGTCCAGCAGGTCGCAGCCGGTTACCGCGAGGCAGACCAGCAGTACCGGTAGGAGAACTACAATAGCGGGATTCTTCATGAAAGCTCCTTTCAAATCAGTGCGCGGGTTCATTCGCCTCTGCAGCGCCAGCATAACACGGCTGCCATTCCTGTCAAGCACCTTGTGCCCGGACCCGGATAACTGCCGCCAATCCTGACGCCGCAACTCCCGGCGTACCTGCCCGTCCTTGTGGAAGCCCAACTCGCGGTACATCTGCCGGCCAAGGTGCCGGGTCAACTGGCCGTCCTTCTGTATAAGTCCCTGACAACTCAGGTGCTTACGCGCCTGGAACCGGTCCTGCTACCGCTTGTGGCAGTCCTTATTCATCCTCCGCTGGCGG
>CBDUVZ010000054.1:0-19969 GCA_965370805.1 uncultured bacterium | reverse complement strand
AACCTCCGTAGGAGACTTTCACTCCCAAGTCAACGCCCATGCTGGGCGCACAACCGGCCGGGCTGACTGTTGCAGCCCGGCCGTCCTGACAGCGAAACCCGGGTACTACTCGGTCTTCGGCAGCACCACGAAACCGACTTCCGTCCTGAGCGATTCGGACGGCACCTGTTCCGGGCTGTTGAAGTAGACCTCGATTGCCGGCCCGGCGATGGAGTAATCACTCTCCTGAACCCACGCCATGAGCGCGCCGTAAACCAGGCCGACCGCGTCATACGGGCCGACGTGCAACGTCTTGGCCACGGTCATCCCGCCCCACGGCTTGACTTCCACGCCCGCATCAGGGTCCGATTCGGTCCCTTCGGAAACCGGAACCGCCACCTCGTACTTCGTGCTCTCCGGCGGGACTTCTTCCGGGTTATCGTAGTACACACCGAAAGGCGCGCCGACAATCTGCACTTCGTTCTTGCCGGTCCAGGCGAGCAGCTCGCCGATCACCACGCCGACTCCGTCGTACGGACCGGTCCGCGCGATGCTCGCGACCGTCATCGAGTCGAGCGTACTGACCTCGACTTCGATATCCGGCAGGACCGGAGTTTCCGCCCCGGCCGGCGGCTCCTCCTGCGCCAGCCCGAACGGAACGGCCAGCACGAGGACCGATACCAATACCAGCAGCTTTCCAGTCATCAGCTTCCTCCTCTGCTCATCAGCGGCGGCGGGGCGGCCCTATTCGAAGTCCTCGTCCCGGCGCACCGCTTTCTTCTCGGCCTGGCGGCGCTTCTCCGCGAGCATCTTCTCTTTGGCTCGCCGCGACCGCCTTCTCTTCTGGCGACGGATCTTCTCGCGCCGCTTCTGCTCTTCGGTCTTCGTCTTCAGTATCAACGCTTCCAGCTTCGCGGCCAGGACCACCCGGGCCCGGTATCGGTTCATGGCCTGTGACCGCTCCTGCTGCATCTTCACTTCGACGCCGGTCGGTTTGTGCTTGAGGTAGACCGCGGTCGAGACCTTGTTGACGTGCTGCCCGCCCGGACCCGACGCGCGCACGAACTTCTCGACCAGGTTTTCCTTGCTCACCCCGAGTCCTGCCAGCCGCTCTTCGAGCGCCCGCTCCTTCTCCCGGCTTACCCCGAAGCGCACCGGTCAGGCCTCGCCGCCCTCGGCAACCTCGACCGCCTTGACCCGCTCGATCTCCGCCTCGACCTCCCGCTGCTCCTGCGCCAGTTCCCGGGCCCGGCTGAAATCAAGCCGCTCCCTCGCCTCATCATACTCGAGCTTCACCCGCTGCAATCGCCCGGTGAGTCGGACCATCGGACCGTTGAACGCCGAATTCCGAATGCCGAATTCCGAATGCCGAGCATCGGATTCTGAATCTGCCTTCCGGCTTCCGTTCTTCCCTCTGTGTTTATCGGTGTTTATCGGTGGTTCTTTCCGCAGCGGGTTACCGCGGGCCGGCTGCGACCGGTGCAGCGCCCAACTGTAGTTGCCGGGGAACAACACGACCTCGCCTCCCTCGACCCGCGCCACTTTGTCGGCCAGCCGGTCGAGCATGAACCGGTCGTGGGCCGCAAACACAACCGTCTTCCGGTACACTTCAATCGCGTCGAAAAGCACCTCGCGCGACTGGATGTCGAGGTGATTGGTCGGCTCGTCGAGAATCAGCAGGTTGGACGGCGCCAGCAGGACGCAGATGATAGCCAGCCGGCTCCGCTCGCCGCCGGAGAGCACCGTCACTTTCTTCTCGACTTCGTCGCCCCGGAAAAGGAACACCCCGAGCATACCCTTCAGTTCGTTCTCAGTGTAGCCTTCGGCGACCCGCCGGACCGACTCCAGCACCGTCAGGTCCGGGTCAAGTCGGTCCTCGGCCCCCTGCTCGTAGTACGCAATCCTGGTCTTCCGGCTCCACCACACGCTGCCCCGGTCCGGCTTGAGCCGGCCTGCGATTATCCGCAGCAGGGTCGTCTTGCCCGCGCCGTTGACCCCGAACAACCCCAGCTTCTCCCCGCCTTTCAGTATCAGGCCGGCACCGCTGAAGACCGGTCGGCCGTCGAAACCCTTCCCGACGGCATCAAGTTCAAGCGCCTTGCCGTGAATATCCTCGGCCTCGGGAAACCGTATCCGGATTCTCGAATCCTCGCGCGGCGATTCGATCCGCTCCAGCTTATCAAGCATCTTCTGCCGGCTCAACGCCCGCTTGGCAGTATCCTTCCGACCCTTGAACCTGGCGACAAACGTCTCGGTCCGCTTGATGAACACCTGCTGTTCCTCGTACTTCTTCTGCTGTTGCCGGTCCCGCAGCACTTTGTCCTCCAGATACCGTGAGTAGCCGCCCTGGAACACCAGCACCCGCCGATTCTCGATTGCCCAGATGCGTTCGACCAGCCCGTCGAGCAGATAGCGGTCGTGAGTGACCATGACGAACGCGCCCTTGAACCCGGACAGGTACTCCTGGAGCCACTCAATCGACCGGATGTCAAGGTAGTTGGTCGGCTCATCGAGCAGCAGCAGGTCCGGCTCCTCAAGCAGCATCCGGGCAAGGGTCAGCCGCACCTGGAACCCGCCGCTCTGGGTCTTCATCTGCTTGTCGAAGTCGCCCTGCGAGAACCCGAGCCGCACCAGCACTTTCTTCGCCCGGGCTTCTCCGGTGTACGCATCCTGCTCGTAATGGTGCTGGAGATCAGCATAGCGCTTGAGCAATGCGTCGAGTCGCCGGGAATCGAGTCCGGGCCGCCCCATCTCCCGCTCGCACTTGACCATACTTTGGTGGACCTCTTCGAGTCCACCGAACGCAGACAGCGCTTCTTCGAACACTGTCCGGTCCCCGGCGACCGCGCCGGTCTGCGGCAGGTAGGCTATCTTCGTCCCGCGGCGGATACTGAGTTCGCCCGAACTGGGCCGCTCAAGCCCGGCAATCATCTTGAAGATAGTGGACTTGCCGCTGCCGTTCGGGCCGACCAGACCGACCCGGTCCTGCGGCCCGACCAGCAGGCTCACGTCCCGGTACAGTTGCTGGGTCCCGAACTCGACCGCCACGTTGTCCAGCGTTATCACGCCACTACCCTATGGAAATCACCACGGGAATCAAGCACTGAGAGCGGGGCGACCGCAGATGCGGCCGCCCCGCAATGCCGTGTCGAAGTATAGCTAATCTAGCAGGACAACGCGCGCCGTGACCGTCTCGTCGGCGTCGAGCCGGCAGAAATAGACCCCGGCCGCCAGTTTGCGGCCCTGCGTGTCGCGGCCGTCCCAGCGGGCCGAGTGCCTGCCGGCCGCTGCCGTGCCGGCCACAAGGGTACGCACCGTCCGTCCGCTTGCATCGAACACCATCAGGCTGATATCGCCGGCACGCCTGAGCGTGTAGCTGAGTTCGAACGGACCGGTCGACGGATTGGCGCCGACTGTCAGGGCGGTCTTGAAGCTCTGCGGCTCAGCCGGGCCTTCGGCCCCACCGCTGGCGGTCACGACGATATCCTCGAGCGGACCCTGGTTGTTCCAGGCCCAGGCGGCGTTATGCCCGCGCACCCGGTAGTAGTACGTTCCGGGCGTCTTGCCCGTCACGCTGTAGAGCGTATCAGTGATGTTGTCGGCAATCACCGTGTGGCCGGAGAACGCCGGCACCGGGTAAACGTCATCGACGTATGCGCCGGTGCGCAGGGTGTAGTCGTCGGTCATCACCCGGAACCGGAGATAGACCGACCGTCCGACCCAGGGCTCAAGCGAGAACGCTTCGCGCTGCCAACTGCTCGCGTTGCCTTCGTACCGCTCGTGGAGTTGGGTCCACTCAAGCAGGTTTTCCGACACCTCGGCCACGAACACGTCGTAGTTGGTTTCGAGGTTATACCAGAGCCAGAAGGTCAGCGAGTCGCCGCTCTGCACCGGGTACGGGTCTTTGGTCACCATGTAGTTCGAGATGTTATTGGCCGAACCCGAGAACACACTGTTGGAACCCGAGTGGTGCTGGCTCGTGCTCAGGCTGAAGCCCTCGAAGTCCCAGAGACCGGACCCGGACTCGATGTCGTCGGTCGTCACTGTCAGTCCGGTAAGCTCCTCCAGTTCCCACTTATCCGGGTGGTTATGCTCGGGCCGGACCGGGCTCCAGTGAATCGTGAAGTCACCGGTCGCTGACGAATCCAACGGCGCAAGCACCGGCGGGGGCACTTCGCCTTCGAGGTTGTCGATAATGGAATCCGCGTGCGTGAACAGGTAGAACGCACCGTCGAAGCACTCCTTCTGGATCGACTCGAGGTCGCCGGTGTTCTGGTAGAACCTCGTGCCCAGTTCAAACACGTAGGACATGCACGGGAACCCGCCGACGTTATGGGCCCAGCCGTACATCCAGTCAATCGAGCCGCCGCTCGTCGGATACAACGAACTGGCCTGCTCCGGCGTGTAAGTGCCGCCCGAGAGCCGGGACATCCGTAACGCCATCCCCTGGCCCAGGCCGGACAGCATCGCGTCGTCGGGCGCGGTGAACCCGTTGCCGAAAGGCCAGAGCACGAGTTCGGAGTAGGAATGCAGCGAGACGTCGGCCACGAATGTGTGCTGCTTGAAAAACTCGGCCAGGGCATCGACTTCGTCGCCGAACATCGCGTGAGCGCCCATGAAGACGTCGCTGCTCGGCTCGTGCGAGGAAGCCGAGCCCGACGTCAGCGCGCCCCAGTCCGACATCCGGTTGCCGTTGCAGCAGCCATTGTAGTCCCGGTTCGGGTCCGTGCCGACCGAGCCGCCGAACGGCTGGCGGTCCTTGCGCCACATCCGCTGGCCCGGGTAGTCATAGTCGTACCCGTCGACATTGATAATCGGGAACAGCCAGAGCTGGTGGTTGTCGATGAAATCCTGGAACTCGGAATTGGTCGCGTAGTTGGCGAGCAAAGTGTCCCCGAAATGCCGGGCCGCCTGGGGGCAGGCCCACTCGCGCGAATGGTGCAGGGACTCGAATAACACCTCGGGCTCATCCTCCTCGACCTGCACGTTATCCGATATCTTCACTCCGTAGATCCAGCGGCCGTAATAGGTCCGGCCGATGCTGTCGAACTTGCAGATGTCCGGGTAGGTCGTTGCCCAGTTGCGCATGATGCTGACTATCGAGTCGTGCGAACAGTAGTACCCGTCAAGCGCGGCCTCGCCCCGGCGCGTATCAATATCGTCAACGACGACCTCCATCGCCAGGCCGCTCGCCATCACCAGCGGCAGGTCCGCGCGGTCCAGCACTAGGTCATAGCTCTCACCCGCGACCTTGCCCGCAATGTCTATCGATGTTCCCTTGAACTGAATGTGGTCGTACAACTCCCAGTAATCCCGGGCCTGGACTCTGACTACCATCGGCCCGGCCTGAACCAGGCTGACAAGCAGCAGCAGTGCCACCGACAGAACCGCCCGCTTCAATTCCAGCTTCAACATCATTCCTCCGGAAGTTCTCCTGGCTCTTGACGAAATAGACCGGGGCCGCGGTATCCGGGCCTCTCGGAGTCCGGCAGACCTCACAGCCCTCAAAGGTCCTGAATTCTACCTGACGCACGGCTGAAGTCAATCGCCCGCCCCGCTTGACACCCCCCATGCTCATCGGGTATAACCCAGTTGTGATCAGGAAGCGCAATTCCCGGACAGGTCGATTCCGTTTCGGGATCCAGGACCGCATCGTCCTCTGGCTGCTGGTCCTGGGAATCGCGCCGGCAATCATCACCTCACTGCTCGGCCACTGGGTCATGAGCCAGGCGGCTATCAACGCCGCCGGCCAGCACCTGCTGACGCTGTCCGAACGGGTTGCTGCTGGCGTCGATTCGGAGGTGAGGGAATTGACCGGGGGAGTGAACGAGCTTGCCACCGGGTCCGCCCTAATCCGGACCTGCGTCGATCAGAGCAGCAGCCCCGACAGCGCCGCGACTGCCCGGCGCATCAAGGAACTGTCGCGGTCGTGGGCCGACGACTCCGCCCGTCTGACCCGGACGCTGCTCGACCGACCGGCCTCCCGGGAACTGAAGCACTTCCAGCAGCAGAACCCGGGGCTCTACGACCGCCTGCTCGTCACCGATCTGGACGGCATCGTGGTCGGTGCCACTGAACCGCCGGGCCGGATTCACTATTCCGACCAGAAATGGTGGCAGGCCGCTTTCAACCAGGGCCGTGGAGCCCCCTACCTGAGCCGGCTCTGCTACGAAGACAACAAAACACTCCTGAATATCGCCGCGCCGGTGCTGGACTCTGCCCGGACTCGAGTCGTCGGCATCGTTCGCGTTCTCGCCAATGCCGCTGAACTGGCAGAACTGGTCGAACAGGTGGAAGTCGGCCAGACCGGCTTCGCGACCCTGACCACGAAGTTCGGTGAACTACTTGTTTCCCCGCTTCCCGGTTCCGCCTGGTCGAGAATCGGCTCCTCCGACCGGCTGCACCACCTGACCACGAATTTCCCGATCTGGTATCAGGGTCGGGGCCTGGTCGGCAGAACCAACGCAGTGGTCGCGGTCACCCCGGTGCCGTCAAGCCACAGCCACGGCCATACCGACGCCGGAGGCACGGGTTGGGTCGTCACAGTTGAGCAGAACAAAGCGGAAATCCTCATCGCCACCCACCAGTTCGGGCGGTCCGCAATCTTCGTGCTCCTGCTTGCTGCCGCGGCCGTGATGGTCGTCGGTCTGTTCCTGTCGGAGAGGATCGTCCGGCCGTTGCGCGACCTGCGTGATGGCGTCCGGCAGATCGGCTCCGGAAGCCTGAACATGCGGCTCGGACTCCGAACCGGCGACGAGATCGAAGACCTCGCTTCGGAATTCGATGCAATGGCCGGGAAGCTCGACGAGTCGTATCGCGGGCTGGAAGAGAAAATCAGTGCCGCGACAACGGAACTGGCGCGCAAGAAGGATTCACTGCAGGCAATTCTCACCGCACTCGGCGAAGGGCTGATGGTCGTCGACATGGAACTCCGCATCGTGATGTGGAACCGGACCGCGGAGAAGATGACCGGCTTCGACGCCGAGGAGGTCATCGGTCAGTTGTGCGCCGGCATCCTCCGGACCGGGTCCGAAAGCAATCCCGACGTCTGCGGCACCGCGTGCCCGGCAAGAGACTGTCTTGCCAGTCGTCAAACACTGGTCGGGCACGACCTGACGACGTACATCATCACCAAGACCGGCACCCGGCTCCCGGTCAGCTTCGCAGTCTCCCCCCTGTTCGACGAACAGAACGAAACAAGAGGCTGTGTCGTCGTTCTCCGCGATATCAGCCGGGAAAAGGAAATGGACCAACTCAAGTCCAGCATGATCTCAACCGTCTCCCACGAACTTCGCGCCCCGCTTACCCCGATTGTCGGGTTCGCCGAGATGCTCCAGGGCGAGCGGGTCACGCCGGAAAAAAGGAAGGAATTCCTGAAGATCATCGTCCGGGAAGGCCACCGCCTCTTCAGACTGGTCGATGATTTCCTGACGCTTTCCCGGATTGAAGCGGGCAAGTTCAAATTGAACCTGGAACAGGTCGACGTCCGGAACATCGTCGAGGAACTCATCAGCACCGAGTCGAGCCAGCACCCCGACCACACCTTGACCAGCGGCATCCCCGAAGGCTTTGCCCGGTTCCGCGCTGACCCGGAACGTATCAAAGCAGTCATCCAGAACCTGATATCCAATGCCATCAAATACTCGCCCGACGGCGGCCCGGTGCGGATTCACGCCCGGGACCTCGGTGCGGAAATCGAGATATCGGTCGAAGACCACGGCATCGGCATCCGCGCCGAAGACATCCCCAAGCTCTTCCACCGGTTCCAGCGCGTCAATCGTGAAGCCGCCCCCGGAGTCTCCGGCACCGGGCTCGGGCTGTCAATCTGCCGCAGCATCGTCGGCGAGCACGGTGGGACTATCCGGGTCGATTCCCGCTACCGCGAAGGCAGCACGTTCACGGTCCGACTGCCCCGGCAGGGCCCCGGGGAAGACCCGGCAACCACCGCTGCTTGACACCGTTTCCTTTTCTCCTATCATCCCGCGTGGCAAGCGAACTGCCGGAATCGCCCGGCAAGAACAGAATGAATCACGCATTGCAGCCGGTCGAACCCCATAACTACCAACGTCAAGGAGGAACCTGATGATCAAATTCAAGAAGGGGAACCTGCGAGTCCCCAAGTTCCAGCGCCCGGTCTACATGGTCGCGGGCGGAACCACCGACTACCGGAAGAAGTATCCGGAGTACAAACTCGAAGAGCTTGTGATGCGGGGCTTCCGGATGATGCTCGAAGACAACGACCTGAAGATGTCGCCGCAGGACGTCAAGGGCCTGGTCAACTTCGTGGTCTGCGGCGAGTTCGCCGACCACTTCCAGGACCAGCTCCTCTGCGAAGCAAAAATCCACGACTACCTCGGCTTCGAGCCGCTGCCCAACGTCGGCATCAAGACCGGCGGCGCGACCGGCGGATACGCGATGCTCGTGGGCGCCAACACCATCGCATCCGGATACTCGAACTGCACCCTGGTCACGGGCTGGGAGCGGATGGACGAAGTCGATACCCGCACCGGCAACTTCTACATCTCCTGTGCCGCGTGCAAGGACTTCGAAACCCGGATGGCGCGGATGTACGCCGCCTACTACGCCCCGATGGCACGGCGCTTCGCGGACATCTATCATGTCAGCGAGGAAGTCCGGGCGAAGATTGCGGTCAAGAACCGCGGCTACGCCTGCTCCTCGCCGTTCGCCCAGAACCCGGGCAAACACACAATCAAGGAAGTGCTTGAAGGCCGGATGGTCTGCGACCCGCTGCGCATGCTCGAATGTTGTGTGATGAGCGCCGGCTCCGCCTCCGCCCTGCTCTGCGACGAGGAGACCGCATACAAGCTGTCCGACAACCCGATGCGCCTGCATATTTGCGGCGGCACGCACACCCTGCGCGTGGCCGACCGGCGCGACATGGAAGTCCCGCTCCTGCCTCATGAGAAGGAAGGCATGTACGACTTCATGAAGGAAATGAAGGAACCGTTCCCCGGTTTCCAGAGTTTCCTCGCCTCGCGCTTCGCCGCCTACATGGCCTACCGCATGGCCGGCGTCACCGGTGACCCGTGCGACGAACTCGACCTGGTCGAGCTCCACGACGCGTTCACTATCTCCGACCTGCAGACTTACGGCGACATCGGGCTCCGGCCGTACGGCAAGGAAGAGGAGTACATCACTTCGGGCGACGGCTACTACGAAGGCCGCTGCCCGTCGAACCTGTCCGGCGGCCTGCTCGGCACGATGCACGCGGTCGGCGCGACCGGCATCTTCCAGGGCGTCGAATGCTTCTGGCAGCTCCAGAACAAGTACGACAAGTTCCACGGCGACCCGAAGATGTGGGAGCGGTTCGACAAGAAGAAACCGGAGGACTGGAAGTCGCTCCAGATTCAGAAGCGCCGGCGCGCGCTCTGGATTTCCCACGCCGGTGTCGGCTCCCACGTCACCTGCGGCATCCTCGAGAACCCCGAGCAGGGCAAGTAGAAGGAGGACATGATGCCAGTCAAGAAAATCGCAGGACACGAAATCCACTTCACCGGCGAGCCGGCCGTAATCTACCACGACAAACCGATGGCCTTCAAGTGGCCGCGCACCTTCACGCACTACCACACCTACGGACTGCTCGCACCCTTCTTCGAAGGACTCAAGCAGGGCGTGCTCCGGGCCACAAAATGCCCGACCGCGGGCTGCGAGCCGGGTCTCTGGCTGCCGCCCCGGGCCGACTGCCCGGACTGCCTCGCACGTATGGAATGGGTCGATCTGCCGAGCCCGGTCATCGGCGAGATATTCACCTATACCCGGGTCGAGTACCCGGGCGAAGGCATCGAGCTCTCCTTCCCCTACTACCAGATCGACATCAAACTCCCGGGCTGCTGCACAATCATGAAAGGCTACATGGTGCGCGGCGAAGCGAAGATCGGGATGAAGGTCAAGGCCGGGTTCCGCACCGACGAACCGACCAACACCATCCTCGACCTCTACTGGGAACCGGCGGAGTAACCGGCAGCGAATTCAAGCGGCGGGATGGCGACGTCCCGCCGCTTGACCGTTGTTGACCACAAGGCTATTATGGAGTCCGTTCGCCGGACCGACAGGAAACGTAGCGCCGTCCCGGGCGATGACACGATTGGAGGAAACCGATGAAAGACTGCCCGTTCTGCAGCATAATCGAAGGCAAAACCCCGGCCCGCAGGATTCACGAAGACGAGATTACCCTGGCCTTCCTCGACCGCTACCCCATCTCGCGCGGCCACGCCCTGGTCATAACCAGGAAGCACATCCCGCTGATGACCGACATCGAGCCGGACGACTTCGGCGCGATAGCCGCCCCGTTCCTCAAGACGGTCTATGCCGTCTCGCGCAAGATGAAGCGCGCCCTGGGCTGTCGCTACGTGACCCTGCTCCTCCGCGGGGTCCGGGTCCCGCACGTCCACATGCACCTGATTCCGAGCTACGAAAGCGACCCGGGCCTGCTCGACCTCACGCTGCAGCTCCAGGACTTCTGCCAGCCCCGGCTCAAACCCCGGTTCACCGACAAGGAACTCGACGCCCTGGCCGAAAAGATAAAACAGGCCCCGGTCAAGTAGCGGGAACGCCAGCGGCATTTCCTTCCGCCTTTGGACTGCGGCTGCGTCAGCCGCCGCTTTCCATATCCCGTCACCCTCACCTTGATCCTCTCCCTCAAGGGAGAGGAAGTAGACCCCTGGCAACCTCGGCGCACCTGGCGGTTATTCCTCCCGCATTCGTCATTCGACATTCGTCATTCCCCCTGGCGGTTATTCCTTCCTCATTCGACACTCGACATTCGCCATTCGGCATTCCCCTGGCGGTTATTCCTTCCTCATTCGACACTCCGCATTCGGCATTCGCCATTCCCTCCCTTGACACTATTCGCTTCCGCGTTAGGATAGCTGCCGATGGTTGACATCCCGCTCGAACGCACCCGCAACATCGGCATCGCCGCGCACATCGACGCGGGCAAGACCACGACCACCGAGCGCATCCTCTACTACACCGGCAGAATCCACCGCATGGGCGACATCGACGACGGCAACACCCAGATGGACTGGATGATCCAGGAGAAGGAACGCGGCATCACCATCACTTCGGCGGCCACCACCGTCGAGTGGCAGGACCACCGCATCAACATCATCGACACCCCGGGCCACGTTGACTTCACTATCGAAGTCGAACGCTGCCTGAAAGTCCTCGACGGCGCGGTCATCGTCTTCTGCGCGGTCGGCGGGGTCGAACCGCAGTCGGAGACCGTCTGGCGACAGGCCAACCGGTACCGCGTGCCCCGCCTGGCGTTCGTCAACAAGCTGGACCGGCTCGGTGCCAACTTCGAGCGGGTGGTCAAAATGATGGAAGAGACGTTCGAGCAGATCCCGGTCCCGGTGCAGCTTCCTATCGGTACGGAAGAGAACCACAAGGGCGTAATCGACCTCATCGAGCAGAAAGCGGTCATCTGGCACAGCGACGACCTCGGCGCTACTTTCGAGGAACAACCCGTGCCCGAAAACCGGGCCGCGGAAGTCGAAGAATACCGGCACCGGATGATCGACGTCCTCACCACTTTCGACGAAAGCCTGCTGGAGAAGTACATGGCCGGCACCGAAATAACGTCCGCGGATATCAGGTCCGCCCTGCGCCGGGGGACCATTGACTTGAAGCTGGTCCCGGTCTTCTGCGGCAGCGCGTTCCGGAACAAGGGCATCCAGAAGCTGCTCGACGGCGTACTCGACTACCTGCCGTCCCCGCTCGACGCCCCGCCGGCGAAGGGAATCAACCCGAAAACGGAGCAGGAAGAAACCCGGACGCCGGACCCCGAAGCCCCGTTCTCCGGGCTCGTGTTCAAACTGACATCCGACCCGCACCGCGGCATGCTCTCCTACGTCCGGGTCTACTCGGGCCGCGTGAAACAGGGCGAAGTAGTCTGGGCGGCCCCGGTGATGAAAAGGGTCAGGATAGCCAAACTGCTCGTGATGCACGCCAACCGGCAGCAGGAAGTCAAGCAACTCTCGGCCGGTGAAATCGGCGCAGTCGTCGGTCTGAAAGAAGCCCGCACCGGCCAGACCCTGGCCAACCTCGCCCACCCGATTGCCTTCGAGTCGATGGACTTCCCCGAACCGGTCGTATTCATCGCCATCGAACCCAAAACCCGGGCCGAAGAAGACCGGCTCGGCTCGTCCCTCAAGACCCTGGCCCTTGAAGACCCGACCTTCAAGACCAGGACCGATGATGAAACCGGGCAACTGATTCTCTCCGGCATGGGCGAACTCCATCTCGAAATCCTGCTCGACCGGCTCAAACGCGACTACCAGGTCGGGGTCCGCTCCGGCAAACCCCAGGTCTCCTACCGCGAAACCGCAACCGCCGGCGCGACCACCGAAGGCCGCTTCGTCCGCCAGACCGGAGGCCACGGCCACTACGCGGTCGTCAAACTCGCGCTCCAGCCCTCACCCGACGGCAACCGGACCGTCAACGAAATCAAAGAAGGCGCGATTCCGAAACAGTTCATCCCGGCTATCGAAAAAGGAATCCGCGACAGCCTCGAAGCCGGCGTCCTCGGCGGGTATCAGGTCATCAACACCAGTGTCCGGATTATCGACGGCTCGTTCCACGAAACCGACTCCAGCGACGTCGACTTCAGGGTAGCCGCGGCCCAGGCGTTCCGCGACGCATTCCTGGCCGCGTCTCCCACTTTCCTCGAACCGATTATGGAACTCGAAGTCGTCACCCCGGAACAGTACCTCGGCGGGGTCCTGGCCGACCTCACCGCCCGGGACGGCAAAGTCACGCATCTGGAGCCGGTCAAAGGCCACCAGATTATCACGGCCGAAGTCCCGCTGGCGAAAACGTTCGGGTACGCCACCACGCTCCGGTCCCTGACCCAGGGCCGCGCCACCGACTCGATGCAGTTCAAGCTCTTCCGCCCGGTAGACCAGCCCACCCGCGAGCGCCTCTACCCCCTCTTCGCCAACCACCCCGCCACCTGACCACACCGCGGCATTCGGCATCCGCCATTTCCCCGGCGCGCTTGCGCCAGCGGTCGGCCTGCCGGTCCTAGATCGGCAGTTCGGTGTGGAACACCTGCTTCATTATTGCGTCCAGCACCGGGATATCCAGCCCCCTGGACGCCCATTTGTTCACGTACGTAGCGGCCGCCAGCTCGAAAAGCTCGCCGTCATACGTCTGGTCCGCTTTCCATACCTGGCGCCCGAAACAGAGGTAGTTCGCCACGCTCGCAACCGAAACGCCCAAACTGTTCAGCACCTGTTTGACCCCCAATTCCAGTTCGTACAACTGCTCGAACTTCTCCCGGGCGTGCATGCTCATTATCGGCTTTTCCGCGGTCATCGTTTTGGCGATATGCTCCGGGTCATAACGGCGCTCCCATTTGGCATGCCGTTCCTGTGCGGATTTCAATCGACTCATGCTTCCTCCCTACGTTTTGCCGCTGTCCCCGGCCTCCGCCGTAAACAGCAGCCTTTTCGATCTATCCACCGACTCAAACATCCACGCAGCCACAGCCCGGCAGAAATCCGGCCTGGCCGCCCGACTGCACACTTCCGATGCCCGACGCTCCCGGCCCGCAAAATCGGCCCCGGCCTCCAGCGCCATGTAGTAAAACCGCTGCGCCAGGTCGCGCACTCCATTCCCCCCGAAGAGCTGCGCCGCTTCTCTCATGTACCGCTGGCCGGTCTCAAACCGGAGCAGCCGGCGCTGGGTCTCCAGAGCCTTCTGTCGCTGCTTCAGCCTCGACTCGGCCCGCCTCACGCTCCTGCGCCGCAACTTCCCCCGCCTCGCCTCCGCGCAACTCACGAACGGCAACCGGTCCAGCTCTCCGGCCTTCTCCATCATGGCAAAGAGCTCACGCACCGCATCATCCACCCGTCCGGCCGGCTCCACCGGAAACCCGGCTTCCCCGACCCGGCTCCGGGCCGCCCCGAGACGCCTCATCCGCTTGAGCTCATCACCCCGCGTGCGCGACAGCACCGAGAACACCCTGCGTCCGTACCGGGCCAGCGCGTGCTGAGTCCCGATGTCGGTCCCCATACCGGGCATCCCCAGCACCTTGTGCAGCGCGCGCTCCAGACGCTCCTGCCGCGCCAGTCCGGCCGCCACGTTCCGCAACCGGGCCAGCCGTTCCTCCAGCGGCTCGGTCCACGGCATCATCCTCCGTCCGGCCGGAACCACGTCGCCCTTCGGCTTCTGTTCGGTCGGACGCGACCGCGCGAGCGTCGTCTTCACGTCATACCGGACAACCGCGGCCTGCAGCGGCACCGGCAGATACTGCACCAGTTCCATCAGCGCATACTGAGCCCGCTCCTCGGGCACCACCGGCTTCGCGGTGCACCTGTCCAGCACGTCGACTATGTCGGAGAAACCAGCCCGGCAACCCCGCAGGAAATCACTCAGCAGACCGATTGAAGGATACCTTGCCCGGCCTCGCTCCAGCCGGCACACGACGCTCTTCGCGCCCCGGCCGGTCCGGCCCATCAAAGCCGCAAGCTCATCCTGGGTCAGACCCGCACGACAACGCAGGTCGCGCAACCTTCGGCCCAGTTCAACAGGACAAGTGAAAGTAACTCCGCAGCGATTGATACCCGCTCCTTCCCGATTAGTGCCTCGACTACTACCCAAAGTATACTGAAAAGACAACTTCTCATCAACCCCGAAATGCCCGTAACCCCTTCATTCTCAATTCGTAATCCGTAGTGTGTCGCTCCGGACTCCCCCACTCCCCGAGTGACCTGCCCAATAACGGGCACAATAACCATCCTTATTACCTCCCGGCAGAACTCACCCCGGACCATCTCACAAACCCCACGCCTGACCGGCCGGCAAACCTCACGCTCGACCGGGCCACAAACCGGACCGCAAACAACCCGGCAAACAGGGCCGGTTTCCTCCCCGGATTCCGGCCCCGCTTCCCGCCGCCTGACCGATGCCCTGACCTGCGCAGCATCCTCCCGCGCAACCCGGACCGGAACCGGGCTACTGACCGGGCTCGTAACCCGGACACTGACATCCCCACCGACCTCCCCGCTGACCAAACCACCGGCCCGCGTGTCCGGCCGGAATCCTACCCGGGGTTGACATGTCTCACAAACGGCAGAACATATCATATGCGATATCTATCGACGTTTGGATTCTTATGTTCGGCCTTCCTCCTCCTCTCCCTCGCCTCACCGCTCACCGCGCAGACAACCTTCCAACGCACCTACGGCGGCGTGGAAAGCGACTACGGCTACTCGGTGGCACAGACCACGGACGGCGGGTACGTCATTGCCGGCGACACCAAGTCCTTCGGCGCCGGTGACTACGACGCATGGCTCATCAAGACCGACGCCTCCGGCGACACCCTCTGGACCCGGACCTTTGGCGGCACGGACAACGACTACGGCCGCTCGGTATCACAGACCGCGGATGGCGGGTACGTCATCACCGGCTATACTGAGTCCTTCGGCGCCGGCGACAAGGACGCCTGGCTCATCAAGACCGACATGGACGGTGACACCATCTGGACTCGGACCTATGGCGACTCGAGCTACGACACAGGCTGGTCGGTGGCGCAGACCGCAGACAGCGGGTACGTCATCACCGGCGAAACCTACTCCTTCGGCGCCGGCTACGGCGATGTCTGGCTCATCAAGACCGACGCCGACGGCAATGCCGTATGGACCCGGACCTTCGGCGGCACGGGCTGCGACCGCGGCTACTCGGTAGCACAGACCCTAGATGGCGGTTACGTCATCGCCGGCTACACCTACTCCTTCGGCGCCGGCCTAACTGACGTTTGGCTCATCAAGACCGACGCCTTGGGCGACACCATCTGGACCCGGACCTTCGGCGGCACGCTCGACGACAACGGCCGCTCGGTGGCGCAGACCACAGACGGCGGGTACGTCATCGCCGGCTACACTCGGTCCTTCGGCGCCGGCGGCAACGACGTCTGGCTCGTCAAGACCGATGCATCGGGCGACACAATGTGGACCCGGGCCTGGGGCGGCACGGACACCGACCGCGGCCATTCGGTGGCGCAGACCGCAGACGGCGGCTACATCATCACCGGCTGGACCTGGTCCTTCGGCGCCGGCATCGACGACGTCTGGCTCATCAAGACCGACGCGTGGGGCGACACCATCTGGACCCGGACCTACGGCGGCACGTACTGGGACGTGGGCTACTCGGTGGCGCAGACCACAGATGGCGGGTACGTCATCGCCGGTGATACCCGGTCCTTCGGCGCCGGCCAAGAGGACGTCTGGCTCATCAAAACCGACGCGGCCGGAAACTCCCCCGCAATCGCGGAACCACAGCCGCCGGTCGCCTACAAGCCTGTCCCGGCCACCATCGTACGCGGCGTGCTGCTTTGTCCGGTGTGGAGTGCAACGACTCCGTCGTTGCGCAATGTCAGTGACATTGCACTCCATAATTCCGCAGGAAGAAAGGTCATGGCCCTGCACCCGGGCGACAACGATGTCCGGCACCTGAGTCCGGGCGTGTACTTTGCAAGAGGAAAGGGTCCAAGGGTTCAAGGGTCCGAGGGTTCAAGCAGGAAGGTCATCTTGACGCGCTGACGCCGAAAGGGGCCAAGGGTCCGAGGGTTCAAGGGTTCGAGGGTGATTGCAGATTGAAGAAAAGCGGCAGCTTCGCGGCCGCACTCCAAATCCGGTTCGCTCTCCTCCATCCTCACTCCTCCGCCCTCTCTCCTCCGTCCTCATTCCTCACTCCTCCATCTTCATTCCTCTCCGCTATCCGTGGTTGACTCTCCTCTTGGTGTTCTTGGTGCCCTTGGTGTTTATCTCCTCACTCCTCTGCTCTCCTTCCGTTGACACCGCGCGGCACGTGTCTATCTTGTACCCAGAGGAGCCAATGATGAAGAATTACCCTGACTACACACCGGTGACCGCCCCGAAGGGCAGCGTGCTTTCGTGTAAGGGCTGGCACCAGGAGGCCGCGCTGCGGATGCTCCAGAATAACCTGGACGAAGCGGTCGGCGAGAATCCGCGCGAACTGATTGTCTACGGCGGGACCGGTCGCGCGGCCCGGAACTGGGACTGCTATCACGCGATTGTCAAGGCCCTGCGCGAGCTGGAGAACGATGAGACCCTGCTGGTGCAGTCGGGCAAGCCGGTCGGCGTGTTCCGCACCTGGCCCCACGCCCCGCGCGTGCTGATTGCGAACTCGAACCTTGTCCCCCACTGGGCGACCAAGCCGTACTTCGACGAACTGGAAGCCGCGGGCCTGATGATGTACGGCCAGATGACCGCGGGCTCGTGGATTTACATCGGGACCCAGGGCATCCTGCAGGGAACGTATGAGACGTTCGTGGCCGCGGGCCGCAAGGCGTTCGGGACCGGGGACCTTGCCGGTCACCTGGTCGTGTCCGGCGGCATCGGCGGGATGAGTGGTGCCCAGCCCCTGGCCGCGACCATGGCCGGGGCCACGTACCTGGGTGCCGAAGTGGACCCGGCCCGGATCGAGAAGCGGATGTCCGCAAAGAAGCCGCGCTACCTTGACGAGCGTATCGATGACCTTGACGCGGCGATTGACCGGGCCATGGAAGCCACGGGGAAGAAGCAGGCTCTGAGCATCGGCTGGTGCGGGAACATTGTTGACCTGCTGAAGCGGCTGGTCGAGCGCAAGGTCGTGCCCTGCCTGCTTACCGACCAGACTTCGGCCCATGATGAGTTGTACGGGTACGTGCCCGCGGGCATGAGTCTTGCGGAAGCGATGGAGCTCCGCGCGTCCGACCCGGCGAAGTACAAGGACGCATCGTATCAGACCATGGCCGGACACGTGCGCCTGATGCTGAAGTTGCAGGACATGGGCGCGACGACGTTCGACTACGGCAACAACCTGCGCGGCAAGGCGGTCGAAGGCGGGTATCTGCCCGAAGCGGAAATCATGACACCCGGGGAAATCGGGTCCTGGAAGTACCCGGGATTCGTGCCCGCCTACATCCGGCCCCTGTTCTGCGAGGGCAAAGGCCCGTTCAGATGGGCCGCGATTTCCGGTGACCCGGCCGACATCGCGGAGACCGACCGGATTATCCTTGACCTGTTCCCGAATGACGAGCCGCTCTGCAACTGGATTCGCAAGGCCGGGGCCGAGATACCGTTCCAGGGCGTCCCGTGCCGCATCTGCTGGCTCGGATACGGCGCGCGGGCAAAGGCCGGGCTCGCGTTCAACCGGGCCGTGCGCGAGGGTCGCACCAGAGGCCCGATTGTCATCGGCCGGGACCATCTTGACGCCGGGTCGGTCGCGTCCCCGAACCGGGAGACCGAGGCGATGAAGGACAAGTCGGACGCGATTGCGGACTGGCCCCTGCTCAACGCGATGCTCAATGTGGCTTCCGGCGCTTCATGGGTGTCGATTCATTCCGGCGGCGGGGTCGGCATCGGGTATTCGGTTCACGCCGGCCAGGTCATCGTCTGCGACGGGACAAAGGAGATGGACGAGCGGTTGCAGCGGGTCCTGACCAATGACCCGGGCTCGGGCATCTGCCGCCACGTTGACGCCGGGTACGAGCAGGCAATCCGGGTGGCGAAGGAAAAGGGCGTCAGGATACCGATGCCCGATTCGCAGTAGCGGGTGAAACGGCCGGTTCTGCTGCTCGCGGCCTTGTGCCTGGTCTGCGGCTGCGGTCGGTTCCGGAAACCGACCCCGGCCGACCGTTTCGGCCCGGACGAGAAACTCCACTACCTGATTCTCGCCGGTCTTGACCCGGCCGCGGGCCGGCAGTATCTGACCCAGGCTTCCGTCCTTGACCGGGCCGACTTCCTGGAATGGTTCTGGCAGAACTCCGAATCCGCCGCGGAGCGGGACGTGTACTGGGAACGGGCGCAGAAGGCCCGCGACTTCTTCGGCGCGATTGACCTGCTGAACGACGACCGGGTGAAGACCTACATCCGCTACGGCCCGGCTCTTCGCGAATCGTTCTACCCCGAACCCATCCGGACCGAGACGCTCACTGTGATTGTCCGACCGGCCGAAATCTGGACCTACCGCAAGCTCGGACTCCAGTTCGACTTCGTCAGGATCGGCACCGCGTACAAGCTCGTCGGCGAGACGAAGTCCGGCCCGGACTGCATCGCCCCGAGCCTCGAACAGATTGACCGCCAACGCCCTCCCCCGCAACTCCGGGAGGAACTGCTGTCACTCGACCTCGAATTCACCCTGGCCCGGTTCGAGCACGCCGACGACTCAGTCGAGACCGAAGTCCATTACGGAATCCCGCAGCGGCAACTGGCCGGGCTGGTCCGGGAGAACGAACTGCCCGAGCTCTTCATCAGGATGACGTTCACGCCTGCCCGGGGAACGCGCACAATCACCCGGGACCTCTGGGTCTCGCCCGGGACCATGCCGGAAGCAACGGATACGGAACTGGCGGTAGGCCGAGAGGTGTTCCGCCTACCGGCTGATGCTTACGCCGCCACTATCGAAGCGCGGTCGGCCGGCGGGTCGGTCGCCGCGAAGAAGACCCGCGAACTCGACCTCCTGGACTACGTCCGCCGGGCCCAGTCCTCATCCGACATGGTCTTCTACTCGCTCGCGGACTCCACGTTCCAGAGCCGCCAGTTCGAACGCGGCAGCCGGCGCCGGCTCGTGCCGATGGTGGTGCCGACGGTTCACAGCGGCCAGACCTTCTACGCCCTGTACGAACTCTACAACCTCGGCCTGGATGAACAGAGCCGGCACCTGGTCGAAGCCGACTACGAGATGATTGAACAGGCAACCGACCAGCTTGCTGTGGTTCCGACCCCGACCAGAATCATCACCGGCCCGGGGCCGAAAGCGGTAGTTATCGAACGGCTGCACACCATGGACCTGCGTCCGGGTCAGTACCTGCTCGTTGCCCGCGCCCGGGACACCGGGAAGGAACGCGACATCTCACTGACCGCCCGGTTCCGAATCCTGCCTTGACCGGACCCGAAAGCCGATACGGGAATCTCACCACAAAGACTCACTATGTCAAACAGAGTTTGATGTTAGCCTCATA
>CBDUVZ010000053.1:0-20239 GCA_965370805.1 uncultured bacterium | reverse complement strand
GGCAATCTTCCTCGGTCGGTCATGGAGTGCGGGCGCGAAGCTCCCGCTTTTCCTTTCTGAAGCGTCGCTTCGGGCATTCAAAGTGAAAACTCCAAAGCGGCAGCTCTGCTGCCGCGGTCCAAGGCCCGGCGGGTTTGTGGGCGGCTGCACGGGTATGGCTCTGCGTGAAGCCGAAGACGTGAGTCGTGACGTTTCCGACGACGAACTTGGCGACGTGATTGGCGACGTGATTGGCGACGTGATTGGCGACGTGGTTGGCGACGTGGTTGGCGACGCGATTGGCGACGCAGTTGGCGACGCAGTTGGCGACGTGGTTGGCGACGTGGTTGGCGACGCGATTGGCGACGTGATTGGCGACGTGGTTGGCGACGTAGTTGGCGACGTGATTGGCGACGTAGTTGGCGACGCAGTTGGCCATGACAGGGGGCGTTCCCGGGGGTAGGTCAAAAGTGGATTTCGGGTGTGATATTCGGCCGGTTTTGCGTGTTGCAGGTCGGAGCGGATTAAACACCAAGGCACCAAGAGGAAGTAAACCACAGATGAACACGGATGGACACAGATGAGGGCGGAAATCCGAATTCGTCATTCGACACTCGGCATTCGGAATTGAGATAGCCGCCAAGAGGGCGGATTGTTGATTTGAGATTTTGGATTGTGGATTGCAGTCTGATTTTGGAGTGCAATGTCACCGACATTGCATGCAACAACGGTTTTGTTGCACTCCACATGGGGGAAGATTGCCGCGGTGGCACAGAGCTGCCATGTCCGCGGCAGTTTCAAGCGTGGAGGGAACGGATGAGATTGCCATGGCGAGCGCAGGCCGGAAGTGGCGGTTGAATGTCGGAGTGCAGGCTGCGGACCGAAAGCGGCGGGCCGGGCTAGAGGATGTGGATTTCTATCTTGGAGTACTTGGGCTGGAGCCCGGGGATGAAGCGGGGTGCGATTTTGAGCGCGCCTTCGGGCAGGACGATGCGGCTGCTGATCGCTTCTTTGATGACCGCGCACCGTTCGGTCGAGAGCTTTTCCTGTTCGGTGTAGACGTAGACGACGACTTCCTTGGTGTATCTTTCCTTGACGATATTGACCGCTTCGTCGATGCGGGGAGCGGCGTCTTCGCAGAGGTAGATGGAGCCGGGGGTGAATATCTGGTCCGCGGCAATCGATACGACCCACTCGGTTTCGTCTTCGTACACCATTCCGGTGATGCGCTGAGGGTCGCCCGGTATCCGGGTCTGGTTGCCCTGGGCGTCGTAGGCGTTGAAGGTGAAGCTGTACATTTCACCCGTGACAATCGCTTCGCCGTCGTCGGTCCGGCCATCCCATGAGATGATTGACGGCGGCTGGCCTTTGCGTTTGACCTGGCGGACGGCTTCCCCGAGCGAGTTGGAAACGACGAGTTCCCAGACAGCGACCCGGGACTCGAATGAGGGCAGGAAGACCATGATGTCGCCGTAGATGAAGTTCCTCGTGATCGGGACCCGGAGATACGATGAGCGCATGAACTGTGCGGGAATCGTCATCGAGTCGACCGAACGGTAGAGGGCGTCGTCGAATACGTAGCTCTCCGGAGTCAGAAGGTCGCTTACCGGGGTGAACGGGTCAATCTGCGGAGTGAAGTAGGACTTGGGGTCGTCGATTCTGATTCTGACCTGGCCGGTGATGACTTCTTCGCCTAACCCGTGGGCGTCACCCGACGGTGTTGTCTCGGCGACCGGCCGGCCGGCGGTTGTCTCCGGTTCGGGCGCGGCCAGGTCCGGTTCCGGGATTTGCGCGAGCAGCAGGCAGAGTAGCAGCGTTGACATCAGGAGAGTGTGAACTTGAAGGTTATCGTGCCCCACTGGTCTTCGGACTTGACGTCGGACCCGAGCGGGGCGAATTCCCATCCCTTGAGCGCATTGACCACTACCTGGTCCAGGTCCGGGTATCCGGAACTGGATTCGACTGTCGGCGTGCCTTTGACCTGGCCTTTGGGGTTGACCCAGAGTCGAACCACGACCGTGCCTGAGACGCGGCGGTCGAGTGCCCACTTCGGGTAGCGGGGAACCACCCGCCTGGTGATGGTACGCTGCGAGATCGGACCGGCGATCATGAAGTTGGTGCCCTTTTTGGGCGCGGTAGTCACTTTCGGCAGGTCTTCAGTCGACATCTGGGGTAACTGTCTGGCTGCGGGTTTGGCGAGCGCCCGGTGTTCGATCTTGAGCTGGGCTTCGGGTGCTCTCACTCCCGGGTAGCCGCGCAGCCCGCCGGGACCGGCCTTGCCGTCGCGGCCCAGACCGCGGGCAAGCGCCACTCTGGGCTGGGAGAGTATCTCTTCGGTTGACATGTCCGAACCGCTGCCGCCGAGCCGGACGACGTCGAGGCCTTCGCCGCGGTCGAGTTCGTACCGGTCAAGGTCGATTTTCGCCTGGGAGGGGTCGCGGTCCAGGGTCGCGTCGAGGTCGATAGCCGACAGTTCGTCGGCCGCAATGCCGGAGGCGTACGTCGGAACCGGGGCATCAGGCAGGTTCGATGCACCACCGCCGCCGGGGGCGATTCTGGCCAGGACTTTGGCCACTTCCGGACGGTAGGTGACGTCCATGAAAGTCACTTCATGGAGGTCGGCGTATTCGTGCTGCTGGGGGCCGGCCCTGCCGAAGAGGAGGAGCATGCCGGCGTGGAGGACGATTGACGAGACGACCGCGATGTCAATGAAGTGGGAGTTCTCTCTGCGTCCGGGCATCATTCATTCCTCCATCGTCAACTCTCGTTTCGCTTCTTGGTGGCGCAGGCGATGCGCAGGGCACCGGCGCGCCGGGCTGTCGCGAGGAGGTCCAGTACTTCGGAGTGGAAGACCTCCTTGTCCGCCCGGATTATCACCAGGATATAGGGATCGTTGATGAGTTCCACTTCGAGCAGGTTTTCGAGTTCGGTCAGGTCCGCGACCGGCTCGTCATTCAGGAACAGTTGCTTGTCAACGGTCAAAGTGACGGTAGCGTCTTTTTCGAGCTTGCGTTCGGCGGTGTGCGTCTGGGGAACCGTTACCGGCGTGTTGTTGTGGGCCATGGTCATCGGGGCGATGACCATCATCGCCAGTACCAGAATCAGGCCGACGGCGGCCATCGGGAGGATATCGATGGACCCTGATTTCATTTGGCCTTCCTTTTCCGCAGCAGTGCAAGGTCGGCAGCGCCGGACTGCTTGGCGATGTCCAGCACTTTCATTACTCTATCATACTTGACGAATTCGCCCGACGCAACCACGACCTTCCGCTCGACGCTGCGGGCAAGCAGTTTGGGAAGCAGTTCGGCGAGGTTTTCGTATGAGACCTGGGCTTCGTTCAGCAGTACCCGGCCGTCGTTAGTGATGAATATGTTCGCTTTGATGTCAGAGCCTTCTTCGTGCTTGCCGGCCCGCGCGACACCCGGAGCCGAGACGAAGATGCCCGTTTCGAAGAAGAGCGGGACCGACACGATGAATCCGATGACGAGTGAGAGCGCGATGTCGACCAGTGAGGTCAGGTTCAATTCGTTCTCGCGTTTCCGGGACCGACCGCGGCGTCGCATCAGAAGTCCCACCCGCTGTCGGTGGGCTTCGGCTCAGGCTCGGGAGGCGGGGCTGCAGGCGGAGTCGGTGTCGGAGCCGGCTGGGTCCGGGCGGTCGGCGGCCGGGGCGGGGCCTGGGTTGCGGGTCCGGGTTGAGTCCGCCGTTTGAACCGTTCGAGCATGACGATGAGCCGGTCAGACGTGCTTTCAAGAATCATCGACTGGTCCGCGGCTTTCTTGGAGAAGTAATTGTAGAAGAACAGGGTCGGTATGCCGATAATGAGTCCGAAGGCGGTCGTCAGCAGGGCCTGGGCAATGCCGCCCGATACGACCGCCGGACCGCCGGAACCGGTGGCCGCGATGTTGCCGAATGCCTGGATCAGTCCGACTACCGTTCCGAGCAGTCCGAGCAGGGTGGCGGCATTCGCCAGGGTCCCCAGTCCGCCGAGGAGTCGTTCGTAGCGGACCCTTTCTTCGAGGACGATGCTGTAAAGGAGGTCAGATAGCTCGTCACCGGTCAGCGAGAGGTTCTCAAGCGCTGCCGAGAAGACGCGACCGAGCGGGTTCTTCATGCCTTTGGCCCAGTTCAGGGCCTCGGACGGACCGGAGCTGCCGAGCAGGCGGCGCAGTTCGATAATCGCTTTGGCCGGGTTGAAGCGATTGCGGAAGAAGTACCAGAGTCGTTCGATCGTGAGTGCCAGCGCGGCAATCGAGGCGGCCAGCAGGACGACCATGACGATGCTGCCTTTGAATACCTCTATCAGGGACTGACCCATTATCATTGCTGTCCTCCTTCAGTTGACGGGATATCTTTTTCCTCCGGTGGCGGAGTCTCGTCGCCGGTTCCCGGTGTTGAGCCGAGGGGATTCTCTTCAACGACACCGGCCCCCAGTCGTTTCTGACAGATGCTGATGTTCTCGCGGGCGCTCTCATCGTATTCCGAGTCGGGGAAACTATCAACCACAACCCGGAACGACCCCAGCGCTTCCTGGTACTCACCCAGGTTGAAGTAAGCGATGGCCTGGTTGAACAGCGCCCCGGCCTGTTGTTCGTGTTCCGGGAAGTAGTCGAGGAACTTCTGGTAGGCGCGAGCCGCTTCGTCCCATTTCTCAAGCCGGGCATATGATTCCGCGGTGAGGAGCTGTGCGTCTCCGGCCACGGGCGATCCGGGGAAACCGACCACGGCTTTCTGCAGTTCGATTGCGGCTTCTTCGTAGTTCCCGGCGTCGAAGAGAGAGTGTCCCTTGCCGTACTGTCCTTCGGCCGCCATCTCCGACTGGGCGAACCGCCTGAGGAAATCCTCCATCACGAGCGAATCCTCTTTGCCGGCCAGATAGTAGCTCATCTCCAAGCTCTTGCGGACGCTCGGGCCCTGGGGGTCGGATGGATACAGGTCAAGGAACTTCTGGTATTCCCGAACCGCGTCGAGGTGCTGCCGGCGGTTGTAGTGGCACTGGGCGATGAGCGCCTGAGAAGGCGGGCCGAAATCGGAATAGGGATGGCGTTCGACGACGAAATCGAAAGTGGCGATTGCCTTGTCGTATTCGAGCGCCTTGAAATAGGTGTCACCGGTGCGGAACGCAGCCTCGGCGACCTTCGGGTTGTCCTCGGGAAACTTGTTCATCAGGATGGTCCAGGCGTCGACCGCCTGACCGAAGTATTCGAGCTGGTAGTAGCAGTAGCCCGAATAAAAGTGCCCCGGAATGGCCGCCAGCGGATCATCGGAGAAGCTATTGGCCATCGCCTCGAATACGTCGAGCGCCTTGAGGTATTCGCCCTGATTGAACAGGCTGTACCCGTACCCGAGGTAGGCGTTGATGGTGTAGAGCGTGTCCGATGCCTTGGCGTTGACCAGTCCCTTGAACCCGCTGACCGCTTCATTGAGCCGGCCCAGGTGGTACAGGCAGAAGCAGCGGCCCAGTCGGGCGTACGGAGCGATGTCGGAACTGACCGGGTGGGTGTAGGCGAGTTGGTAGTACCGGTCCGCTTCGTGGTACTTGTCGTAGTGATAGAGTCCGTCGGCAAGGAAGAAGAGCGTCTTGGCGCGCCAGTCGGAACTGCTGTCCGGGTAGTCAGTGACGTACCTCGCGCCGATGGCCACGCATTTCTCAAACTGGCCCGAGCTGTTCAACGACAGCAGCAGCATCGCCGCCGCGGGTTCCCGGAGTGAGGTTGCGGCGTAGTTGATGAGGATGTGCTCGAACTGCAGGGCGGCTCTGGAACAGTTGCCGGCCTGATAGAAGATGACGCCGGAGAGGTAGTTGCCGACCCCGGATAGGTCTCCGGTCTTGAACATCTGGGCCAACTGGCTCGTTGAAAGGAGCGTCTGCGCGGTGTCGGCAGTGGCAAGCATCGCCTGAGTCAGTTCGAGGTTGGCGAAGCTGGCAATCCTGGTGTTGGGGTAGTTGGCCCGCACTTTCTGGAATCTCACGACCGCTTCCTGGGCTTTGCCCATGGCCATGCAGGAGTAGCCGATGAAGTAGTTGGCGTGGGCGGCGAGGAAGTTGTTGCTGTGTCGGGTCAGCGGCATCAGGTGGTCGACGGCAGCGGCGTACTGCTTCTGCGAAAGCAGGGCGCAGCCGAGGAAGTAGTGGGAGTAGTCCGCGAGCGGCGAATAGGGGAAGTTGTCGATGAAGAACTGGAACTTGGCCCGAGCCCCGTCATAGTCGCGGTTCACGAACAGCGCTTCACCGGCGGCGAAATGCGCCATCGTCGCGAGCGGAGTATTCGGCACGGTGGAGGTAATCTTCTTGAATTCCAGCAGTGCAGGCAGCGGGCGACCGGTAGCCGCGTAGCTTTTCGCAAGGTAGAAGGTTGCTTCGGGCATTGCCAGGCCGGAGAGTTTGTCCACGGCCTGCTCCGGCTCTTTCTGGAAGTAGTGCAACACCCCGAAGGCGAAGTTGGTCCGGTCGTCTTCATCGTAGCCCTGCTTCTTGGCAAGGTCTTCGAGGGTGAGTCTTGCCTGCCGGTAGTGGCCGAGCATGATTGACGATATGGCGACGCCGTACATCGCTTCGGGTTTGATGTAGGAATAGCGGGGGCGGTCGAGAATCTGCTTGAATACGTTCAGGGCGCGTTCGTACCGGCCGAGATTGAAGTAGGTCTCGGCCAGTGCGAACCTCAGTTCGTCACCGTATTCGCTCGAACCGTAGTCCCGGACAAGGGACCCCAGGCCGGCGGCAGCCTGGGCGTGATTCTGCTGTCCCGCGGCGGTCTGGACTTCGTTGTAACGTTCAACCAGTGAACGCGACTGCTCAGGCGTCAGGGCGCCGGTCAGGAGAAGGAGCAGTCCGAGCCACATGCGTTCATTCGCCAGGTTGGATTTCGATTTTGCCTTGAGGTCCTTCGGTCCGGACCCGGGTGAGGGAACCGGAGAAGTGCAGCGGGGAATCGCGCTGGTCCACTACGACGATCTCATAGTAGTACCGGCCGTCGGAAACCAGGCGACCGACGTCGTCGAGGCCGTCCCAGCTCATGCGCAGCGGCGGGGCATCCCAGCCGTTGTATGCCCGGACGACTTCGCCGAGGTTGTTCTTGATGAGTATCTGCCAGCGTTTCACCGGTGCCCGGGAGAGGATTCTGACGTCCATCCAGAGGACGTTCTGCTTGTTCTCCGGGGTCGGACTGAAAACCCGGGGCTGGGCGTCGATCCACACGCGGAACCCGGCGAAGTCGATGAACATGCCCACTTTGTGGGTGGGAGCGAGCCGGTAGTCCGATTGATGGTGGAGCAGAAACGCGTAGTCAACGCCAATGCCCATTTCCCCCCAGGATTTGTGAACGCCGAGCCCGAGGCTGATTTCGTTCGGGTCGATACCCACTCGCTGGATGAGCACGCCGGATACGAGGGCGAACTCGACCCCGCCGTGGGGAGTGATGCGGGGCGTGAAATGGCGCACCGGGCTGTGAGTCGTTTCGTCGATATCCCAGACGCAAGGCATGGTTGCGTCGGCGGTGATGATCACGCGATCGTCGAGCAGCCGGACTGCGCCGCCGGCGCGAATCGTCCGCGGATACACTTCCGGTATGTTGTTCAGCTTGAGTGTCGGCGTCACCAGGTTCTGGCCGACGATTCCGAAGCTGAAGGGACGCGGGAGTTTGATCAGCGCGCCGACATCGACCCCGAGGCCGATGTCGGAGTACTGGGCGATGTTCTTGGTGATAAGTTTGATGTTCGCGCCGAAGCCGAGAAAGTTCCACGGGTTGTAGCAGTAGGATACGATGAAGGCATTCTCGGCCGCGATGAATGACTTGTACGTCCTGTTGTCCGGCGTGCGCGAGTCCAGTCCTTCTGCGCCGTGGTTGAGCAGTGTCAACCCGAACGTACCCAGTTCCCTGGTGGGCAGGACGTAGCCGATGTATTCCAGCCGCGCCCCGTAGAGTTGGGAGTGGGCAAATAGCAGTTCGTGGGCGTTGAGTTGGAACAGCCCGCCCGGGTTGAAGTACCCGGCCTGGGCATCGTCGGCAATCGCGGTGAATGCCTTGCCCAGGGCCAGGCTGCGGGGGGCGTTGCCGTAGTTCAGAAACGCGCCCGGGATGCCCCCTTCCGCCAGGACGGCGGACGGCAGAAGCAACAGAACGGTCAGGGCGGCGAGAAGCGATTTCCTCATTACCAGACGACTCCGATGCGACAAGTGCCTTTGAAGGTCGTCCCGGTGTGAAGCTGGCCGATAATCTGGACGATGTAGATTCCGTTGGCGACCCGACGTCTCCGGGTGTTGCGGCCGTTCCAGTGGATGCGATTGAGTCCGGACAGGGCGCCCTCCATTCCCGGCGCGAATGTCCACGTTATGACTTCGTTGCCGAACGGGTCGTGAACGGTGACCGTGGTCGGGGCGGAACGCTGGAGGTAGTAGTTGATTTCCACCCGGTCCTGGTTGAAGCCGAACGGGTTCGGAAAGGCAATGACATTGCCTTTAAGCAGCGTGGAGTCCGACATCAGGACGAAGATCTCTATGTCCACTGTGGTGTCGGCGTTGATTCTGATTGTGTCGGGTTCGTTCCCGTACGCCCGGGTGCAGAGGAAGCGGGCGGTGACCCGGCCCAGGGTGTCGGTCAGGAGCGCGGCGTCGAGCATGTCGCCGGAACCGACAATAACGGCAAACCGACACGGCGCGGCCACAATCGGCTCCCGGTTGGCATCCTTCAGGGTAACGTGAACGTACGCCGTTTCTCCGGCCCGGACCGTATCGGGTGCGGAGACCTCCAGCATTACGCCCAGCGCTTTGATTTCGAGCTGAGTTCGGTAGGAAATGAGGCTGCCGGACAGGTTGCTGGTCCAGATGTTCTGATTCGGGCCGGCCGAGTTGAACCGAACCGAGAACGAAGTACTGTCCGCCAGTTCGGCCCGTTCCGGGGTGTGCCCGAACGGGAAGTCGGAATGCAGGGTGATGGAATCCCCGGGTCCGGTTGTCCGGTTCCAGCAGCCGTCACAAGCGTAGATCGTGGCAGAGAAAGGGATCTGGACGTATTGGGTCAGCGGCTCGCCGGACTTGCCCGGGGTCTGCCACACCTGAGTGGTATTGTCCCCAGGCAGGTGAGCTTCACCCGGCAGCAGTACCAGCAGGTGCTCGAAGGTACCGGGCACCACCGTGAACCCGGTAGACGTATCGGGACGGACAGGTGAGCCGACACCCGGCCCCACATGGATGCGCTGCGTACCGGCTTGACGCATGGAAGCGTTGAAGGTGCCGCTGCCGTTGGACAGGGCACCACCCTGCGGGAGTGTGGCGAAGTTGTCGGTGGCCCCGAAATAGACGCTGTCTTCACGGAACCCTACCATGTTGTGCCAGGCGTCGGTCAGGTAGACGTCGAACTCGAAGCTGCTGCCGGCAACCTGGGTTTCGGGTGGATTCGGCAGCTTCCCATCAGGAGAGCCGGGAGCGACTTCTTCACCCGGCAGAATGACGGCGAATTTCTCCGGCGGTCCGGGAAAGACTGCGATTGTGTTGCTCTCGCCGGTCACCAGGTTCTGTGGTTCGACGCAGCGCAGCCGGAGGCTCTCGGCAAGAGTGACCATCACGTCGCCCTGCCAGACGCCGTTCAGGAACGTGATGACATTCGGATAGACGTACGTCCAGAGGTCGTCTTCGGTCGTGGACAGGAGGGCGCTGCCGTTGAACGGGTAGATGCCTCCGTAGGGGTCCTTTGCTACGACAGTTAGGGCAAATGAATCGCCGGCATACTGCTGCAC
Source organism: uncultured bacterium (assembly GCA_965370805.1). Lineage (GTDB taxonomy): Bacteria > Hydrothermota > Tepidihabitantia > Tepidihabitantales > Tepidihabitantaceae > CBDUVZ01. Next base: position 10,525 of record CBDUVZ010000053.1, on the reverse strand, counting down.
GGAAATCTCAGTGAACTCGAACGAGTTCAACTGAGCAATGAGTAACAGACCCAGTGCCGCGCTCATCAGACTCTCGTGGAAATTCTAGACATCCTGTTTACCGTGTCAATAAAAAAGGCTCCCTCCCTGGACTAGTCCGATACCCTGGCGGCCTACCGGCATGCTGCTTCTTGCCTGTTGGTGCATGTGTCGTGCCACCGGACGGAGAGCATCCCGGTCGGGATACTGTTGGCAGTTCAGGACTTAGCTACCGGGGCCGAAGTTGGCGTTTGCGAACGCGAGTTGATTGGAAGTCGCAGGAAGAGCATTCTGCTGCCGTAAGAGGCGGAATCTGAAATGCTTCTGTGTGTGCGACAGGTCTGGTCAGGTCTTGGGCTGTTCGGTTTCTGTCTGCCGCATGTAGATGGTCCGGATTGGGAAGGGTATTTCGATTCCTTCCGCCTGGAACCTCCGGAAGATTCTCTTCCGCAGGTGATGCTGGACCTCGAACTGGTCGGTGAAGGTGCGGACGAAGACCACGAGAGTGAAGTCGAGCGAGAAGTCACCGAAGCCGGGTATGAAAAGGACGAATGGGACCGGTTCGGGCAACAGGTTGTCCACTTCGCCGATTGCCTGCTTCGCTTCCTCAATCAGAACTCGCTCAATCCGTTCGGGGTCGGATGCGTAGCTGACGCCAATCGGGATGTCGAGCCTGAAGTTCGGTTCCCGAAGGTGGAAATTCGTGACAATGGACTGCGCCAGCTTCGAGTTCGGAATGAGGACGATATTGTTATGGATTGTCCGGATGGTCGTCGCGCGCCAGGTCACGTCGGTGACGACGCCTTCCTGATTTCCTTCGATCCTGATGTAGTCGCCGGGCCGGATGTGTCTTGACAGAGTTATGTAGATGCCGGCAAAGGTGTTGGCGAGCGTGTCCTGCAGGGCGAGGGCTACGGCAAGACCGCCGATGCCGAGAGCGGTGATTATCGGCGTGATGGAAATACCGAGGGTGTTGAGCAGTATCAGTCCGCCGATGACGACGATGGCGATTCGGACGATTGTCTGGGTGAGGCCGACGTAGGCAATGCTGCTGCCGCGTCTGGTTCCGCTCCGGCGAATCAGGCCGATTGCGACCTGAGCAGTACTGAAGGTCACTGAACCGATGACCAGGGCCAGGAGGATCTTGTCACTGACCTTGGTGAACTCATTGGGCAGCAGGGCGACGCGGCTGGCGGCGTAGAATCCTCCGGAGGCGCACCAGAGCACAAAGGGACTGCGAACCGCGGCGAGAATGGTATCGTCGATGATCGTTGCGGTGCGGGCGGCCCGGCGCCGGAGTGATTCGAAGAGGAAGCGTCGGATCAGATAGGCGAAACCAATCGACCCGAGGAATACGAGCGCAGACACCGCGTACAGAATCCATCGTTCGATACCTGCGTTGGAACCTGGCACGGTCACACTATATGACCAGCAGGAGTCCTGTCAACTGCAGTGCTGCTGCTTGACTGTGCCCTGTCATATCCTTAGCCTACAGCCGACTATGGGTATCGTTGGACCCCGCGTCGAAGGTCCCGGGATGCGGTATGCCGTGGTGCGGGCGTTTGTGTCGGTCGGCGTCGGCATCGCGGTCAGCCGTGTCGTCCCGCTTCCCTGGTGGGGCGCGGCGGCCCTGGTTCTGCTTGGAGTGGTGCTGGTTCGCGTGACGCGGGGCAGGTCGCTCCATATCGTTCTCGGGGTGGCAGCCTTGCTCTATGCCCAGTTCCGGGAGCCGGTTCTGCCGGATTCGCGGGTCTACGAAGCCAATCGGTTCCAGGGCGTGGTTGTCGAGGAACCGCTGGACACGGACCGGAACCGGATGGTTGTGGAGTTGCGCGGCGGGCTGCGGGGCAAGGTGCAGGTATTCCTCCGCGACAGCCTCTGCCGGCCGCAGTACGGGGACCGGGTGCGAGTCAGCGGCGGAATCGAGCCGCTTTCGTTCCCGCGCAATCCCGGGGTGTTCGACTACAACGAGTTCCTCCGGCGTCGTGGATACGTCGGGAAGACGAGCGTTGCGAGCCGGCAGGTCAGGGTGCTGGGTCACGATTGCGGTAACCCGGTCATGGGGCGGGTGATTGTGCCCTGCCGCAGATACGTCTGGGGAACGCTCAGCCGGCTGCTGTCCGGGTCGGAGGCGGCGCTCCTGGCCGGTCTGTTGCTCGGCGACCGGAGCGGTCTGCCGGAACAGACCCGGACCGCGTTCGTTGATTCCGGGGTGATGCACGTGCTGGCGGTATCCGGGCTGCACGTCGGAATCGTGGTCGGTATCATCTGGCTTCTGCTGTCGATTCTTGGGGTTCGCGGCTGGTGGAAGTTCGGGTTGGCCGCGATCATGGTGGCGCTGTACGTGGTGCTGACCGGTGGGCGGGCTTCGGCGGTGCGGGCCGGGGTGATGGCCGGCGCGGTGCTGCTGGCAGTGCCGTGGCAGAAGCGCGTCGAGCCGCTGGCAAGCCTGAGCGTGGCCGGGATACTCCTGCTGCTGTGGAACCCGCAGTCCCTGTTCGACGTCGGGTTTCATCTTTCCTTTGCCGCGACTGCGGCAATCGCCATGGTGATGCTTCGGCTCCGGGAGAAGGTCCGAGGGCTCGGGCGTTGGAGTCGGGTCGGGCGGCTGTTGCGGAAGTGGGTGTTGTATTCCCTGGCGGTTTCGGCCGCGGCTTTCACCGGCACCGCGCCGCTGCTGCTGCATCACTTCGGAAGGGTGCAGACGCTCGTGGTCTTCTCCAGCGTGCCGGCGGCGTTGCTCGTCTCGATTGCGATTCCGCTCGGGTTCCTGGTGGTGGTGGTGAACCTGGTGAGCAGCGCGGTGGCCGGTTTGCTTGCCGGGACGCTCAGCCTGGTCGTCGGATGGCTGTTTGGGCTGGTGAGGTTCTTTGCGAGCCTGGACTGGGCGATTCTGGAACCGGGCAAAGTTCCCTGGCCGGCTGTTGCCTGGGTCTATGGCCTGCTGCTTTTGCTCTGGAACCGGCACAACCGCCGGGCGAGGGTCTGGTTCAGGCTGGGCCTGGCGGTCGGACTGAACGTCCTGGTGTGGCAGGCGGCTTTGAGTCGTCCGGAAACCAGGGCGGTCTTCCTGGACCCGGGTCGCGGCGATGCGGTTCTTCTTGAGGACAGCCTCGGCCGCCGGATGCTGGTTGACGCGGGCATCAACAACAAGCGGGTGCTGCGTGATTACCTGCGCAGCCGCGGGATTCATTACCTTGACGTGGTGGTGGTCACTCATCCTGATATCGACCACTACGGCGGATTGCTTGACCTTGATGACCGGTATCGAATCGGCCACCTTGTCGTATCGACGACCCGGGGACGGGAAGTCTACGAGGAGATGCTCGACCGGTTCAGGAAGGCCGGGACCAGGATTGTGGTGGCCGGCAAGGGGACCAGGATCCGGGGCCTGGGGTTCGGCGTGCAGTTCATCTGGCCCGAGGCGATGACCCGGACCTTGTACCGAAAGACGCTGGTGTCGAGTAACAACATGTCGCTGGTTGCGCTGGTGGACTACGGAGGATTCGACATGCTGCTGACCGGTGACCTTGACGACCCGGAGTTGATTGCCGACCAGGAGGTCCGGGCCGATTTGCTCAAGTCCCCGCACCACGGCAGTCGCAACGGCAACCGGCCGGTCCTGTTCGAGATGGTGTCTCCGGAGTACGTTGTGGTGATGGGCCGGTATCCGACCCCCGCCGATCTGGAGACGCGGCTCGCCGGGTACGGCGACCGGTACGTCAATACCCGGAAGGACGGTGCCCTGACGATTGAGTTCAGCCCCGGGCCGGGCGGGCCGGCGGTGCGGCTGCGTCGGGTTCAGTGAGCCGGGCGTTCGGGCTACCGGAAGTCGCGCATCAGCATGTCCGGCATGAACCTGATGTACGCCGAGGCCCGTTCGGTGTCGCCCGGCAGGCCGCAGAAGGAGTAGACGACATCGACGCCGAAGACGAGCCAAGAGACGAGGCCGTACTCGTAGCCGACGCCCAGGGACCAGCCTGATTGAGCTTCCTGCCCGAGCCCGGTTCGGTATCCGCCGCGCAGGCAGAATCCCTGCCCGCGAATGGTGTCGCCCGGTGCGCCGGTCCCGGCCGTTCTGAGGTATGCCTCCGCGCCGAAGCAGATCATCGGGCTGAGGTTGGGATACAGCGAAACGTCCGAGGCGAGCAGGAAGTGCCCGGTGGAGTAGTCCGCTCGCAGGGCTGTCCCGAAGCGCAGGTTCACCGGCGGGTATTCCCACTTGCTGATGAACCGGCGCGGGGGGCCGAGATGGAGGAGGCTCGCGCCCAGGGTCAGGAATGGGAACGGACGGTACATCATGCCGCCGTCAATCGATACCGTTGAGGCCCGGAATGTATCAATCCGGCTTGAGACGTACCTGGCTCCTATTCCGAATCCAAGCCCCCGCAACGGCCGCCAGCCCAGGCCCGGGCCGACGGCAAGGTCGCTCAGGCCGAATGTCCCGAGTTCCTCGCCGAGTTCGTTGCGGCGGGTGTCGGTCGTGCCGAGATAGCCGATGGCCGCTCCCGCACCGAAGCGCGGGCCGAGCGGAATCGTCAGGCCGCCGCAGGTGTAGTCGGCCGACTGCAGGACGTTCATGAAGGTGATATTGGCGTCGTAGTTCCGGGTCATCGCCAGCCCGGCCGGGTTCCAGAAGAGCGCGTTGGCGTCGTCGGCCACCGCGGTGAAAGCGCCGCCCATCGCCATCGGCCGCGCCCCGACGCCGATTTTCATGAAGGTGAACCCGGTGGCCGACCCACCGGAGAACCCGAAGACCAGCGTCGGAATCAGGACCAACAGCAGCGGTCTGAATGACATTGATTGGAGTCTATACAGCATAATGACGAATGTCGAATGTCGATTGCCGAATTCGGACTTCCGGCTCTCATCTGTGTCCATCTGTGTTCATCCGTGGTTACTTCCTCATGCGATTGACAGGACAGCCCAGCCGCATATCATCTGGCGGTCCGGGTGTCCGCTGTCCGGATGCGCAGCCAACCATGAAAGGCTCTGATGAAGAATGACGAGCGGTTTCCCCAGTTGCAGGCCCTGAGCCGGGAGCAGTTGATCGACCTGCTGCAGGACGCTTCCAAGAACTGGCTGGCGCATGACGGGACGTGGTTCCAGGCGGTTGAGCATGAGCACGGCATGGACGCGGCAATCCGGGCTGATACCGAGGCGTGGCGTCGCTACACTGTGGTCGAGGCGAAGCGCATCATGCGGCGGCACGGCATCGCGGAAGGCGGCGGGATTCCGGCCCTGGTCAAGGCGCTGTCGTACCGGCTCTACGCCTACATCAACGTGCAGGATTCCGCCGAGCAGACCGACAGCGGGGTGGTCTTCCGGATGCGTGACTGCCGCGTCCAGTCGGCCCGCAAGCGGCGAGGACTGCCGGATTTCCCCTGCAAGCCGGTCGGGCTGGTCGAGTACGAGTTCTTCGCCCGGACGATTGACCCGCGCATACGGACCCGGTGCCTTTACTGCCCGCCGGACGAGCATCCGGACGACGCGTACTGCGCGTGGGAGTTCACACTGGCGGATGAGTAGCAAGAAGAAGCCCGAGGACGCGAGTGCGTCCTTCACGGTCCACGACCTGCCGCTCCGGGAGCGCCCGCGGGAGCGGCTGCTCCGTTCCGGACCCGGTGCGCTTTCGGTCCAGGAAGTGCTCGCGGTCATCGTCAGTTCGGGGGGGACCGGGAAATCGGTTCTGCGGATAGCGGAGGAGTTGGTTTCCCGCTTCAAGTCGCCCGCGGGTATTGCGGCGGCTTCGGTTGAGGAGCTTCAGAGTGTCAAGGGCATCGGTCCGGCAAAGGCCTGCCAGATAAAGGCGGCGCTTGAGCTGGGCGTGCGGTTTGAGGATTCCTACGGCAGTGAGAAGAAGCCGGAGATGTCGAGCGCGGAAGCGGTGGCAGGGGAGATGCGGCCGCTGATCGGGCGGAAGAAGAAAGAACATTTCTACGTGCTCTACCTTGATTCCCGCAACCGGCTGCTGGGCAAGGACGGCGTTTCGGTCGGCTCGCTCGATTCGACGATGGCGCACCCGCGCGAGGTCTTCGCGCCGGCGATAAGGGCGTCCGCGGCCAGCATCATCGTAGTGCACAATCACCCATCCGACGACCCGCAGCCGTCGGACGACGACATCCGCCTGACCCGGCGGCTGGCCGAGGCCGGCAAGATTATCGGTATCCCGCTGCAAGACCACGTAATCATCGCCGGCAAGAAGCTGTACAGCTTCCGCAGCCGGTGCCTGCTCTAGATACCCCGTCTCACTTCGGCAAAGGACCTGCCCGGAACGTCAACCTGGATGCGGTCGGGCCCGGCGGGGATTGACACCGGTATCCGATTCCGCTAGGCTGGGGCTTCGGAGAACAGCATTGAGCTTGACGGGGTTTCCGTTTCTTCTATACTCTGGCCTGTGAGGTATGTATGAAAGCCAAACCGTGCTCGAAGGCAAAGGCAAAGCCCAAACCAATCCGGCCGGCCGATAATTTCCGCGATGCGTACCGTGCCTTGGGTAGAGACCTCTTCAACTCGGACCTGTATGCGGCCTACTACGCCGAACGGCCCGAAAGCCCGGTCGGGCAACTCAAAGAGCGACTGCTGACTGAGGAAGGACCCTGCCATATTCTCTACGTGGGTCAGCGCAAGAGCGGAAAGACGACCGAACTGTTGCGTCTGAAGGAAGAACTGAAAGACGACTACTTCGTGGTATTCCTGTCGGTTCTTGAGGACATGGAGCCATCGGACGTCAAACCGGTTGACCTGCTTCTGTTCGCAGCCACGCGATTGTACCGCGAAGCGGCCGAGGCCGGGGTCAAGATGGGCCGGGACATCGAGAAGGACCTGGCTGAATGGCTGCTGCAGATAAGCGGTGACGTGTTCCAGACCATTGTCAAGGAGAAGACCAGGGGCGGCGGGGCCGGGCTCAAGCTGAAGGCTGTGGTTGCTGAACTGGACGGCGGCTTCAAGGTCAACTACGGTCTGCGTAAGGAGATCCGAACCCATCTGGCCCCAAGGGTAGCAGAGCTTGTGAACCAGACCGAGGTCATCTGCAGGAAGTTGAAACAGAAGCTCGGCAAGGAAGCGCTGGTCATTATCGACGACATGGAGAAGGCGATGGACCTTGAAGAACAGGAGAACATGTTCTTCAAACACGCGGCAACCATGTCCAAGCCCCCGTGCCGGATGGTCTATACGGTTGACCGGGCTCTGTGCTATCTTCCCACCTGGAAGCAGATCAAGGCCAGTTTCCCGAATTCGGTCGAGCTCCAGTCGATCCGGACTATGACCCGGGACGATGATGAATACGCGCCCGGGCTTGACCTGCTGCGCGGCATTCTGCTTCGGAGGATGAGCAAGGACCTGTTCGAGCCCGATGCTCTGGAGCGAGTCATCCGCATCTGCAACGGGGTGCTCAGTGACTTGCTGTCGGTATGCCGGAACTGCTGCCTTGATGCCATGACTACCGAGGACGCGAACAGAATCACGTGGCAGATGGTGGACCGGAACCACCAGCGGCTGACCAACGATTTCATGCGGATGATCGCAGGCAAGTACTATCCCAAGCTCAAGCGCATCCACGCCACCCGCAAAGCCAAGCCGAGCACCGAACTGAGCGAACTGCTCGCCATGCAGGCGGTTATCGAGTACGAGGATAAGGCCGGTTTGTACTATGATGTTCATCCAGCGGTCGTTCCTTTGCTCAAATAGGGGCCGGCCGGCCCGAGCCCGGTGAAGCATACCCGGCCTGAAACCGACTTCCGCAGCCAGACCGTAGCGCGGGAGACCGCGGTCCGTGCCCGCATTTCCTCAGACCCGCTGCTTGAGACTCCGACCACGCAACTCAAGGCGTTCCTCGAAGTGGCTGACGCCGGGTACGCCATCTGCCGGTGCAATTCACCAAGGATGCGGACCGACATCCTGGAGAGCATTGCCCCGGGCTTGGCCGAGCACGGCATCGGGGTTTATCAACTTGACCTGGACCCCAAGGCGGACAGCATTCCGGCCGAAATCCGCAAGACTATCGCGGGCAAGCGGTTCAAGGCGTTTGCCGCGAAGTTCGATAAGGTCGGGATTTCGGTCAGCGACATCGGAGACACAATCCGGCCCGAGGAACGGGAACTCAAGAAGCGGCCGGCTGTAATCCAGGGCCTGAACCAGCAGCGGGAATGGGTGCGCAAACTCGGGCGCCCGGTTATCTTCTGGGTGGCCGACTGGCTGATGGATAACATGCGCCGGATTGCGCCCGACTTCTGGGGTGGCCGCGGCATCGTGCTCGAATTCCGCGCCCCGAAAGAAATGCAGGCCGAGGCGTTCCAGCAACTCTCGACCGAAGGATGGCTGTTCGACAATCTGGACCAGGCAAAGAGGAAAATCAGAATCTACGAAGACCTGCTCAAAGGCACGAAAGACCCGCGGGTCAGGGCCGGGTTCCTGTTCAATCTCGGTATTATCCACCAGCAACTCGGCGAGTATGATAAGGCCCGAGGATTGTACGAGCAGAGCCTGAAGATTGCCGAGGAGCTTGGGGACAAGAGCGGCATCGCCAAGACCTTGCATAACTTGGGGGCGATTTACTCTAACCGTGGCGAGTATGACAAGGCGCGGGAGCAGTATCAGCAGGCGTTGGGCGCATTCGAGGAACTCGGAGTCAGAGAGGGGCAAGCCGTGGTCCTGTACCAACTCGGGAACATCCACTACCAGCAGGGCGAGTATGGGAAGGCGCGGGGACTGTATCGGCAGGCCCTGGAGACGTTCGAGGAACTCGGCGCGAAGCAGGAGAAGGCAGCGGTCCTGCACCAACTGGGGAACATCCATCTTGGTCAGGGTGAGAATGACAAGGCGCGGGTGTTGTACGGGCAGAGCCTGAAGCTCAAGCGCGAGCTTGGGGACAAGCGCGGCATCGCGCAGACCCTGCACCAACTGGGGATGATTCATTCTGACCAGGGCGAGTATGACAAGGCCCGGGAGCTGTACGAGCGGAGCTTGAAGACTGCCGAGGAGCTTGGGGACCGGCAGGGCATCGGAGAGAGTCTCGCCCAACTGGGCCAACTGGCTGAGGCGGAGAAGGACGACAAGACCGCGCTACGGAACTGGCTGATTGCGTTGTCTATCTTTGAGGAGCTGAAGTCGCCGAACAAGAACATCGTTGTTTCGTGGCTTGCTGCGATGCAGCAGCGGCTGGGGGAGGAGGAGTTCAAGCGGCTGTATGATGAAGTGGAGAAGGAGTTGGAGCAGCCGGAAGAGTAGGGTTCGGTCCGGCCGGGGTCAGAAGTCTGGATGTACATTGCAGAATGCGGGCAGTGTCACGGGGTTTGACACCTGTGTCCGGTTTCGCTAGGCTGGGGCTTCGGAAGACACGCAATGGAACTCGACACTCTCGACTACACGCTCAGGCAACTCGGCATCGCCGTGGCTGATTCGGTTGCGGATACGGCCGCGGCTGTGGGTGTGCCCGCAGGTGCCGGGTTCAGCGTCGGGCAACTCCTGAGTTCCGGTGTGTTCTGGGGGATAGTCATTACCATTCTAGTCGGCGTGGTAGCACTTATCGTGACTCTAAGAAGAGGTGCATCCAAGCGGCAGGTAGAGCAGATGCAGCGGACGCAGCAGACCCAGACCCGGCAACTCGACATCATGAGGCGAGACATCGGCCGGATGGCGGTCTATCTGGACGGACTGCCCAAGGCGGCAGGACCGGTCAGGGGTCCGTTCGAGAAGGGCCGGGCCGCAATGAAGGTATACAAGTGGGACGAGGCGATAGAGCACTTCAACCAGGCGAAGAAGCGTGCAGCCGGAACCCAACTGGTCGCCCTGTTCAATCTCATCGGCCTGTGTCATTACACCCCGGGCCGGTGGGACAAGGCAATCGCAAGCTACGAAGAGTCGGCCCGGCTCGCGGAGGAGTTCGGGGACAAAGAGGGCAAAGCCATCGCCCTGCATAACCTCGGCGCCATCCTACAGAGCCAGGGCGAGTATGACAAGGCGCGGGAGATGTACGAGCAGAGCCTGAAGCTTGAGCGCGAGCTTGGGAACAAGAGCGGCATCGCTATCTCCCTGCACCAACTGGGGATGATTCATTCCGACCAGGGCGAGTATGACAAGGCGCGGGAGAAGTACGAGCAGAGCCTGAGGATTGAGGAAGAACTTGGAGACAAGAGCGGCATCGCGAAGACCCTCGGGCAGATGGCAACCATCCTCAAGGACCAGGGACAATACGATGGGGCAAGGGACAAGTACCAGCAGATAATGACGCTGTTCGAGGAGCATGGCGACAAGAGCGGCATCGCCAAGACCCTGCACAACCTTGCGGTGATTCTGCAGAAGCAGGGCGAGTATGATGAGGCCCGGGAGAAGTACGAGCAGAGCCTGAAGCTTGAGCGCGAGCTTGGGGACAAGAGCGGCATCGCTTCCTCCCTGCACCAACTGGGGATGATTCACTTTGACCAGGGCGAGTATGAGAAGGCGCGGGAGTTGTACGAGCAGAGCCTGAAGATTGCCGAGGAGCTTGGGGACAAGAGCGGCATCG
>CBDUVZ010000052.1:0-20527 GCA_965370805.1 uncultured bacterium | reverse complement strand
TGAGGAAGCGGGCCGGAATAGACCACAGATAAACACGGATGGACACAGATGAGGGTCGGGAATCCGAATTCGGCAATCCACATTCGGCATTCCCTAATGGTCTGCAATCATCAATCTGGAATCTACAATCGGAATGGCGGTGTGTGGCTACCGGTTCGCCCAGTGGCGTCTTTCTCTTTCCATCCGGCGGAGGTCGTTGCGGGTGATTCCGGTGGGGTAGTCCCCGGTGAAGCAGGCGGTGCAGAATCGGCGTTTGCTGTCTTTCCCACGGACCGCATTGACCAGGCCGTCGTAGGTCTGGTAGACGAGCGCATCGACGCCGATGAGTTCCGTTATCTTTGGGATATTGTGCCGCTTGGCGATGAATTCGCCGCGGGTCATCATGTCGATGCCGTAGACGCAGGGGTGGCGAAGCGGCGGGGCGGTGATGGCGAGGAAGACTTTGCGGGCCCCGGCTTCGCGTACCATCTGGACAATCTGTTTCGAGGTGGTGCCGCGGACGACCGAGTCGTCCACCAGCAGTACGTTCTTGCCTTTGACCTGGGAGCGGACCGGGTTGAGTTTCTGGCGGACCGAGAGGTTGCGTTTGGCCTGGCCGGGCATGATGAAGGTGCGGGCGATGTACCGGTTCTTGATCAGGCCTTCGCGGAGCTGGATGTCCATCACCCGGGCGAGGCTGTTGGACGCGGCCCGGGCGGTGTCGGGAATCGGTACGATTACGTCGGGTTTGATGCCCCGGCGCATCACTTCCGCCGCGAGACGTTCGCCGAGCCGGAGTCGGGCTTCGTAGATTTCAGTCCCGTCGATAACCGAGTCCGGGCGTGCGAAGTAGACGTACTCGAATATGCAGGTCCGGGGTCGGGCCGGCCTGACCTGCTTGGAGTGTATCCGGCGGCGGGTGTCGACGAATACGGCTTCGCCCGGCGCGACGTCGCGGAAGCGGTGGAACCCGAGCCGGTCGAATGCCACGCTTTCCGAGGCGAAGGCGGCTTCCCGTTTCCGGTGGGCGAAGACCAGCGGTTTGATACCGAACGGGTCCCGGAAGCCGAGCATGCCTTTGCCCTGGATGAGCGCTACCACCGAGTAAGCGCCGTGGACGCGTTTGAATGTCTTGTCCACGGCCCGGAATACCGTCTCCGGACTGAACTGTTTTGACCTGGCCCGGGCGAGCTCTCCGGCGAAGACGTTGAGAATCGGCTCGACGTCCGAGAAGCTCATGAGCTGGCGGCGGTCCCGGCTGACCAGTTCTTTCCTCAGGCTGAAGTAGTTGGTCACATTGCCGTTGTGGGCCATGGCGATGCCGTACGGCGAGTTGACCGGGAACGGCTGGGCGTCTTCGTCCGAGCCGGGACCGATAGTCGGGTAGCGGACGTGGCCGATGCCGGTCCGGCCGGTCAGTCGGGCGAGGTTCTTCTCGTTGAAGACCACACTGACCGTGCCGTTGCCTTTCTTGATGTGGAAGGTGATATCGGAGGTGACGATTCCGGCCGAGTCCTGGCCGCGGTGCTGGAGCGCTTTGAGTCCTTCGACCAGGTCGTCGCCGACCGGGCCGGTCCGGATGAGACCCAGGATGCCGCACATGAGAATGCCATTCTAGGGCGGAGCGACGGTAAGTCAATCAGGAGGGCGGCCGGGGAGTCAGACTTCCGGGTTGTCGAAGTCCGGCGTGTAGTCGCTGCCGGCGGCCGAGAGTTCCTGGGTGAATCCTTCACTGAAGCCGAGTGCGAGCAGGTGATCCTTCACTTCCCGGTACTCGTCGGCGGTGAGCCGCCGGTTCATGCCGGGAAGTTCGGCGGCGCGGTAGGTCGGGTAGTACTGCGCCATCAGGCTGACTTGCGTGTCGGTTCCCAGTTCGGCCGCAATCCAGTCGAGCAGCTTCCGGCTGTCATCGGTGTGGCCGGGGAGTACGAGATGGCGGATGATGACCCCGGACAGAATCGTTCCGTCGGCGGCGTACCGATTCGCGCCGGTCTGGCGGACCATCTCGGTAATCGCGGCCGTGGCGTGGCGGAAGTAGTCGGGCGCTGCCGAGTATTCGCGGGCGAGTTTATCCGAGCAGTACTTGAGGTCCGGCAGGTAGACCCGGACCAGTCCATCCAGCCGGCGGAGCGTGTCGGCTTTCTCATAGGCGTTGGAGTTCCAGAGGACCGGAATCCTGAGTTCGGGCACCGCTTCCGTGAGAACCGGGATGAGTTGCTCGGAGTAGTGGGTCGGAGTGACGAGGTTGATATTGTGTGCGCCTTGCTGCTGCAGTTGCAGCATGGTCTCGACCAACCGTCCGGCGGAGATCGGCCGGCCGTTGCCGAGTTGGGAGATGTCGGAGTTCTGGCAGAACCGGCAGTGAAGGTTGCAGTGGGAGAAGAAGATGGTGCCCGAGCCGCGGGTCCCGCTGATTGGCGGTTCCTCCCAGTGATGGAGCTGGGCGATCGATATCTCAATCCGGTCGCCGGCCCGGCACACTCCTCGTTTTCGGGACCGGTCAACCCCGCAATCAAAAGGGCAGGCACGACACTCCATGGTCCATTATAGCCCGGGTCCGGGAGCTGGGAAGAGGGTGTTTACTTCTACGCGTCGGTCTCCTAGAATCTGTCAGTGAGAATACTTGTACTGTTGCTGCTGGTTGTGATTCCGGTCGAAGCTCAGGGTTTGTCGGAGTTGGTTCACTCGACGGAAGCCGGGTCGGCGCGGGTCGGGCTGGCGTTGTCGGGCGGCGCGGCGCTCGGGTTCGCGCACATCGGGGTGCTCAAGGTGCTGGAGCGGGAAGGGATTCCGGTCTGTGGTATTTCCGGCAACAGCATGGGGGCGCTGGTCGGCGGCATTTTCGCGGCCGGATACCGCGCTGCCGAGATTGAAAGCATCGTGCTGCAGGCCGATTGGGAATGGGTGTTCAGTTCCGCGGTCCCGTTCGGCGCCCGGTATCTGCCCGAGCGGCAGCAGGCCGAGCGCTATGTGCTTCAGTTGCGCCACCGCAACTTGCTGCCGTCACTGCCGAGCGGACTCGTTCCACTGCAGAACGTCGAGTTCCTGATGATGGGGCTCCTGAGCGATATCGAGCATAACACCGGCTATGACTTCGACAGCCTGGTGATTCCTTACCGGGCAGTGGCGGTTGACCTCGTGACCGGGCGCAAGCAGGTCCTGAAACGGGGCAGACTTGCCCAGGCAATCCGGGCCAGCATTGCGATTCCGGGCGTCTTCGCGCCCGAGTTGCTTGACGGGATGGAGCTTGTTGACGGCGGAATCCAGCAGTACCTGCCGGTTGACCCTTTGCGTGATTTCGAGCCGGACTTGATTATCGCCGTGCTGACGATGAGGCACAGCCCGGAAACCGGGATTTCCCTGATTGATATCGCTTCCCGGAGCATGGACCTGATCGGCGTGGAGGACCTCGCACGGCAGAAGGAAATGGCCGATGTGCTCATCGAGCCCGACGTTGAGCCTTTCAAGCACTCGGATTTTGCCCGGGCACGGGGACTCATTGCCGCGGGCGAAGCCGCGGCCGAAGCCGCGCTGCCCGAGATTCGCGCGAAACTGGCCGGTCGCAGGCCGGTTGAATACCGGCATGAGGTCAGTGTGAGGTCGCTCGCAATGGTCCGCTCGCTGCGTTTCGAAGGGCTCGGCGTGACGCGGGAATCGATGCTCAGGCCGCTGATGCGTTCGCGGCCGGGTGCCTATCTCCTTTTTGACCGGCTGCGGCAGGACCTCGAACGGGTTTTTCATACCGGTCTGTTCGAAGACGTGAACTACCGCCTCGAGTTCGGGCGGGCCGAGTCGGTCGATGTGATTGTCGAACTGAAGGAACGGGCGTACGGGTTCTACCTGTTGGGCATCCGGTACGATAACGTCGACGATGTCGGCCTGGGGATAGAAGTCGGCCAGGGGAACCTGGGCGGTTCCGGCGCGAGCGTCAGGGGCGCAATCCAACTGGGGAACCCGACCGAGTTCCGGCTCGGGCTCACCGGGACCAGGTTATTCACGCTGCCGTTCGGCTACCGGCTGGACGGGTTCTGGGCATCGACTGACCATTCGTACTCCGTGGACGGCAGATGGTCCACCGACTACAACACGGACCGGCGGGGCGGGGTTGCCGAAGCCGGGTACATCCTCGGCCGCAACGCTTTCTTCGATGTCGGCGTCAGGGTCTACGAAGCGCTGCACCGGTTCCCCCGGCTGTCGATTCTGGATACCCTGCCCCGGAAGGAATGGCTTGCCGGACCTGTGTTCCGGCTCGAGTTCAACGACTTCAATGACCTGCAGATTCCGACCGCCGGGCTGAGGTACGGGGTCGAGGCGTTCTATGCCGAGTTCCGGCAGTTCGATTCGAGCGGCGTGTCGCTCAGGGAAGGGAATTTCCTGAGAGCCGAGGTTTCCTTAGAGCGGGTGCTGCCGATCGGTTCCCGGCTGCTGTTGCGTCCGGGCTGGCAGTTCGGGTTGTCGCTGGGGGAGCCGTGCTGGGTGGCTCGATTCCATTCCGGCGGCGAGGAACTGCCCGGTTTCGCGAACGAGGAATTCACCAGCACCAGCAAAGCGGCTTTCGTTCTGGAGCTTGACTTCCGACTGCTGGACCTCTTTCACCAGGAGAACTACCCGCTTTATCTCCGGTTTTTTTCCGCCCTTGCGACTTTCCAGAAGTTCGACCGGATTCCGGGTGAGGCTGACCTCAGGTCGGCTTTCGACTGGAGCGTCGGAACCGGGATACTGACCAACACACCAATCGGTCCGTTCAAGCTGGAAGTCGGGATTGTCGATTTCGGCAAGCCGCTACCTGATGCCGGCCGGCGATTCAATTTCCGTCTTTCGGTGGGTCGGGATTTCCGCTACAGCCACTAGCCGGACCCGAGCAGGCCCGGACGCACAGCCCGCAGATGTACTGACCGACGTAGCGCCGGCGCTGGAATTCCTTGAGCATCTCGAAGCAGGCCAGGTGGTCGAACTCGCTCTGTTTCGCCCGGATTGCGTTGGCCGGGCACGCGTCAATGCAGTCCCGGCACGCGCCGCAGTCCCGGTCGAGCGGGGCATCGGGTTCGAGCGGCAGGTCGGTGAGCACTGTTGCGAGTCGGACCTGGGCACCGTAGTCCGGGGTCACCAGCAGGTTGCTGCGACCGAGCCAGCCCAGTCCCGCGGCAACCGCCACGCGCTTGTGGGATAGATGAGCGCGCTGCCGCTCCCAGTCGACAATCTGGGAAGCCGGAATCGGCAACGCCTGGAATCCCAGTCGGTGAATTTCGTCGGCAAGCGCCAGGCTGAGACGGTCGAGCGCAAAGTTCACCTGGCGGTAGTGGTGTTCGTAGAGGCGGTTGGGGTGGTGCTCCAGTGTCGCC
The DNA here is from genome assembly GCA_965370805.1 of uncultured bacterium. GTDB lineage: Bacteria > Hydrothermota > Tepidihabitantia > Tepidihabitantales > Tepidihabitantaceae > CBDUVZ01. The sequence continues at coordinate 15,206 of CBDUVZ010000052.1, read as the reverse complement.
AGTACGGTTTTCGATACCCTCAGCGCAAGGGAGATGCCGGTGGGCAGTTGCCCGAGCATTGAGGCCGGGAGCAGGAAGTCGTCGGTCCGGATGCTGTCCAGTGCTGCGACCCCGAAGCTGACCGCACCACGTTCGAAACAGAACCGTCGGACATGGTCGCGGTTTCCGGTTCTGTTCATTTCTTGCTCTTGATGAAAACCAACAGCGCGAATGTCGCGGCCGGGGTCATGCCCGGAACGTTCTGGGTCCGGGCCAGAGTTGCGGGGCAGAGCCGGGTCAGTTTCTCGCGGATTTCGGTGGAGAGCCCGGGGACCTTTCGGTAGTCGATGCGGTCCGGTATCCGGACCGACTCCAGTTCGGTGAGTTTTGCGACCTGGCGTTTACTGCGCGCGATATAGCCTTCGTACTTGACTTCGACCTCGACCAGTTCGCGCAGGGCGTCGGTCAGTTCCGGGGCCGGGCCGCAGAGTCGGGCGATCTGTTCCCAGTTGACTTCGGGCCGGCGCAGGATGTCAATCGCCGGGGTGGACTGTCTGACTTTCGTGGTGCCGAGTCTGCCGAGCAGCCGATCGGTCGCGGGACCCGGGCGTATCCGGCTGCGCCGCAGCCAGTCAAGTGCGGCCGAGTAGTCCTTTTTCTTCTTACTGATTGCACGGTGCTGGCGTGCCGAGAGCAGCCCGAGTTTGTGACCGCTGGGACCCAGACGCAGGTCGGCGTTGTCTTCGCGCAGCAGCAGCCGGTATTCGACTCTCGCGGTGAACATCCGGTAGGGCTCGTCGGTACCCCTGGTGGTGAGGTCGTCAATCATCACCCCGATGTAGGAGTCGGCGCGACCAAGAGTCAGGGGTTCGGCGTCCTTCACCCGGAGCGCGGCGTTGATTCCGGCCACCAGACCCTGGGCCGCAGCTTCTTCATAGCCGGTCGTGCCGTTTATCTGACCGGCGAGGTACAGGCCGCGAATCCGTTGCGTTTCGAGTGTCGGCCGGAGCTGGGTGGGCTGAACAAAGTCGTGTTCGATGCCGTAGCCGGGGCGGAGCATCCGGCACTGTTCGAGTCCCGGTATCGAGCGCAGCATCTTCTGCTGCAGGGGAATCGGCAGGCTGGTCGAGACGCCGTTCGGGTAGCACTCGACAGTCTCCTTTCCTTCGGGTTCGATGAAGACCAGGTGTCGATTCCGGTCCGCGAACTTCACCACTTTGTCTTCGATCGACGGGCAGTAGCGGACCCCCTTTCCTTTGATGATGCCGGAGTACAGCGGTGATTGCTTCAGGCCGGACCGGACGATGCGGTGGGTTTTCGGGTTGGTGTAGGTTACGTGGCAACTGATGGTGTTCCGAACCCGGCCCGGGGTCCAGAATGAGATCGACCGGGGTGGTTCGTCGCCCGGCTGTTCCTGCATCCGGTTGAAGTCGAGCGTGCGGATGTCGAGACGGGCGGGTGTGCCGGTCTTGAATCGGCCCAGTTCGAAACCGAGTTCGGCCAGGTTCCCGCTGAGTCGGGTTGCCGGTGCCTCTCCGAGTCTGCCGGCCGGGAAGCTGGTGGTTCCGATGTGGACCAGTCCGTTGAGGAACGTGCCCGGGGCAAGAACCACGGTGCGGCCGTAGTGCGTTTCTCCCAGTTCGGTTTCGACTCCGATGGCGGTGCGTCCGCGAACGAGCACGCGTGCGACCATTCCCTGTGACAGCCACAGGTTCGGGGTGTGCTCGACGGTCTGTTTCATCAGCCGCCGGTAGAGTTGGCGGTCGACCTGGACCCGGGATGAGCGGACCGCCCTGCCTTTGCTTGCATTGAGCCGGCGGAAGTGGATTCCGGCCCGGTCGGTGATGCGACCCATGGTTCCGCCAAGGGCATCGAGCTCCCGGACGAGCTGACCCTTGCCGATGCCTCCCACGGCCGGATTGCAGGACATCAGACCGATTGTGTCAAGGTTGCCGGTGAGGAGCAGGGTGGAACAGCCCAGTCGCGATGCGGCCAGGGCGGCTTCGCAGCCGGCATGACCACCACCGACGACAATGACGTCATATCGTTCTCGGGTCATCTTGACGGTAGGATTCTAGAGTTACGGGATGCCAAGTCAAACCGGCTGGCGTGGGACTGGCAGTGACACGGTGGTCGTTTCCGGGTATAATTGGAGCATAACCTGGGAGGGACATGAAGGTATCAGGACAGTTCGTCGTAGTGCTTGGACTGGCCGGGACGATCCTGGCCGTTGCTGCATACGAATCAGCAAAGCCGGAAAGCGACCCGAAGATTGTCGAATGGGCCAGAGGGCAGCAGGGCGGAGGTAGCGTCACGGCCGAGCCGAGGTTGCTGAGTCGAGCCCGGGGCCGGATTCCCGACGAGCCGGAAGAGCTATCAACCGACGGCGGTGAATCCGAGCAGGAAATGCTTGCACAGCTCAGTGGAGTTGACCTGCCGAGGCTCATCGAACGGGCGTTCGGCGGCGGGGCCGGGTTGTTCGGCGATGACGTATCCCGGGATGAACGGGTGCTGAGCGGACAGTACGGAGAGTGGGATTTCTTCCCGGGTACCGACAGTCTGCTTGACGCCCCGGGGACCAGAGAGTTGATGGAGCAAGTACTCGGGGACGGGTTCAGCGACCGATAGTCAGGACGGACTTTCTTCCGGGTTTCCTCTGCATCTGGTTCTCAGATAGCCTGAGCGTTCAGGTCACTCCAGTTGCTCCAGCAGGACAGATCGGTTTCGCTAGAATCGCAGGGCGTTACTGGGCCGGCTATTCCGAACTTGACATTTGCGCTAAATCGAGTATAAATTGGGGCTTAGCGTATAGCAGTGTAGTAATTGATTGTTTCTTAACCGACCTGACAGGAGGATAAGTGGCTCGTATTGCGGGCATTGACTTGCCTGATAACAAGAAGATTCTGTACGCGCTGCCTCACATCTACGGCATCGGTCCTTTCGTGGCGCGCCGGATACTGGTAGCGGTCAGTATCGACCCGGAGCGCAAAGTCAGCGAGTTGACCGAGGATGACGTGGCCGGCATCCGTAAGGAGATTGATAAGAGTCACAAGGTCGAGGGTGAACTGCGTGCCGATGTCTCGGCGAACATCAAGCGCTACATCGAGATCGGCAGCTACCGGGGGCTTCGTCACCGCAGCGGGTTGCCCGTTCGCGGCCAGCGCACCCGCACCAATGCCCGGACTCGCAAAGGGCCACGCAAGAAGGCCGGAGCCAAGAAGAGCTGATCATGGCAAGACGATCCTCGAAGAAAAAGGCCCCGATCAACTGCATAGTGCACATCACTACCACTTTCAACAATACCATGGTGACTATTGCCGACTTGCAGGGCGCGGTTGTCTGTTGGTCATCGTCGGGTCGCGTCGGGTTCAAGGGATCAAAGAAAGGTACGCCCTATGCTGCTGGAGTTTGTTCCGAGGCAGCCGGCAGAGAGGCGGCGAGTCTCGGTGTCAGGAAGGTGGAAGTGAGAATAAGTGGACCGGGTCCGGGCAGAGAGGCGGCGCTCAGGTCGCTTCAGAACACCGGGCTCAGCATTTCCGCGATAACGGATATAACTCCGATTCCTCACAATGGCTGCCGACCACCCAAGCAGCGGCGCGTCTGAGGATTCCTTTTGGGTGATACAAGGATAGGGTCCAGCTCGCGTCCGGGGGCAAGAAATGGCTAGAGATACTGAACCGAAGTGCAAGCGGTGCCGTAAGGCAAAGGAAAAGCTTTTCCTGCGTGGCGGGAAATGTCTGTCGGACAAGTGTGTTCTGATGAAGCGCGGTGAAGTGCCGATAGTCCGGGGTCGCCGCCGACGCAGACAGTCGGCGTACGCGATCCAACTGCGCGAGAAGCAGAAGCTGCGGATGATGTATGGGGTCCTTGAGACTCAGTTCCGCAATTACTTCAAGCGGGCGGCAAAGTCGGCGAATACCGCTGCGACGCTCGTCATTCTGCTTGAACGACGTCTTGACAATGTTGTGAGTCGTCTGGGATTTGCCGATTCCCGACCGCAGGCCCGGCAGTTCGTGAGTCACGGTCATATCACTGTCAATGGACGGAGGGTGAACATACCATCGTTCCTTGTCAAGGCCGGCCAGACAATCGGCGTCAACGGTGAGAAGGGCATGAAACTGGTGAAGCCGATTATCGAAAACAAGGAATCCTCGGAAGTAGCATGGCTCCAGTCAAATCCTGAGACTGCTACCGGATTGGTCACTCGTGAGCCCACGCCCGAGGATGTGAAGGATATTCCCTGCAATACGCAGCTCATTGTGGAGCTCTATTCGAAATGAAACTCAAGCGATTTGTCCTGCCCGAAAAGCTGGATTATGAGACTGATACGGCCACCGAGTCCAGCGCGAAGTTCGTCATCGCCCCGCTGGAGAAGGGATGGGGTTGTACAATCGGGAATGCCATGCGTCGGGCGCTCCTTTACTCAGGTCAGGGTGCAGCGGTCACCCATGTGCGGATTGACGATACGCCCCTCGAGTTCTCGACTATCGAAGACGTGGTGGAGGATGTTTCCGAGATCATTCTCAACATCAAGAAGCTGCGCATGAGGCTCTGGTCCGAGTCGCCCAAGTCCTGTCAGCTTCACGCCAAGGGCAAGCGTGAGTTCACCGGCAAGGACCTTACTGTGCCGCCCGAGATTGTCATCGCCAATCCGGATCAGCACATTCTCACTGTTTCCGATAAGAATCGTTCGGTCAACATCGAGATGTTCGTTGAGAACGGCCGGGGATACGTTACTGCTGAGCGTCTGAAGAGGAATCAAACCGCTCCTGAGGGTACGATTTTCCTGGATGCATTCTTCTCACCGGTCAAGAAGGTCAACTACTGGGTGGAGTCAATGCGTCTGCTGGAACGGACCGACTTCGAGAAAGCCATCCTCGAGGTCTGGACCGATGGGACGGTCAGGCCGGATGAAGCCATGATTCAGTCGGCTACCATTGTGAAGAACCACATGGGCGTTCTTGTGCCGTCCGAGAAGGAACCCGGATTCGTCGAGGAGGAGAAACTCTACCGCGACCGCGACCGGATTATCGAGTTGCTGGCGATGGATATCGAAGAACTGGAGTTGTCAAACCGGGCTCTCAACTGCCTGAAGAAGGGTCGCTCGAAGCGCACCGGTGAGCGGATATCGATTCAGACCGTGGGGGATCTGGTTCAACGGACCGAGAAGGACATGCTCGACATCGAGAACTTCGGGCGCAAGTCACTTGAGGAATTGAAGAAGGTGCTTGAGGACGTCGGACTGTCATTCGGAATGGACGTGTCAGGGCTGGAGCCCAAGGAGTAGTCAGTGCGCCACGGCAATAAGGTCAAGAAGCTGGGTCGTACGAAAGCACATCGGGACGCGTTGCTGCGAAATCTGGTTCGGGCGTTGTTTGCACACGAGCGGATTCAGACGACGCTGGCGAAGGCAAAGGAGGCCCGCCGCCTTGCCGATCGGATGATTCGCTTTGCCCGGCAGAATACGCTTGCCGCGCGGCGGGAAGCGAACAGGTTCATCGTCGACCGGGATATCCTGAAGAAGTTGTTCGATGCTATCGGACCCAGGTTTGCCGGACGGGATGGCGGCTACACCCGCATCTACCGATTGGGTCCGCGCGAGGGGGATGCCGCCGAGATGGCCCTTCTGGAACTTGTGGTCCGGGAGGAAACGCACAAGGAGAAGAAGGCCAAGGCAGCGGAGAAGGGGCGCGGGCGGAAGAAGACCAAGAAGGCTACGGCAGGCGAGAAGGCAGCCGACAAGAAGAGCAGTTCCAAGAAGAAGAAGCAGTAAAGGACGACTCTTGAGAGTCCTCGTCAAGTCCAAGATTCAACGGCTCACGATTACCGATAAGAACCTCCGTTATGAGGGCAGTCTTGAGTTGGACAACGATCTCATGCGTGCCGCCGATATCCTGCCGGGAGAGGTCGTCCAGGTTGTCAATGTGAACAACGGCCAGCGCTTTGAGACCTATGTGATCGAAGCTGCGGCCGGTTCCAGGGTATGCGTGCTCAATGGTGCCGCGGCCAGGCTGGGCGAAATCGGGGACGAGGTCATAGTGATGAGCAATGAACTGCTGACGGATACAGAAGCAACCCATCATTCCCTGAAGCGGGTCAACGTTGACAAGGACAATCGCATAGTCGATGACGGCAATCGTCCTCGCAGCAGGTAAGAGCAGGCGAATGGGGTCCAGTACCCCAAAGGTACTGCTGCCGGTTGCGGGGCGTCCGTTGCTTGGCTACGTGCTGGATTCGGTCCGTTCGGCCGGACTGGACCGGGTGATTCTGGTTGTGGGGACCGGAAGAGATCAGGTCGAGAAGGCATACGGTGATTCCGGCGTTGAATTCGCGGTTCAGGCAGAGCAGCGGGGTACGGCTGACGCGGTGCTTTCGTGCCGGGGGATGATCTCCGATGAAGAAGAGTGCGTTGTGGTATACGGGGACGTGCCCCTGATGCGGTCGGATACGGTGCGTCGTCTGGTTGATGTGCGCCGTGAGCGCGCCGCGGACGTGGCGGTGCTGACCGCGCGTTTCGATGACCCGTTCGGGTACGGCCGGATCGTGCGCGGAGAGGGAGATATCATTGAGGATATCGTTGAGGAACGGGATGCCGACGACGAGACGCGGGACATCCAGGAGGTCAACTCGGGGTTCTATGCTTTCCAGTGGGGACTGCTTCGACCGGTGCTGGACAGAATCGAGCCCAGTCCGGTCTCGGGTGAGTATTACCTGACCGATGCCGTGCGCGGCGTGAGGTCCGAGGGCGGGCTGGTAGTAGCCGTGCTGATGGATGACCCGCGTGAGATGATGGGTGCGAACACGCCTGAGCAGTTGGCCGAGGTTTCCGAGGAGTTGGTTCGTCGGACCCGGAGCCACGCAGGGTGAAGCGCGCATTCATCTGGTTCGTTCTGGTGGTGGTGCTGGGCGGGGTGGGTGCTTCGTTTGCCTGGCGTTTCCGTCCGCAGGAAGAGCCACCCAGCTTTGACTACGGGTCGGTGAGAATGGAAGTCGTCAATGGCTGTGGTTTGTCCTATCTGGCCCGTTCGGTGGCCGACGAGCTCCGGGCGCGCGGGTTCGATGTGTACGGAGTAAGTACCGCGAGTCGGCACTACGAGAAGACTACAGTTGTCGACCTGCTGGACCCCGCCGGCATCAATGCCCGGCAGGTCGCGGAGTTGCTGGTGATACGACGTCGCTTCTGGTTTTTCTTCGCGGGAGAGAAGCTGATGCCGAAGGTCGAGGTGGCGCTTGACTCGGCGTGTCATCTCGAAGTGAGACTGATTCTCGGCGAGGACTACGGCAGTTTCTTTCCGGGGGTTGTTCCCCTCAATTGACATGACTTCGGAACGCCTGGCGGTCAGAACGGCCGAAGTAGCCCGGGACAAGCTGGGCGAAGATATCGTGATTATCGACCTGCGGGGCCGTTCTTCGCTGGCGGACTTCTTCGTTGTTGCGACCGCCGGCTCCACGATTCACGCCCAGGCGATTGCCAGCGAGGTCGTGAGCAGGCTGAAGCAGGAGGGCGAGCCGATTCACCATTCCGAGGGAACCGAAGCGGGCGTGTGGGTTTTGCTTGACTATGTGGACGTCGTTGTGCATATTCTGACTGGTGAGACTCGTCAGTACTACGGTTTCGAGCGACTGTGGGGTGACGCACCGCACAAGGACCTGCCGTCCGAGCGTAGCGTCCCCTAGAACCATCGGATTTCCGCCGTCCGTCCGGACGGCATTCCCAGACAGGAGGTATTGATTGAACCTGGCGTCTTTGCTCGATCCTGAACGCGTGAACCTTGATATCAAAGGCCGCAGGAAGATGGACGTGCTTCGGGGACTGGTCGCAATGGTCAAGCAGGAGGAGGGGGCCGATCCCCTTCTGCAGACACTGCTGAAACGGGAGGAACTGGGCTCGACTGGTATCGGAAAGGGCATCGCAATTCCGCACGGGCGTTCACTGCTTATCGACAAGCTCGAAATCGCAGTGGGCAGGTCAACCAAGGGTATCGACTTCAACTCGATCGACAAGAAACCGGCTCATCTGTTCTTTCTGATTATGGCGCCTCCGCAGGACCGGGGCAATCAGTATCTGATGATACTGGGGCGAGTGGCGATGGTCTGCCAGGAGCTGGCCAAGAAGAAGCGCCTGTTCGACCCGCAGACGCCCCAGGAGTTCATCGAGTTGGTAGGTTCCCTTGAGGAAAAGATCCGATGAACCGGAAGATCGAGACACTGCGGTCACTTGAGGAGTTCGACCACATCCTGCGCGACATCGAAACGGAGCACTACCAGGCAGTGGGGTTCAAGGATGTGAAGCCGTCGGATGAATTCATCCGGACGGCCGAGAAGGGGCGGGCCAAGCTGACCAAGAAAGTCGATTCCCGGTTGCTGGTCCAGTACGAGCGGATCATGAAGCGCTACGGAGGCCGGGTGGTCGTCCAGGTGATTCAGGAGTTCTGCAGCGGTTGCTACATCAAGCTGCCTTCCGAACTGGCCGTCAGGTGCCGGACCGAGCTGGTGGTCTGTCCGAACTGTGGTCGCTTTCTTTACTATCTCAAGTGATGTAGGCGTCCTTCCGCCCGGGTTGCTGTTTCCGGTGTTCGTCCGTCTTACGAGCCGTGTGTATTCTGCTTGCGCTGCTTTCGTTGATTGCGGCGTTTGAGTATCAGCCCGCCGGCGGGAAGGCGGACGCCATGCTCGCCGGCGGGGCGGTTGCCGACTGGCGGAATCTATTTGCCTACAATCCTGCCCTGTTTGCAGAAGGGGGACGCTATCAGGTCGGTGCGGCCTACAGTCGTCCGTATGGGCTTCACGGTGTTGACTGGGGCCGGGTCTGCGGTGTGGTGGCAAGGAACCGCTGGGCCGGCGGCGTCAGTATCAGCAGCCTGTCGCTTGACGCCTACCGCGAGACTGACCTGCAGTTGAATCTCGGCGTCAGCCCGGTTGCCGGTATGACCGTAGGGCTCGGGATTCACTGGCTGGCGGTGGGTATGGGCAGTCATGGCGCCGACGGGGTTCCGGCGTTCGACCTCGGGTTTGCCTGGAGTTCCGGGGTCTTCCGTCTTGCCGCAGCGTGTTCTCGCGTCAATGTCCCCAGGTTTGACAACGGTGACGAGCTGCCGTGGGTTCTGCTGGTTGCGGCTTCAGTTGAGCCGGTGGAAGCGCTCCTGCTGGCGCTGGACGTGAGGCGGGTCCAGAGCGAGGAGAGCGCTGCGTTCGGCATGGAGTTCCGGTTGATACCGCCGCTCCACCTGCGGGTCGGCGGTGGAGTCCGGCCCCTGACGTACGGCGCCGGCCTGGGCATCAACGTCGGCATCCTGACAGTTGATTACTCCTATCGCTTCCATCCCCAGTTGAAGGAGACGCACGTCATTGGGATGTGGGCTTCGTGGCGTTAGTCCTGGTGTTTGTCTGTGGTTTCCTGCCGGAGTGGTGGGAGTCGCCGCCGGAGGCGCTGCAGGACGAGGACGAGACCGCGCTGCAGGAGGAAACCGCTTTCCTGTTGGCCCGCCCGGTCGACTTGAACCGGGCGACACTCGATGAGTTGCTGGCCATTCCCTGGTTGAGTCCGGTCCTGGCCTGTCAGATTCTCGCTACACGGGATTCACTCGGGCGCTTCGAGAGCACGGGTCAGTTGCTGACCGTGCCCGGTATGACGCGGGAGTGGCTTGCCCTGATTGCGCCGGTGGTTACGCTGGTCCGGGAAGAGCCTGACTGGACCGGCGACCTGTTGCTCCGGCTGCGTGCCGATACGGTGCCGTTCGGCCGGGACCGGGCGGCGGGGTTCGGCCGCGTCGCAATCGACCGCGCGCCGTGGCGGGCTGCGGCCGTCTGGGAGAAGGATCGGGGAGAGGCCGACGTTCTCGATTGGGTCGGGATGGGTCTGGGTTACCGGCGAGACGGGTTCGGGGTCCTTGTTGGTGATTTCACGCTCGGCAGCGGTCTGGGACTGGTTTTCAGCGGACCGCACCGCCGCAGCGGTGCATGGCAGGACGCCGGGGTCAAAGGTCCCGGGAATCTGAGACTTGTCCGGACCGCGCTTGAGACCCGGGCGTTGCGTGGAGCAGGGATTGAACTGGTTCGACCGGGCTGGAGAGCGGCGGCGTTCGGTTCGTACGCCGGCCGGGACGCCAGGCTGAACTCCGACGGCACGGTTGACCGGCTGGTCGGCGGGGTGCACGACGATTCCGCATCCGTTGCCGGGCGCGACGCGGTCGACGAACTCGCATTCGGGACCGCGGTCTCCGGTCGGTGGAAAGATATAGTCATCAGCGCCGACGGCGTCTGGACCGGCTACAGCCGTGACTTCGCGCCTGCGGATTCGGCTGTTTCGTTCCACGGTCGCTCGCTGGCCGCGGGCGGGCTGGGCCTGGATGCGAAGATGAGCGGGTATCGGGTCGGGGTCGAGGCCGCGGCTTCGACCGGCGGCGGCGTGTCGGGAGCACTGGAACTCAGCGGCGACTGGCAGGGGGTCTCCGCGGGCCTCGGACTGGTCGGGTACGGTGCGAGGTTCTTTGCTCCCCTTGGACGGAGCCGCAGCCTGACTTCCAGGAAGGACCGGCTATACGCCCGGGCAAGGGTCGGGTATCGAGTGGCCGGGTTTCGGGTTGCTGTCCGCGGTAATACCTATCGGGATTTCGAAGCCGATTCGCTGCCGGCCCGGATGGAAGTCAAGTTAGGCCAGCGGCTGAACCGGTTCCTGCTGGAGTTGAAGGTCGGTCGCAGCTTCAAGCTGGAGCAGCGACGCTCCCGGACCAGTCGTTGGGATGTCAGTTTCGGACAGGACGGGCTGGATGTTCGGTTCACCGCCGCGGATGAGTACCCGGAGCAGGGCAGCGGTCGCGGGCGGATGGCCGCGCTGGCGTTGAGAGTGGAATGCGGGTGGCTATGGGGAGCTTTGACCGCGGCCCGGTTCGATATCGCCGGCAGCGGGGTCAGGATGTACCTTCGTGAATACGCCCCGATGCGAATCGGTTCGAGCTTCGGGACGAGTGAATCGGCCTGGCGCTTCGGTCTGAGTCCCGGGCTGAAGCTGTCGTCGGGCAACCGGCTGGGTCTGAAGCTGGGCGTCACTTGGCGGGACGCGCCGGTCTTCGATGTCGCCGGCCAGATTGAGTTCGGGTTGAACTGATGATCGACTACCACGTCCACCCGGATTATTCGCCAGATGCGACCGGCAGCATCCGGGATTACTGCCGGCGGGCGCGGGAAGTCGGTGTCACCGAGCTCTGTTTCACGACCCATTTCGAGCCAGACCCGGAGCGGGCTGAGTTCGAGTCGGTTGTCGTGCGGGGCGAGCGGCGGCCGGTGAGCAGCGACTGGTCGGTCTCCTATCTTGAGGATATCGCGGCGGCGCGGGAGGAGTTCGGCGACCTCGTCATCCGGGCGGGTGTCGAGCTGGGGTATGAGATGGGGGTGGAAGGGCTTGCCGGCGATTTCCTGGACCGGCATGAGTTCGATTTCGTGCTCGGGGCGGTGCACTGCCTGGACCACGTTGCAATCAGCGGGTCGCGCGAACTCGGCCGGATGAAGGAGCTGCTGGTGCCGAAGGGCGCGGCATACGTCGCGAACCGCTATTTCGACTACCTGCACGCCGCGGCCGGGAGCCGGTTGTTCGATTGCGTTGCGCATCTCGACATCTACCGGAAGTACGTGCTGCCGGTCTGGCGCGGAACGCCCGGTGAAGCGGAGTTCGCCGCGGTGGTCGCCGAGCGGCTCGATTCCGTGCTCGAACAGATTGCCGGATGCGGGGTCGGCATCGAGGTGAACAGTTCGGCCATGAGGCGCGGCGACGCCGAGCCTTATCCGGAGGAATGGATTGTCGGGCTGGCGCGGCGCGCCGGGGTGTCGACCTTCACCGTCGGTTCGGATGCGCACCGGCCCGCGGACCTGGGCGTGGGACTGGACCGCGCGGTCGAACTGCTGGTCCGGGTCGGGGTGAAGCCGGCGCGGTTCCGGCGTCGCCGTCCGGTCGGCTGACTCGTTCGGTCGGTCCGGTTGACTTGACAGGGGGAGCCAATAGACTTGGCGAATGCGCGTCGGTATCCCGCGGGCACTGCTCTACTACCGCTACGGCCGGTTCTGGGAGAAATACCTGACCGAGCTGGGCGCTGAGGTGGTGGTGAGCCGCAAGACGGACAAAGTCCTGGTGCAGAAGGGGCTGGGGTGCGTGTCGAGCGAAGTCTGCCTGCCGATCAAGATTGTCGCCGGACACGTGCTGGATCTTGCGGGCAGGGTGGACGCCATTTTCTTCCCGCGGATGGTCTGGCTGGAGGACCACATGTACGCGTGTCCAAAGATGATCGGGATTGTCGATATCGTCCGGATGATGCTGGGCCGGGAGACCGAACTGATTGCACCGACAATCAAGGGCGGCCTCGTCCTGCCTCATCTTCGCGGGGGTCTGCAGGTGACCCCGAACCCGCTGCGGGTCCTGCGTGCGTTCCGCCGGTCCCGACACGAACTCGCCCACGGCAACGGCAGGCTCGGCTACGTGCCGGGCGACAAGCACGTCGCGCTGATCGGCCATTTCTACAACCTCCAGGACGACTACGTCAGCTATGCAATCAGATCGACTTTCTCCGGTTACGGCTACCACCTGCTCACCAAAGAGGACCTGCCGTTGGAGATACTGCGCAGCCGCCGGGGGTTCGCCCGGAACATCCGCTGGGTGTACGAACGGGAACTCTACAACGCGTTCAACAGCCTGGCGGACAAAGTGGACGGCGTCTGCGTCGTGGTGTCGATGGGCTGCGGGCCGGACTCGCTGGTGGCCGAGTTCATGCGTGAGGAAGCCCGGCAGCGGGGCATTCCCTTCCTGCAGTTGATACTCGACGAGCATACCGGGACGGCCGGGCTCGTGACCAGGATCGAGGCTTTCATCGAGATGATGGAGCGGAATAAGGCCCGCCACCGGGCAGCCTGACAGCGAGCCGACGGCATGAAGGTATCGTTCCCCTATTTCGGATACGACACCTACGCGCTCCGGACTTTTGTCGAGGACCTGGGTGCCGAAGCGGTTCTGCCGCCCCCGACGTCGAAGCGGACGGTCGAACTCGGGGTCAGGCATTCCCCGGAGCTGATCTGCATGCCGTACAAACTTACCCTGGGCAATTTCATCGAGGCGCTCGAACTGGGCGCGGATACGTTTTTCATGGCCGCCGGTGCCCGCAAATGCCGACTCGGGTACTACCACTACCTGCAGGACAAGGCCCTGAGCAGGTTGGGAAAGAACTACCGGGTGGTGCCGTTCAGCCAGTACTCGCCGTACGGCTTCCTGTTCGAACTCATGCCCTCGGTGTTCGGGGTGTCGCCGACCAGGGTCATCCACGCGGTCTACGTGCTGATTGAGAAGAGCGTGCTGACCCAGGAGTTCCGGGTGCTGCTCAACCGGAAGCGGGCGGTTGATTTCCCGGCGGCCGAAGGGGCTCGGCGGCGCGCGGTCGCGTTGATCGAAGGCGCGCGGTCGATCAGTGGGATCAGGCGCGCCCGGCGGTTGCTGCCGGGCGTGTTCGACATCAACGGCCGGACGCCCGGATTGCGCGTCGGGCTGGTCGGCGAGATTTACTTCATGGTCGAACAGTACGCGAACCAGGAAATCGAAAAGGAACTGGGACGGCTCGGCGTCGATGTGCTCTTCGAGCGCAGCCTGTTTCATCACATGCTCCATATGCTCAAGGTCGATTACAGCTATCACCGCTCCCGGCGCCTGGCCCACCGATACCTGCGCGAGTGCCCGGGCGGCGAGGCGATGCGGACGGTCGGCGAGGCAATCCGGTTCGTCGAGCATCACAAAGTGGACGGGCTGGTGCACGTATTTCCGTTCACGTGCATGCCGGAGAATATCGCGCTGGAAGCGCTCCAGAAGCTGTCCGAAGAGACCGGGGTGCCGGTCCTCTCGCTGTCGTTCGACGAGCACACCTCGCGGACCGGCATGCTGACCCGGCTCGAAGCTTTCGTTGACATGGTGAAGCGGAGGAAACGTGCGGGCAACGGCTAGAGGACCCTGGTGACGACCGCCTTCGTCGGGATTGACGTCGGTTCGATCTCCACCAAAGGCGTGGTGGTGGACGAGGAGTTCCGGGTGCTTACCGACTGCTACCTGCGGACCCAGGGCAGCCCGATTGCGTCAATCAAGCAACTGCTGCGGGAGCTGGGGAACCGGGTCGGTCCCGGCGTGGAGATCCGCGGGGCCGGGACGACCGGGTCGGCGCGGCGGCTCGCCGGGGTGGTGGTCCAGGCCGACATCGTCAAGAACGAGATTATCGCCCACGCGGTGGCCGCGGGTCAGTTCTATCCCGAGGCCCGGACCGTGCTCGAAATCGGGGGCCAGGACTCGAAGATTATCATCCTGCGGGACGGCATACCGGTTGACTTCGCGATGAACACGGTCTGCGCCGCGGGAACCGGCAGCTTCCTCGACCACCAGGCCGCGCGGCTGAGCATCCCGATTGAAGAGTTCGGCGGCCTGGCGCTCCGGGCGGAAAAGCACGCCAATATCGCGGGCCGGTGTACGGTCTTCGCGGAAAGCGACATGATCCACAAGGCCCAGCTCGGGATTGCGACCGAAGAGATTGTCGCCGGGCTCTGCGATGCGATTGTCCGGAACTACATGAACACCGTTGCCCGGGGCAAGGAGATAGCGCCGAAGATACTCTTCCAGGGCGGGGTGGCGGCTAACGTCGGGGTGCGCAAGGCGTTCGAGGATACGCTCGAACAGAAGGTCGTCGTGCCCGAGCATTTCCTGGTCATGGGGGCAATCGGGGCCGCGATTCTGGCGTCCGAAGAAGCGGACGAGACCGGGACCAGGTTCGGCGGGTTCGAGACCGCGGACGTGGAGTTCGAGACCAGGGCGTTCGAATGCGACGGGTGCCCGAACCGCTGCGAAGTCATCGAGACGCTGCGGGAAGGGGAAGTCATCGACCGGTACGGGGACCGGTGCGGCAAATGGTCCGAAGCCCTGAGCGGCTCGGCGCAGCCCGAGACCGCAAATCAGGCCTGAAGCGCCGGGCAGACTCCGCCGTCGAAGCCTGTCCGGAGCGGAGCGGAATAACCACCAAGGCACCAAGAGCACGAAGAGGAAGTTACCACGGATGAACACGGATGGACACAGATGAGGGCGGAAGTCCGAATTCGTCATTCGACACTCGGCATTCGGAATTGGGATAACCGCCAAGGCCGTCAAGACCGCCAAGGCTGAGGACCGGAGCGGAGAGGAGTCTTACCACGAAGACTCACTATGTCAAACAGAG
>CBDUVZ010000051.1:0-20602 GCA_965370805.1 uncultured bacterium | reverse complement strand
CAGGACCCGGATGGGCGATAACTTCGAGAAGCAGGCCCGGATGCTCGACCTGGTGGAGACAACTGTCCGCGACCTAGCCAACGACGCCGACATGCTCGGGATTCTGCGCATTTCGTACCTGAACTTCGCCCGGGCGGTCTACGCCCGGTGGCGCCGGTATCGGCCCGGCCCGCTGGCGGGCGAGTTGACGATACTCCGCCTGCAGTGGGCGCTGCGCGGGCTCGACCCCCAGATGCTGCAGCGCGTGCAGGACGCCGTTACCGAAGCGCTTGAGCAGACACGGATTCGGAAGCCCCGGTGACGGCACACTGCGCATTGACAAACCGGTGTCCGCGATTAGCGTAGAGTATCATGGCGGACAAGGCGAAGCGACGCAAGCAGGACGAGTGCCTCGCCGAACTGGTGGCCAGGATTCAGTCCGGCGACGAAACGGCAATCGAGGAATGGTACAAGGTGCTCTATCCGTATGCCCTGGCCCTGGCCCGCCGGGCGTTGCCGGACGAGGTGTGGGTCGAAGATGCCGCGGACGTCGCCCTGCTGCACGCACTGAAGATAATCAAGCAGTACGAGCGCCGGCCCGCAGCGACTTACCGGTCCTACTTCTACGTGGTCGCCGGTCGCCGGATCAGCAATTTCCGGCGGTCGCTCGGCAGGACGTTGTGCGTGACGTCGCTCGACGACTGCCCCAAAGGCGCTGCGTCCTGCCCCGGGCCGCAGGACCCGCGCAACCGGCTTCGCTACCAGCCCGAACGGCTTCCCCCGAAACTGAAGGAAGTATGGCAGCTCCGGTACGAGGAAGGGCTGACCTACGAGGAAATCGGCAAGAGACTCGGGATAGCGGCGCGAAACGCCACTCAGCGAGTCTACCGCGCCCGGATGAAACTCCGGGAGATAATGTAGCAGGAGGGCAGAATGTCCAGGGCCATCATCCGACTCAGCCGGAAGCTGAGCAGTGACACAGCGAGGAAGCTCGCCCGCCTTGCCGGACAGTTCTCCTCCAAGGTGTCGCTCAGCGACGACAGGAAATGGGTGGACGGAAAGAACGAAACCGCTATGCTTGCACTGGAAACCGAAAAGGACGGTGAGTTGGTGCTCGAAGTCACCGGCAGGGACGAAAGGAGAATGTTGAAAGCACTTACACGTCTGCTTGAAACCGAAGGTGCTGCGGTCATCGGCGGGTCCGGCCTGCTCAGCGAGGAGGTCGTCGAGCCCGAGCCGGTATCGAAGCAGGAACTGGACCGGGCCTGGACCCGGTTCGAGGCCCGGTGGCGGAGTACCGGCGCGCCGGAGGCACTGCCCCGCCCGTCGCAGGTCGTCCGGGACAGGTTGAAGCGGATTGCCCGGGAACTGGCGTGCACCCTTGACCAGGCCCGCCGGCGCTTCGCCCGGAAGACGCGGATTCCAATCCGGGAAGTCCGCCGGATTGAGCAGGGCGAGTTCCCGACTTATGACCAGCTCCGCCGAATCAAGGAGGCCTTTGAATTGACGTTTTTCTTCCTGCTCGGCATCGACGAGAAGCGCTTTCTCAGGAAGAAAACCGCTTACTTCAAGTGTCTGGGTCTGGACAACCCGTCCCGGGAACAACAGGAGGAGTTCGAGGAACTGTACAGTCACGTCCTGAAGCAGCGGCTCGAACGGAAGCAGCGGACGGGGAAGGAGGCTGAGGGCAACGCCGGTGGATGACCTGCTGCGACGCGGATACCAGATCGCCGAGGATATCGCCCGGGAGGACCGGACCGCGCATGTCGGGTTCCTGGCTGAGGATCGATTCCACGGCTACGAAGACCTGAAGGCCCTTTGCGCGCGGATGGAGATCGACCTGGTGGAAGACCGGCCGTTCAGCCACCGCCGGTCCCGGGCGTTCGTCATGGACGTCGAGGGCCTGCCGGCCATCTTCCTGCACCCGTCGCTCCCCTCGTCCTGTGCGAGGATTCCGGCCCTGGCGCACGAACTGTCCCACGTGATGCTCGGGCATCTTGCCGACCCGGACCTCAGCTCAATCGGTGACACCGCGGAGTTGACTTTCCGGGAGCGCGAACTCCGGCAGCGCTACGTGGCCGAAATGGAACTCGAAGCCGACATGCTGGCGATGCTGCTGGTCCTGCCCGACAACTACTTCCACCGCCGGGGCAAACAAGTGCGGTCGATCAATGCCCGGGCGACAGCCGGAAGGCTCGGACTTGAGACAAGCTGGGTTGCGGCAAGAGCCCAGTTCTATCGCCGGATTCACGGCTACGGCCGCGGTCCCGACATCGACCCGGAGTTCCTTTCCTGCTTCGCCAGCGAGGACAGTCACCGGCGGTTCCTGGAATCGTACATCATGAAACGCCTGGCCAAATCCCGGCCGGACAAGGAGCCGCGCACGACTTAGGCGATTCGCTTCGACGTTTCTGTTACGCACGGGCCTCGGCCCGTGTTTCATCTTGTAACAGCAGATGATGCAGACAAAAGGAGTCAACATGAACGCCCCACAGGTAAGCCGGGAGATTTCCCGACTGGACGAACTGGTCCGGCTCTGCCGGGAAGCGCAGAGCCTGGCCGTCAGGCCGAGGGACCGCCGGCGGCTGCTCGTACTGCTGGCCGGTATCGAGCAGCGGGTCCGGGGCCTGCAGCAGCGAATGGTCGAAGCCGTCCTGTCCGAAATGCTCTGGCGTCATCTCGGCCACGCCGGTGACACGTACTCGGGCAACCTTGCCCGGGAACTGCTGGTGGAACTGCAGACAAGGAATACCGGTGTCTGATTTCAGAAAGCGGGGACCGGGGCGGGCAGTCCGGAAGGTACGCCGGACCCCGGCTCTCCGCTGCGGCAATGGCCCGAAGCCGCGGCAGCGGGCCGAATCGGTCGCGGAAAGGAGGTGAGCAACAATGGGCAAGAACGCAAACGAGCGGATTGAGAAGTACACGCAGAAGCTCGACCCCGATATCACCAAGTCCCGGCTGGAGGTTCAGCAGACCACGATGGTCCGGCACTTCAGCAACAAGACCGGGCTGTTCTACGACATCGAGGTCGAAACCAAGCAGGTGCTGGACGGGCAGAACGTCCCGACGATCTTCTACCCGTTCTATCTGGCCTTCGCCCGCGAACTGCTGAAGAAGCGGCTGGCGGGATTCTCCGGCGCGTCGATGGCTGCCGAAACCCAGGTCCTGTTGAGCAAGTGGACAGGTCGCACCCTGGTGCAATCGGTGCTTGAGGCCATCCGGGACGACGTATTCGACATCTCGGCCCCGGCCGGGCCGTAATGCGCTGCTCGAAGGAAGCTGCGGGTCTGCTGCCGGCCCGCAGCTTCCTGTCGCCGACAAGCCCCTCCGCCACCGCCGGAATCTGCTGCCATTGATACTTGACAACCCGACCGGCAGTCCTATACTTGGCGCAGGAAGAGATAACCGACCGCGGGTTGATCGCTCTTTTTCCATCGAGAAGTCCCGGTGATCCAGTAACAGTATCGTCCATCTGCATGCACGACATGCAGCCGGGATGCCGGTGAGCAACCCCAGAAGGAGCTTGCATATGCTGACTCAGCAGGAACTGAAAACCAAGAAGATTGACGAACTGTACGAGATTGCCCGGGATCTCGGCATCAGCGGTTTCCGCGACAAGCGGAAGCAGGGCCTGATTATGACCATCCTCGGTGCCGAGTCGCGAAAGCACAAGGGTGGAGATATCGATGTCACCGGCGTGCTCGAAATCCTCGATGAGGGTTTCGGGTTCCTGCGTTCGCCCGACTACAGCTACCTGCCTTCCTCGGATGACGTCTACGTCTCCCCTTCCCAGATAAAGAAATTCGGCCTCAAGACCGGCGACTCCATTCACGGCGCCGCCCGCCCGCCGAAGAACAGTGAGCGCTACTTCGCCCTGCTGAAGATCGACACCGTCAACGGCGGCAAGATCGAGGACGTTCGCTCCCGGGTTCCGTTCGACGCCCTCACCCCGCTCTACCCGGAAGAGCGGATCGGGATGGAAGTGGCGAAAGAGAACGACTTCTCGAAGCGGGTCATCGACCTGTTCGTCCCGGTCGGCAAAGGCCAGCGCGGCCTGATTGTCTCTCCCCCGCGCGCCGGCAAGACGGTCCTCCTTCAGAAAATGGCCAACAGCATCACCGCCAACCACCCCGAGGTCACGCTCATCATCCTCCTGATTGACGAGCGCCCCGAAGAAGTAACCGACATGGTCCGGTCGGTGAAAGCCGAAGTCATCAGTTCCACGTTCGACGAGATTCCGGAACGCCACGTCCAGGTGGCGAAGATGGTACTGGAGAAGGCGAAGCGACTGGTCGAGCAGAGGCACGACGTCGTTATCCTGCTCGACTCGATAACCCGCCTGTCCCGCGCTCACAACCTGGTCGTGCCCCATTCGGGCCGCACCCTGTCCGGCGGGCTTGACTCCAACGCGCTCCAGAAACCGAAGAAGTTCTTCGGCGCCGCCCGCAATATCGAGGAAGGCGGCAGTCTGACAATCCTGGCCACCGCGCTGGTCGATACCGGATCCCGGATGGACGAGGTCATCTTCGAGGAGTTCAAAGGCACCGGCAACATGGAGTTGATTCTCGACCGTCGTCTGGCCGACCGCCGCATCTTCCCGGCAATCGAGCTCCAGCGGTCCGGCACCCGCAAGGAAGAACTGCTGCTCGAAGAGGTGGAACTGAACCGCATCTGGGTGCTGCGCAAACTCCTGGCCGAACTGAACCCGGTCGAGATGATGGAGTTCGTCCTTGACAAGATGCGCCTGACCCGGGACAATAAGGAGTTCCTGGACTCAATGAGTGAAAGTTGATATGAAAGACAAGATTCATCCCAAGTACGTGGACTGCACCATCTCGTGTGCGTGCGGCAACGTGATCAAGACCCGGTCCGTCAAGTCGAAGATCACGGTCGATATCTGCTCGGCCTGCCATCCGTTCTTCACCGGCAAGCGCAAGCTGGTCGACGCCGCCGGCCGGGTGGAGAAGTTCCGCCGCAAGTACGGCGACGCTGTCCCGACCGGCGGGAAGAAGAAGTAGCTCCCCCGTGTCCGAGCAGACCGACACCCTGGCCGGTCGACTGCACCGGCTGAGGGAGTTTCTTTGACCTGCCCGGCAGTGAGCAGGAACTAGTCCGACTCACAACCAAAACCAGCCTGCCCGGGTTCTGGGACGACCCGTCTCACGCCCGGTCGATCATGCAGCGCATCGCCGTCCTGCAGGACCTGGTGGACCACGTCGGCCGGCTGGATAAGGAGATCCGGGACGCCGGGGAGATGGAAGCCCTGTTCGGCTCCGACGAGGCGACCGCCGGGGAACTGAATGAGAACCTGGAGCGGATCCGGTCGGAACTCCGGGTGCTGGAGGAACGCGGGATGTTCGCTTCTCCCGAAGACGCCCGCCCGGCGATAATGACGATTCA
This sequence comes from uncultured bacterium, assembly GCA_965370805.1. Lineage (GTDB taxonomy): Bacteria > Hydrothermota > Tepidihabitantia > Tepidihabitantales > Tepidihabitantaceae > CBDUVZ01. The sequence goes on along the minus strand of CBDUVZ010000051.1, from coordinate 15,223 downwards.
CCCGGGCGCCGGCGGCACCGAATCCTGCGACTGGGCCGAAATGCTCTACCGGATGCTGACCCGGTACATCGATAACCAGAGCGGATTGTCCTACCGGGTTCTCGACCTCCAGTCCAACGAGGAAGCGGGCATCAAGGATGCCACTATCGAAGTGACCGGCACCAATGCCTACGGCCTGCTCAAGTCGGAAGCCGGCGTGCACCGGCTGGTCCGGACGTCGCCGTTCGACGCCAATCAGCGCCGTCACACGAGCTTCGCCGCGGTTTCGATCTACCCCGAAGTCGAGGATATTGAAGTGGAAATCGATCCGAACGACCTGAAAGTCGATACCTACCGCGCCGGCGGCCATGGCGGCCAGAACGTCAACAAAGTGAGCTCCGCGGTCCGGATGACCCACGTTCCGACCCGTATCACCGTAACCTGCCAGAACGAACGGTCCCAGTTCCAGAACAAACAGAATGCCCTGAAAATCCTGCGCGCCCGCCTGTTCGACTTCTACAAGCGGCAGCAGGACGCCGAACGAAAGAAACTCGATGCGGCGAAGACCGATATCGCCTGGGGACACCAGATCCGCTCCTACGTGTTCTTCCCGTACCAGTTGGTCAAGGACCACCGCACCAATCTCGAAGTCCGGGATATCGAAGGAGTAATGAACGGCAGGATCGAGCAGTTCGTCCACGCCTATCTTACCAGTACCGCCCAGGCGGATTCCACCAAACGCAACTCTTGACAAACCGGCTGCGGGGAGTATTACATGCAGCGTTATGAGTCTGAAGATCACATTTCCGGAAGCATTACCAAGAGGAGGTAGCGGTGAAAGTCTCTGTGGATAAGGAACTCTGCAGCGGCTGCGAGCTGTGCAGCGGCTCCTGCCCGGACATCTTCGAGATGAAGGATGACGTCGCCGAGGTCAAGGTGGACATCGTTCCCGAAGGAGCCGAGGAAGACGTACGGCAGGCTGCTGAGGACTGCCCGGTCGAAGCAATCAAGCTCGAGGAATAGGCCGAGTCAGCCGGAATCGGACGCCCGTTCTGCCCCAGGCAGAGCGGGCGTACTAATTGATTCGCACGGACGGAAGGAAACCGCGCCGGCCCAACGGTCGCCGGATGTACCGCTAGGCCCGTGTTGTCCGGCGGGTTCGGCGACCAAGTGCCTGGTCTACTTCCTTTCGCACCCGGCCCAGCACCGGACGGAATCCACGCACCACCAACCGCAGTTTACCGTCCTGCTTCCTGTCGGTGACCACCCTGCCGGCCCGGCGTATCAGGCTCGCAAGGTCCGTCCGCGCTTCCGGCACAGTGAAGGTCCTGGTCACCATCTCGCGTTCGACGATGCCCAGTATCCGGGATTTCAACGCCTCGGTTCCCTCCCCGGTCTTTCCGGAAACGAAAACCGAACCCGCGTAGCTCCGCCTCAGTCGCTGCAAAACCGCATCGTCGAACACCTGGTCGGTCTTGCTGAACACGACCAGCACTGGCTTCCCCTTTGCCCCCACTTCGTCGAGGGTATCGTTGACCACGTCAACCTGCTGGTCGACCCGGTCGCCACTCGCATCCACCAGGTGCAGCACAAGGTCGGCTTCTTTCACCTCGGACAACGTTGCCCGGAAGCTAGCCACCAACTGGTGCGGCAGACTACGGATGAATCCGACCGTATCGGTCAGGACCACCTGGACGTGCCGGCTTAGCTCCAGTCCCTTGGTGTTGGATTCGAGCGTCGCGAACAACTGGTCCGATACCTTCACTCCCGCCTCGGTGAGCCGGTTGAACAGCGTGGACTTGCCCGCGTTGGTGTAGCCGGCGAGGACAATCCGGAACAGACCCGACCGGCGACGACGCTGGGTCGCCCGCTCCCGGTCAATCCGCGCCAGGGCCTTGCGCAGGGCCGCAATCCGCTGCTTGATCCTCCGCCGGTCGACTTCGAGTTGCGTTTCTCCCGGGCCCCGGGTGCCGATCCCACCGCCAAGCCGGGACATTTCAATGCCAAAACCCGTCAGCCGGCTCTGCCGGTATTCGAGCTGGGCCAGTTCGACCTGGATCTTGGCCTCGGCCGTCCTTGCGTGCAGGGCGAATATGTCCAGGATGAGAGCTGCCCGGTCGATAACCCTCACCTCGATTCTCTCTTCGAGGTTTCGCAGTTGAGTCGGGCTCAGCTCTTCGTCGAAGATCAGGAGGTCCACATCGTACTGCCGGCAGACCTGTTTCAGCCGTTCCACCATCCCTTTGCCGGCCAGGGTCGCGGGGTCGTAGTTGCGCCGCACCTGAACGAGGCGCTCGACTTCCTCCCCGCCCGCGGTCCTGGTGAGCGAAGCGAGTTCCTCGAGCGAATCCGCTTTGGCCCAGCGCATCCTGCTCGAAGTGGCAATACCCATGAGCAATACCCGCGGAGCCGTTCCGCTCTTCTGCCCCGTATCGTGCAATCGGCTCATTTCCTCACCTGCCCGAGGACGTGAATCATCCGGTGTACTACCGTCGCCAGGCTGCCCAGCGCGATAATGCCGAGCGCAACCGGCGTGTAGGTCCGCCCGAGAATGAAGACCCCGGCCAGCAGCACCAGCATCCGTACCGGCCGCTCGAACCAGCCGACCCGGCACTCGAAACCGAGACCTTCGGCCCGCGCCCGCACGTAGCTGACAAGCAGCGAGAAAACCAGCGCGGCCAGTGCGGAAAGGACACAGAGTGGACCGACCGCCAGGTAGTACCACAGGAGACCACCAAGTACGAGGCTCTCGCTTAACCGGTCCACGATTGAGTCGAGGAAAGCGCCGCTTCTGCTTCCCGAGCCGGTCAGCCGCGACAGTTCGCCGTCAATCGTATCGCACAGCCCGGCCAGTGCGGCGACCACGCCGCCCCAGAAAAACCGGCCGGTTGCGAAAAGACCGGCTGCTCCCAAGCTCAACGGCAATGCCGCCAGTGTGACCGCCGTCGGCGAGACCCCGATAGCTGCCAGCAGGACCACCAGCGGCCGCAGCAGCCGCCGACCCCACTGCTTAGCCCGGTCCATCATGTCCCTGAACCACAACCACTGTTTCTCCCTTCAATTCGCGCTCGATCAGTGCATCGACCACCTCGCTGAGACTGCCCCGGATTACCTCCTCGTGTCGCTTGGTCAGCTCGCGCCCGACCACCACTTTCCGGTCCCCCCACAGTTCCAGCATCTCGGCAAGCAGCTTGCCCAGCCTCCGGGCCGGTTCGTAGAAAACCATTGTCCGCGGTTCCTCCGCGAGCGCGAGGAGTCGCTTGCGCCGCCGGCCGTCCCGTTTCGGCAGGAAACCCTCGAAGGCAAACCGGTCCAGCGGCAGCCCGGAGACTACCAGCGCCGACAGTATCGCCGAAGCACCGGGAATCGGCACGACCCGCTGCCCGGCTTCGACCGCGGCCCGAATCAGATAGAACCCCGGGTCCGAAATCCCGGGAGTGCCCGCATCACTGACCAGGGCCACCCGCTTGTCCTGTCGCAGCATCTCGATTATCTCCGGAGTGCGCCTGAGCTTGTTGTGCTCGTGGTAGGATACGAATCGGTTCCGGATATCGAAATGCTGAAGCAGCATCCCTGTCCTCCTGGTATCCTCGCAGGCGATGAGATCGACCTGGGCAAGCACTTCAACCGAACGGACGGTCATGTCGCCGAGATTGCCGATCGGCGTGGAGACAACGTACAAGCCGGGCTCAAGTGAGGAAGGAGACCCGGCTTTCATGGTGCCTGACCGGCTCAATCGGATTCCCTACAAGTCGAAGAACTCGACCGAGCCGGTTTCGGTGTCGAGCAGCGCGGCAGTGCTGCGATCGCTCAGCCAGCCGCACGCCTCACCCGGATTGATGATCGTCGGGCTTCCCGGTTCGAGTTTCATCCGATGAGTATGGCCGTGGATGTAGTAGTCGCAATCGGTCGGAACGGCAATCGGCTCGTGGCTGACAACGACCGCCCTGCCGCCGACGGTGAACCGATGCGGACCTTCTGCCAGTTCGAATCCGAACTGCCCGGCGCGCTCGCGCAGCGCATCCCGGTCGCCGTCGTTGTTGCCGAATATGCCGAGGAACCCCATCTTCAGCTTCCCGAACTCGGCAAGGGTGAACTGCGCCACGAAGTCCCCGCAGTGCAGCACCAAGTCGGGTTCGAGTCGGTTGAACAGCTCAACTGCCGCTCGCACCTTACCGAGTCGGTCGTGCGTATCCGAAATCAGGCCCAGCCGGCTCATTGCAGCAATTCGCGTAGCGCCTCGAACTTTCTCAGCCTGACCGGATGACGGAGCTTCTTGAGAGCTTTCGCTTCGATCTGCCGGACCCGCTCCCGAGTGATATTGAATATCTGGCCGACTTCCTCAAGGGTGCGCGGGCATCCGTCGCCCAGCCCGAAGCGGAGCCGCAGCACTTTCTCCTCCCGCTTCGAGAGCACCTTCAACGCGTCTTCCAGCTTCTCGCCGAGGAGCGAAACACCGGCCGCATGGGAAGGCGAGGCCGTCTTCTCGTCGCAGATGAAGTCGCCGATGAAGCTCGACTCGTCATCGTCCACCGGCTTGTCAAGCGATACGCCGAACTGCGATATCCTTGTCAGTGCTTCGATCTTCTCCTTGGGTGTCGACAGCCGCTGGGCCAGTTCGGCAACCGTCGCCGTCCGGCCGTACTGCTGCATGAACTTGCGCTGCAGCTTCGCGACCTTGTTGATGGCGTCGATGATGTGGGCCGGCACCCGGACGGTCCGGGACTGATCGGCTATCGCCCGCGTAATCGCCTGTTTGATCCACCAGGTCGCGTAGGTCGAGAACTTGAACCCCTTGCGGTAGTTGAATTTCTCCACCGCCTTGATCAGTCCGACGTTCCCTTCCTCCAGCAGGTCGGCGAATTCCAGTCCCCGGTTGACGTAGCGCTTGGCGATGGAAATGACCAGCCGGACATTGCCCTCGATCATCTTGTCGCGGGCAGCCCGGATCCGGTCCTCACACGCCGCCATCTCAGCGAGTATCCGCCCGATCTCGGTGGTACTCCCGCCGAGGTGTTTCTGACTCGCTTTTATCTTGCGGCGAAGTTCCTGCACCTCATCGGTCTTGTCCCGACCTTCCTTGCGGGCCTGCTGCAACTGCTTGGAGCACTCCAGGACCCAGCCGCCCTCTTCCTTGAAGGCAGTGATGAAGTTGTTGGTGAGGTGATGCTGGAGCGTAAGCTTCTTGATCCACTTGAACACCTTGCGCTGCGATTCTTCCAGTAACTCCTGCACCTTGGCCGACGATTTCGCCTTGCCGCGTGCAGTCTCGTCAATCCGATCCGCCTCCCGGGCGATCTTCCGGACGTACATCACGAACCGCTGGCGGTCCCGCGACAACGCCTTCTGGTCGAACAGGCATTCGAACTCGACTCGCGCGATCTGGTCAAGCGCCTTGGTACCTTCTTCGACCGTGCTGCACTCCGTCACCAGTTGACGCATCATCGCCGTCGGACGGAACAGGAACTCGACAACGCCTTCGTATCCTTCTTCCATTTCCCTGGAGTAGTGGATCTCCTCCTCGCGGGTGAGCAGGGACAGTTTGGACAGCTCCCGGAAGTAGGACTTGGTCGGGTCTTCGGTACGCTGGATCATCGGCTTCGGTCCCTTGCGGACGACAACCGGTTCCTCGTCGCGGGAGTCGACAATCCGGATGCCCTCCTGAGCGAGATCGTCAATCAACCGGTCCAGGAGATCGGGAGAAACCAGGACTTCTTCGGGCGCCAGTTCCTCCAACTCGTCATAAGTCACCCGCTTGTCCGAAGCAGCCTTCTTGTGGATTGTCTGGAGCCAGACCACCGCCTTCCCGAAGGCTCGCGTGCCCTTCCGCTTCGGCGCGCGGGCTTTCGCGGAACCTGTCCGTGCGGCCGACTTCTTTCCTGCCGGCCTGCCGGCCTTGCTCGGCTTGCGCTTCGTCACCGCACCGGCTTTCTTCACGGCGGCCCTGCCGGCAGTCGGCTTCTTCCCGGGTTTCGCGCTCGGCTTCCTTGCACCGCCCGCCTTCTTCACGGCAGCAGTGGACTTCCGACCGACCGGCCCGGCCTTGCCCGCGGCACTCCGGGGCTTCTTCTTCGGAGCCGCCCTGGTCGCCTTGGCGGCCTTCGACGCAGCGGCTTTCTTCCTGCCCTCTCCCGTCCTCGTAGCCTCCTTCTTGGTGCTCATTGGCGATTACTCCTTTCCCGGGTCGCTTCCTTCAACAGCTCACCCTGCTCTTTGCTCAACATCTCAACTTCGCTGCTCTTGCCATCTTCGTGAGCGGCGACAATCCGCCGGTGCAGCCATGCGGCACGCAGTCGTTTCGCCCACATCTCGAATTCGGCCGGCTTCAACACCGCCCGCTCGGTGAAGGTCCATCCCGCGACCAGCCGGCGGGTATTCTCCTCCTCAATCAAATCCAGAATCCGGGCCGGTCCGAATCCCGGTTCGTCGCAGTGCTCGGTCACCAGTTCCGCGACCGCCCGGAGCCGGTCGCTGGTCAGTGCGTCGGCGATGCGGAAATCACGGGCAATCTTCGCGAGTGAAGCGTCCTGAACCGCTGCGGCCAGCAGCTTCTCCTCCAGGCTGGACCCGACTCCCGGTTCGGCCCGACGCGGCCTGCGCCTGATCTCTCCCTCCCGGGACGATGCGGCCCGCAGGACTGCGGCCTTGTCGACCTTGAACTTCACCGCCAACCGGTTGGCGTACAACTCCCGCGTGGTATCATCGGCAATGAGTCGCAGCAGTCCGACCACTTCGCGCACTGCCGCCCGTTCGTCAGGAACGCCCCGGAATTCCTTTCCGGCAAGGACGAACTCGACGATATCCTGCGGCCGCGACAGGACCTCCCGGAATCGGTCGACGCCGTGCCGGCGGATGTAGTCGTCCGGGTCGACGCCGTCCGGCATGACCGCCACCTGCGGCTCGCATCCCCGCTGCAGCAACACGTCAAGTACCCGTCTCGTCGCCTTGCGACCCGCTTCGTCGCCGTCGAAACAGACGATGACCCGGCGGTTGTACCGTCGCAGCATCGCCGCCTGGTCCGGAGTCAAAGCAGTCCCCAGCGGGGCCACGACATTGACGATTCCCCGATCGGCGAGTGAAAGCAGGTCGAAGTTCCCTTCGACGAGAATCGGCGGCTGCTCCCGGATGTATCCCTTGGCCTGGAATCCGCCGTAAAGATTCTCCCCTTTCCGGAAAATCGGGCCGTCCGGCGAGTTCAGGTACTTCGGCTCCCGGTCACCCAGGACCCTGGCGCCGAACCCGACAATCTTGCCCGACCGCGAGAAGACCGGGAACATCAGGCGGTCGAAGAAGTAGTCGGCCAGACCGCTGTCGCGCTTCACCAGCAACCCGGCCCGGACCATCTCATCCTCCGACCACGACCGCTTCCTGGCCTCACCCCGGAGCCGATTGCCGCCCGGGACAAACCCGAGGCGATACCGTTTCACGGTATCCGGACCCAACTCCCGCTTCTCCAGATAGCGGCGCGCGGGCTCGGACTTTGCCAATTGCCGCTCGAAGAAACGCGCTGCCTGTTCACAGGCCTCATAGAGCCCGCGATTGCGGCCGGCCCCTTTGCCTTCGAGCACCGTGATGCCCAGTCGCCGGGCAAGCACCCGGACTGCCTCGGGGAACTCCAGCTTCTCGTGAGCCATCACGAAGCTGATTGCATTGCCGCCCGTCCCGCATCCGAAACAGTGATACGTCTGCCGTTCCGGACTCACGTAGAAGGAAGGAGTGCGCTCCTGGTGGAACGGACACAATCCCCGGTAGTTGCGCCCCACTTTCTTCAACGGCAGGTAGCTGCCGACCAACTCGACGATGTCGGTTCGCTCGCGCACGTTCTCAATCGTCTCGGTCTTGATCATTCCGTGCCCTTCAATTCCACCAGCGTCACCCCGCTGCCGCCTTCATTCCCCGCGGCGAACCGGAAAGCAGCAACCCGACCGTCGCGGCGAAGGCAATCCCGCACCAGCGACTGCAGCGCGCCGGTCCCCTTGCCGTGCAGTATGACGAGTTCACGTGTGCCGGAAGCACCGGCCTCATCAAGGAAACCGCCGACCGCCAGGTCGGCCTCCTCGACCGTCATTCCCCGGATATCGAGTCGCGGGTTGAAATGGTAGGACTCGCTGCACTCCACCCGGGTCTCCTCCGGCGGCTTCACGCCCGTGTTCACCCGGTCAAGGTCCCGGGGGGCCACTTGTACCCGGATCTGCCCGAAAGCCACCGTAACGTTGTGCCGGTCGACTTCCACGACCTGCCCGCAGCGCCGGAACAGCCGGGACTCAACGACGTCTCCAACCGCAAAGCAGTCGCTTTCGGCTTCCTCCCGCATCTCCTCCGGCACGTCGGCGACCTGCTCAAGCTCACTCTCGATGAAACGCTTGGCCTTGACGATATCCTCGTGTTCGGCCTGGCTTTCCCTGATTCCCCGCACGAGGTTCTCGATCTCGCGCCGGGTGCTCTTGAGCAGGGCTTCGCGCTCCACCCGCAGCCGTTCCTGCTCGGCAGCCTCCTGACGCTTCACGCCGGCAAGCTTCTCTTCGTAGACAATCCTCACCCGCCTGGCCCGCCGTTCGTCCTCATCCGCAGCCCTGCGGGACGTACTGGCCTGCTCCAGTTCCTGGTTCAGGACGTTCAGCCGCTCGCTCAAATCCAGCCAGCCCGGTTCCATTCTCGCTTTCGCCCGGTCCAGCAGTTCGCTCGGCAGTCCGACGCCGGCCGCGATGTCGAAAGCGCTCGATTCCCCGGGGACACCCATCATCAGCCGGTAGGTCGGCCTGCCGTCCCGGAACCCCATCGCGGCATTGGCCATTCCGGCTTCTTCCTGGACCAGAATCTTGAGCGACCCGAAATGACTGGTGGCAATCGTCCTCACTCCCCGGTCGCGCAGGGTTTCCAGCACGGCAATTGCCAGCGCTGCTCCTTCCTCCGGCGCGGTCGAAGAACCGATCTCGTCGAGCAGAACGAGACTGTCTTCGTCCGCCTGCTCAAGGAAGCACTTCAGCCGCGTCAGGTGCGCGGTGAAGGACGACAGGTCGGCATCAAGCGATTGCTCGTCCCCGATGTCCGCGAAGACGCCGGTGAAAAGCGGCAGCCGGGTTCCGTCGCCGGCCGGGATGGACATGCCGCAGCCCAGCATCAGGCTCAGCAGTCCGAGCGTCTTGATTGCGACCGTCTTCCCGCCGGCGTTCGGTCCGGAGACGAGAACGACCGTTGCGTCGTCCGGCAGCTTGAAGTCAAGCGGCACGACCGCGGACTTGCCCCGCAGCAGCGGGTGGCGTCCCTTCACCAGTTCCAACTCCCCGCGCCCCGCGATTTCGGGTCTTGTGCATTCGTACTCGAGGGCGAATCTCCTCTTCGCTAGGAGCAGGTCGATCCCGGCCAGAACCTCCAGGCTCGCTTTCAGGGCGTCGGAACAGGCCGCGACCTTCTCGGAAAGCGATCTCATCACCCGGGCAACCTGCTCCACTTCGTCCCCGCGCAACTCGACCAGCGCGTTCTGGTCCGTCACCGTCTCCAGCGGCTCGATGAACAGCGTGTGACCGGTAGCCGAACTCTCGTGGATGACTCCCTGCATCCGGTCGCGGGCTTCGACCCGGACCGGAAGCACGAAGCGCCCCCGCCTGACGGCCGGCCGGTCGCCGAACCAGTCCGGGTGCTCGGCGGTCATCCGCTCAAGACGGACAACAAGCCGATTGCGCTGTCGCCTCATCTCTCGCCGGATCTTCCTGAGCTCCGGCGTTGCCGTATCGAGGACCTCGCCGGTCTCATCGAGTGCCTTGTCGACTGCGGCCTCGAACTCCGGCTGCTCGACCAGTTGACAACCTGTCTGCCACACCAGCGGCGCCCGCTCGCGCTGCAGCAGCAGGAACTGCCGGCAGCGCCGGATGGCGGCGCAGGTGGTCTTCACCCGCAGCAACTCCGCGCCGTCGAGCACCGAGCCGCTGGATGCCCGGTCCGCGATGGCGTGGACATCCTCCGCCCCGGCAAGGTCCGGCTCGTCGCCGAGCGCCAGCAACTCCTGCAGCCGGTCCAACTCGGCCGTCACCCGGCCGGAGTCGGTATCCGGAACAAGCCCCTCGGCCAATCGTCGGCCGAACGGGGTCCGACAGCAGCCGGCCAGCTTCGCCCGGATGCGAGGAAGCCCGAGTACTTCCAGAGTACGGCTATCCAAAGAACACTCCGTTCTCCTGTTGCTCCTGTTCACGCAGCTAGCGGCCGTCCTGGTGGCGCTTCCGCCAGGCCCGGCGCTTGGCCTCCGCCAGCTTCCGCTTCTTGCGGACGCTGGGTTTCTCGTAGTGCTCCCGTTTCTTCACATCCCGCAGGATGCCCGCCTTTTCGCAGGCGCGACGGAAGCGACGCATGAAGCTCTCATACGACTCGCCTTCTCTGACTGTAATACCTGCCATGGTTCTTCACCACCTCCTTTCTATGGCTTGACTGAGCCCGGACTCCCGAGGTCTCCCATCAACTGGAACACCGCCGCGGTCGCAACCACTCCCGCGGTATCGGCGCGCAGCCGCCGGTGCCCCAGCGAGAAAGCCCGGACTCCGGCTTTCTCCAATGTCGATATCTCCTCCGGCTCGAACCCGCCCTCCGGCCCGACAATCAGCAGCGTTGACCCGGCTTCCCGGTCCAGGACGTCACCCAGGCTCCGCTCCGCCTCGTCTTCGTAGGCGACAACGCACTGGTCGTACGCACCCGGATTGCCGACCAGCTCTTCGAGTGTGACCGGCCCGGCGATATCCGGCAGCACCGTACCGGTGGAGGACTTGATCGCCTTCACCGCCACCTTTCGGAGCCGGCTGCGCTTCAAGTCGCTCAACCCGACAACAGTCCGCTTCGTCCTCACCGGGATGAACCGGCTCACTCCAAGTTGCACCGCGCCGTCAACGATCCGCTCCAGGCCGTCTCCTTTGAGAATCGCCTGGGCCAACGTCAGGCGGCAGCGCGGCTCGCGCGGCCGGTTCCGCCGCGACCTGACCACCCCGACTACTCTGTCCGGTGTCACTTCGCGCAGTTCCAGTTCATACTCCACACCAAGCCCGTCCGTAGCGTGAACCCGGTCTCCGGGCCGGTGACGCAGTACCCGGGAGATATGCCGGGCTTCCTCCCGGTCGATGACGACGTTCTCGTCGTCCGTGACGGCAGCCGACAGATAAAACAGTTCCACTACGCCGGTCTCCGCGCGGGCGGAACCGACCCGCCCTCAGTCTCGGCAATCTGCTTCCAGAGCTTCTTCTCGGCAGAGGACAGCTTCCCCGGGACGTGGATGACGATTCGGACCAGTTCGTCCCCGCGGCCGCCGTTCAACCGCTTGATACCCCGGCCGCGCACCCGGATCAGCTTCCCCGATGGCATGCCGGCCGGGATCTCAATCCGCTTGCCGCCCTTGAGCGTGGGGATTTCAACTTTGCCGCCGAGCACCGCGGTCGACAGGGGAATCGGGACTTCAACCAGTATGTCGTCACCGTGACGCAGGTAGAGCGGGTGCTCCTTCTCCACAATCTCGATCAGCACGTCCCCTTTGCCGCCCGGCCCGTAGTGGCCCTCGCCGTGCAGCGGGATGTAGTTCCCGGATGAGACGCCTGCCGGGATTTTGACGTTCAGCACACGCTGGTGCCGGACCCTGCCGGTCCCGTCACACTTGCGGCACGTTTCCCTGACCGTGCTGCCTTTCCCGCCGCACGCCGCGCACGGTACGACCTGAATCACATTGCCGAAAACGGACCTGGTCTGGCGCTGTACCTGGCCCCGGCCGCGACAGGCCGAACAGGTCTCCCGGCCCTTCCCGCCCTCGCCGTGACACTCGGAACAGGCCTCGTGCCGCGAGAAGGACACTTCCTTACTCGTACCTTCGGCAATCTCCTCCAGGGCCAGCCGCAACCTGATCCGGATGTCGCCTCCCCGGCGGACGCGGCGTCGCGACCGTCCCCCACCAAGCAGGAAATCGAAGAGCCCGCCGCCGCCGCCGAACCCGCGCAGCAGGTCCCCGAAGATATCGGTCAGGTCTTCTTCATGGGTGAAATCGCGGCGGAAATCGAAGCCGCCCGGCCCGAACTGCCGGGAAACCCCTTCATGTCCGTGCAGGTCATAGAGCTGCTTCTTCCGGGAATCGGCCAGGACTTCGTAGGCCTCGGACAACTCCTTGAATCGCTCTGCAGCTTCTTCTTTGTTCTCGGGATTACGGTCAGGGTGATGCTCTTTCGCCAGCCGCCGGTAGGCCGACTTTATCCGGTCGGAAGATGCATCGCGGGGGACTCCAAGAACGTCATAGTAGTCCCGCTTGGTCGTCGGCATCAGGTGATACTACACCTCCAGACACATCTACTTATTCTCTTCTTCGTCGATAACCTGGTAGTCGGCATCCACTTCCCCGCCGGCCTTCTGCTTGCCGTCCTTCTCCTGTTCGCCGCCGCCCGGGGCGGAATCGGTCGCTGCTCCGGAATCCGTCTGCTTCTGACGATACATCTCCTCGGCGAGCTTGTAGCTGACTTTCTGCAGAGCCTCGACCGCCGAATCGATTGCCGCCTTGTCGTCATCCTTCATGGCCGTGCGCAGCTTGCCGATGGCTTCTTCGATCCCCTTCTTCTCATCGGCTGCCACTTTGTCCCCGAAATCCTTGAGGGTCTTCTCGGTCTGGTAGATCAGGCTATCGGCCCGGTTGCGGCTGTCCACCAGTTCCCGGTGCTTCCGGTCCTCCGCCGCGTGGGCCTGGGCTTCGGTCACCTTCCGGTCGATCTCGTCCTTCGACAGCCCGGAAGAAGCCGTGATGCGAATGCTCTGCTCCTTGCTGGTGGCCTTGTCCTTCGCGGTGACGTGGAGAATACCGTCGGCGTCAGTGTCGAACGTCACTTCGATCTGGGGCAGCCCGCGGGGCGCCGGCGGAATCCCGGTCAGCTCGAAGCGACCGAGGGTCCGGTTGTCGCCGGCCATCTCGCGCTCACCCTGGAGGATGTGGACCGTGACTGCCGGCTGGTTGTCCTCCGCGGTCGTGAATATCTGGCTCTTGCGGGTCGGAATCGTCGTGTTGCGCTCGATCACCTTGGTCATTACCCCGCCCAGCGTCTCAATCCCGAGCGACAGTGGGGTCACGTCAAGCAGAACCACGTCCTTGACCTCGCCGGCGAGCACGGCGCCCTGTATCGCCGCGCCGACTGCCACTACCTCATCCGGATTGATGCCTTTGTGCGGGTCCTTGCCGAAGAAATCGCGGACCGCCTGCTGGACCTTGGGCATCCGGGTCTGGCCGCCGACCATAATGACCTCGTCGATGTCCTTGGCCGTCAGCTTCGCGTCGGTCAGTGCCTTCTTCACCGGTTCCATCGTCCGCTTGATTAGTTGCTCGACCAGCAACTCCAGCTTGGTGCGCGTCAGCCGCATGTCGAGATGCAGCGGGCCCTTCTTCTCGTCCGCGGCAATGAACGGCAGGCTCAGCGAAGTCTCCATCGAAGTCGAGAGCTCGCACTTCGCCTTCTCGGCCGCTTCCTTCACCCGCTGGAGCGCAGTCTTGTCCAGCGACAGATCGACGCCGTTCTCGCGCTTGAACTCCTCGAGCATCCAGTCCATCACCACCTGGTCGAAATCATCGCCGCCCAGGTGAGTATCCCCGTTGGTGGATTTGACCTCGAAAACGCCCTCGCCGATCTCAAGCACCGAGATGTCGAAAGTGCCGCCACCGAGGTCGTAAATCGCAATCTTCTCCGACTTCTTCTTGTCAAGACCGTAAGCCAGTGCTGCCGCCGTCGGCTCGTTGATAATCCGGAGCACGTCGAGACCCGCAATCTTCCCGGCGTCCTTCGTTGCCTGGCGCTGCGAGTCGTTGAAATACGCCGGCACGGTGACCACCGCCTTGGTGACTGCCTCACCCAGGTACGCCTCGGCCGCCTTCTTGAGATACTGGAGGATCATCGCGGAAACCTCGGGCGGCGAGTACTTCTTGTCGCCGATTCGGACCCAGGCGTCACCATTCTCGGCAGCAACCACGTCGAACGGCACTTTCTTGATCTCTTCCCCGACCTCGGAATGCCGCCGGCCCATGAACCGCTTGATCGAATAGACCGTGGTCTCCGGGTTGATGACCGCCTGCCGCTTGGCCAGGGTGCCGACCAGTCGCTCCTTGCCGAACGCCACCGCTGACGGAGTAGTCCTGCCGCCCTCAGGGTTCGGTATCACCACCGGCTGTCCCTGCTCCATCACCGCCACACACGAGTACGTCGTCCCGAGGTCAATCCCGATTACCTTCGCCATTCCGATCCTCCTTTACCATCCGAAATCCAAGTCATAAAACTCTCAAGCACCGGCGGCCTGTTCAAATGCCGCATCACCGTCGCCGGACTCTCCGTTGCCCGGCGCACGCTTCGCAACCACCACCCGCGCAGGCCTTATCACCCTGCCTTCGCACCGGTAGCCCTTGCACTGCTCCTCGACAACGGTATTCTCGCCGTGTTCCTCCGAATGCACGAAATCGACCGCTTCCGCCATCCGCGGGTCGAACTCCTCTCCCAGGCAACTGAACTCCTCCAACCCGTGGCGAACCAGGACTTCCTTCATCTGGCGGTGGATCATATCCACTCCCCTATGAAAGCCGTCGCGTCGGGTATCCTGCTCGGCAACTGCAATCGCTCGCTCGAAGTTATCAAGCACCTGCAGGAAATCGGTCATCAACTCCTCCCGGGCCGCCTGCCGCGTCAACTCGAGGTCGCGCTGACTGCGCTTCCGGTGGTTATCGAGCTCGGCAACTGCCCGCAGATACTTGTCCCGGTACTCAACGTTGAGCCGCTCCAACTCAGCCGCTCGCTCCTTGAGCGCCGAAACCGGTCCTTTTTTTCTCTTACTCATTGCCTATCATTACGTTAGACGATTCCCGGTTGGCTCCGGATTCCGATTTCCGACCCGACTCCAGAACCAGACCATCCGGACTCCGCCGGTCCGAACCCCAACCATCCCCATCGCCATCCGCCCGCCCGACCTAAACCTCCGGCAGGCAATACGTTATCCGGTCAAGACAGCAGGTCTCACGGACATCCCCCAACATCACCGGCCAACTCCGGTTCAGCCCTGAACCCGGCAGACAGAAGCCAGAAAACCGCCAAGGACGCCAAGACCGCCAAGAGGTTACTTCCTCTCCCTTGACGGGAGAGACTCGCTATGTCTAGCCCCTAGTTAAGCAACCTTGTTATTGCTCATATTGTGCCGAGCAATCGCTGCTAGTGCTTAGTTGCATAAATTGACGATAGTATTTCTTAGTTGCGATCCCCTT
>CBDUVZ010000050.1:0-20764 GCA_965370805.1 uncultured bacterium | reverse complement strand
CCCCGTAGCGCGACCAGCAGGAATGCAGCGCCGACACCAGGTTGCTCACCAGCATCCGCGAACGCGGCTCCCGTGCGCGTCCGTGCAGACCGAAGCGCACTGCCAGCCGCAGCTCTCGGATGCACAGTCGGGCTGCTGTGTAGTGCATCACCGCCCGTGTCAACCGCTCGCCGGAGACGCCGCTCGCGGCCATCCCGGCCCGATACCGCCCGGCATCAAACCCGGCCAGCCGTTCAACATAGTTCATGAAAGTCCCTCCAGTGTGCATCGGTGTTCATCGGTGGTTGAACGTTCTCTGTCATTCCGAGGGGGAAGGCGACCCGGAACCGGATGCATCCGGCGGGACGGAACGCGGGCAAATGGAAAGCCGCATCCCGGCCCTGCACCCGGCTCCGGGCTGCCGAGATACGACCAAGCGGAAATATGGGAAGCCGGTCGGCAGCGTTGAAGAGAGGATAAACATCGAAAGAAAGCCATGCCCGGTCCGTTGACGGGCACGTAATTGTAGCTGCAGCGTCCGGCTTCAAATTCTGATTCGGGCTTCTGGAAAGCAAAACAACGCGAACCCTTTGGCTCGGCGTTGGGAATATCGTGGTATCTGACTTATGCTTCAAGTTTCTATAGCTCCCTCCCAAAAGCACACAAAGGATAACAAACCTTCCGGCGATTGTCAAACAGAAGATACGGTTTCAGTTCAGGGAACACGAAAAAAGGGGCGCGGTCCTTCGTGCCGACTACCGAAACGGCACGCAAGCTTGGAGGCGCAGGACCGCACCCCGGAACAGCGGCATAATAGCGGATTAGCAGCCGTTGGCAAACAACCCCTCACCGAGGCACGCAGGCCGCAGGTCCACGCAACAATCCCGTCCTTGACTCCGGGCCGGAAGCCAGTATAAGTAAGCTCATGCTGAAGGGCACACCGAAGCGAACAGAGCCGGGACCGTACCTCTCGTTTCCTCGCCCCTTAGCGGGCACGGTCGCCGGTGCGTTCTCGCACGAGGGTCAGGGTGAGGGGTTCTGCGACTGCCCAGCCCTTCCGCAATCCGCAATCACCAATCCACAATCTCAAATCCGGCCCCTCCCCCGCCATGAAGATTGACAAGAAAGCCGGACGGACGAAGTAGAATGGATAGGACTCAACCGGAATCGGAAATGCATGAAGAGGGCTCTACGTTCTCGCAGGTGCCATCCGACGGCTCGAGTATCCCGGATTTACAGGCGGGCAGTGGAACTAGGCAACTTCGTCAGCGTTCTTAAGCTTCGATGTATAGGGAGGAATTGATGAAAACCAGAAAGGCAGGGACTTCACTCTCGGTCGTAGCCGGAGCTTCATTGACTCTGGCTGCGATTGCGCTGGCGGCTCTTCCGAGAGAGAGCAGCAAGATTGCTCCAGACTTGTCTGACCCGCAGCGCCAAGTCACCGACCGTAGTCGCTATGGAGATACTCTACCCACCATCATTGACACCTTGATAGTCTGCCAGAACGACACCGCATATGTCGTCGAGAAGACGAGAATAGCACCAGGCGGTCACCTCAAGCTCATCGCCGCTCATTTATGCTTTTCAGGCAATGGCGCGTTGAAGGTCGAAGAAAGCGGTTCCTTTACCACGGAACAGGGAAGCAGGATATTCTCAGGCGATTCGGGACTTCGCAGCATAACAGCGAGAAGACGCTCAAACATCTGCTGGCGGGACAGCAAGTTCACCGGCTTTCACAAGCTGATAGTGTATGGTAATGACAGCACGCGCATAACCGGCAACGAATTCTACGGCAACCGTCAGGGCGAACAGGACGAAGTCACGCCGATAGACGAACATCTTGAGGGAAACGGGCTGACTGTGCTCTGTTGCGTAGGCAACTTCGAGGTCTCGGGCAACACCGCGCACGACAACGAAAGAGCAGGGTTCCTCTTCCAGCACTGCTACGGGGTGCAAATCACCGGGAATACGGCATATGACAACAGATTCGGAATCCGGCTGAGGTACTCTTCCGGCTGCAGCATCACCGGCGGCAACAACGCCCACCACAACTCCGAGTTCGGGCTGTGGGACCAGTCGCCGAACGGCAACAACATCGAAGGCAACATCTTCAACTACAACGACGAGGCCGGGATCAAGCTCTGCGTCAAACCGTTACTACTGGAATACCCTGAGTCTCTGCCCGGAGCAATGAGAGTCATACCGATAGACCGCGTGACCGGCAACACGGTCCAGCACAACGGCGACGGGATTGTAACCTATGGCGTGGACTTCGACTCCACATCCAGCTTCGAACTCGTCTCCCAGAACGAACGAGCCGGAGTTGTCCTGATTGACACCAGGGACTCAAACCACGAACTGGTAAGCACAATCGGCGAGCACCCGGACGCGAACAAAGCGGTGCAGCTCTATTCAGTTCTCGTCGAAGCGCGAAGAGATGAGTCAATACCCGAGTCTGAATTCTTCTACGTGACGGTTACGGAAAGCGACCTGGGCAGACGTGTCTGCCGGGAACTGGGAGGCGGGCCTGGCCAAGGCAAGAACGACGGCCGCACGTACGACCACTACCACCGGCACCACACCTGCTGGGAAGAGAGCCGGACCAAGATGAGCGACCTCCAGACCTCTGAGTTACACTGGTACACCACCCCGGAATCGGTCCGAAAACGAATGCCTTCCATATGGCCGATAATCGAGAACCTATTCACCCAGATGTTCCTGGTCAGAAGATACGTCTGGCCTGACACCGGTGGCTGCATAGATGTCTGCCACATACCAGGCAGCCGGCATTGCTGCCGCGTAGCCATGGAGAAGTGGACCAACAACGGCCAGAACTACCGGGAGGGTGAATTCTGCCCCCTGGAGTACGACGGCCCGGTTCATATCATCGTCGGCACCCATGCCGACGTCTTGCTTGTCAAAACCGACTCGGCCGGGAGAATCGCAATCACGGAACTGGAGCCGCTCGTTGCCCACAAGCCTGCCGGGGCCACAGTCGTGCGCGGTGTGTTGCGGGTGTTGGAGTCTGCCATTCGCCATTCGACACTCGTACTTCTCAATTCAGCGGGCCGCAAAGTCATGGACCTCCGCCCCGGCCCCAACGACATCCGCCACATCTCGCCCGGAGCCTACTTCGTCCGGCAAAGCAACCACCAGGGCACAAGGCTCACAAAGGTAGTAGTCACCCGCTAGGTCGGCTGACCGCCCTGCCGACATTCGATTGTCGATTTCCGATTGCAGATTGGAGGAAGGAAGATTGCCGCAGTCGCTTCGCTCCTTCGCAATGACAGACAACCGCTGACCGCAATCCGCCGCCCTTGACTCCCGGCCGGAATCGGATATTGCTTACCTGATGGAATCAAACAGCCCCGCAACCCGATTCCCGTCCCCCGCCCTCATCCTTATCCTCTAGCGCCATGCTTGCTCTGCGTCGCATCCTCCCCTGGTTTCTTGTCTCGCTGCTGTTGATTCGGCTGACCCTGCTGATGTGGCCACACGGCAATCCCCTGTTGCTGCCGATGCGGATGGGTTGGCTTGACTGGATGGTCGTGGCCCTGCTTGTCGGCTGGGCTATCTGGCACTTCGGTTTCGCCCGCCGGGGGCCGCGCCATGACCCGACCCTGGTCGCCCCGTTCGTGCGGTCCTGGAACGAGTGGCACAAAACCGGGATGTCGGTTCTCGACCTGGAATTCGAAGGCGCACGCTGGACCGTACGCGCAGCATCGATACCGGGGGAGCGACCGGGCAAGGCACCCACGGTGGTCGTCGAGTTGCCGCCCAGGTGCCCGAAGTGCGGGTTCGCCATGGCCGAAACCCGGGTCAAGAAGGACTGGTTCCGCGACTGCACGTCGACCGCGTGCCGCAACCACGTCATCAGCCGACAATCATTCAAGTCCACGGTAGACCTCATTGTGGCTTCCTCATCCGAAGCATGGAGGATGACAGCACCGACCGCTTGAGATTGCCGAATCCGGATTCCCGGCCCTCATCTGTGTCCATCCGTATCCATCCGTGGTTACTTCCTCTTCGTGCTCTTGGTGCCTTGGTGTTTACTCCTTCCGTTCCGGCTACCTGGCTTTGTGTTCTTCGTGCCTTTGTGGTAAGACTCCTCTCCGCTCCGACCACCAGCCTTGGCGCACTTGGCGGCCTTGGCGGTTATCACAATTCCGAATGCCGAGTGTCGAATGCCGAATCCGAATTCCCGGCCCTCATCTGTGTTCATCCGTGTCCATCCGTGGTTACTTCCTCTTCGTGTTCCCTCGGCTCCGCTCGGGACAAGCCTTGGTGCCTTGGTGTTGAAGGAAAGGGTTCCAGGATTCCAGGGTTCCAGGGTTCTAGAGCAGATTCTCTCCTTGGCGGCCTTGGCGGTTGTCCTTTCTGCGTTCGGCATTCGACGTTTCCCTGGCGGTTTCTGTTTGGTCATTGGGATTCAGTCATTGGTCCTTTCCTGACCCGCTTGCCCTCGGCTCCGTCCTGGCTATAATCGGCCGCGATGGACAAACCTGAAATCCTGATTGTCGGAGCCGGACCGGCCGGGCTGACCGCGGGTATCTACGCGGCCCGGTCCGGCCACAAGGTCGTCGTCGTCGAGCGGGGCATGCCCGGCGGCCAGCTCGTCAGCACCCCGGCGGTTGAGAACTACCCCGGGTTCGCCGAACCGGTCAAGGCTCTCGAACTCGCCCGGGCCATGGAACAGCAGGCCCGCGGGTTCGGGTGCGAAATCCGGACCGCGGACGTGACCGGCATGACGGCAACTGACGGACGGATTGGCGTGCAGACGTCGTCCGCCGGTTTCGAGCCGGGCGCGCTGGTCATCGCCACCGGGGTCCGGCCCCGCGAGCTCGGAGTCCCGGGCGAAGCCGAGCTGCGCGGTCGGGGCATCTCCTACTGCGCGGTCTGCGACGGCCCGTTCTTCAAGAACCGGGAAGTCGCGGTTGTCGGCGGCGGCGACGCGGCCCTGGACGAAGCGCTCTACCTGTCCAATATCTGCTCCCGGGTTCATCTCATCCACCGGCGGGACCAGTTCCGGGGCTCGAAAATCTCCGAGCAGCGCGTGCAGGAGAAGAAGAACGTCCACCTGATTCTGTCCGGCATCGTTACTGCAATCAACGGCACGGACAAAGTGGAGAGCATTGACATCAAAAACCGGAAGGACGGCGCAGAAACCAGTCTGCCCGTGGCCGGCGTGTTCATGTACGTCGGGTCCACTCCCGGTACCGAATGGTGCAAGGACGCCGTTGACCTCGATGAACACGGATTCGTCAGGACCGACGACCGGCTCAGGACGAATCTCCCCGGCGTGTTCGCGGCCGGGGACGTGCGGACAACGTCCCTGCGCCAGGTTGCGACCGCGGTCGGTGACGGCGCGCTCGCCGCGATGACGGCCCACGAACACCTGCTCGAATCCGGCTGGTCCGCCGGCCCTTGACACCCGCGCTCGCCGTTCCATACTGTTGACGATAGCATGGCGTCTGCTCCGCGTGACCATGCGCGAGTCGGAACCGAACGAAAGGAACCGGATATGAATCGACTGTTCAGCAGGACATTGCTCGGCGCTATCGCACTGGCGGCATTCGCCGCATCCGGGCTGCACGCCGACCCGCCCGACACGCTCTGGGCCAAAGCCTACGGCGAATGGCTCAACGACTACGGATACGCGGTCCGGCAGACCCCGGACGCGGGCTTCATCATCGCCGGAATCTCAAACTCCCGCGCACCCGCTTTCTACGACGCCTACCTGACCAAAGTCGATTCCATCGGCAACCTCGACTGGCGGAGACACTACGGCGGCGACAGCAGCGAGCGGGCGTACTGGGTCGAACTGGCCCCGGACAATGGATACCTCGTCTGCGGCAGCGCCGAGTCGTACGGTGCCGGCGCGCTTGACGTCTACTTCCTCCGACTCGACAGTATCGGCGACACCCTCTGGACCCGGGCCTTCGGCGGAACGGACAAGGACGAAGGCAAGTCGTTCGCGGTGACTACGGACGGCAACTACGTCATCGCCGGGTACACCAAGTCATTCGGGGCCGGGGACAAGGACTTCTGGTTCATCAAGCTCACCCCGGACGGCGACACGGTCTGGGCCAGGACCTACGGCGGAACGCAGGAAGACATGGCCTGGGGCATGTCCGCGACTTCGGACAACGGGTGCATCGCCACCGGCTGGACCAAGTCGCACGGAGCCGGCAGCTACGACGTCTGGCTGGTCCGCATCGACAGCACCGGCGACACGCTCTGGACTCAGACCTTCGGCGGGTCAAGCTGGGATAGCGGTTCCCGGGTCTATCAGACCGCGGATGGCGGATACATCGTCGGCGGGTACACGATGTCGTACGGGGCCGGCCAGTCGGACTTCTGGCTGATCAAAACCGATTCCCTGGGCAACAGCACCTGGTCCAAAACCTACGGCGGGTCGAACTACGACAACGGCATCGCGCTGCGGATTCTCCCGGACGGCGGGTATCTCTTCGGCGGGACCACCCAGTCGTACGGCGGAAGCGATCACGACTTCTGGCTCGTGCGCACCGACGCCGACGGCGACACGCTTTGGACCCGGGAGTACGGCGGCGACGAGGTCGAAGAAGGCAAAGGACTATGCCTGACCACAGACGGCGGATACGCGTTCACCGGGTCAACCAGGTCCTTCAGCAGCGGAAGCGGCGACATCTGGCTCCTCCGGTTCCCCCCGGACCCGACCGGGATTGCCGGTCCGAACCCGATCCGCACACCCGGCCTCATCTGCCGGACCGCGCCCAACCCGTTCTCCGGGCACGTCAGCATCAGCTATCAACTGCCGCAGAGCAGCCCGGTGCGCGTCACTGTCTGTGATGCCCTTGGTACGCAGGTGCGGACCCTGGCGAACGGCAACCAGGCTACCGGCACCCACGTCCTGACCTGGGACGGAAGGAACGACCGAAACGAGAAGCTCCCGGCCGGGGTCTACTTCCTGCGGGTCAGCGCCGGAGGACAAAAGCAGACCGCACGCCTGGTCCTGACCGAGTAGGAGCCGGGAATAGGACCGAATGCCGCGCTGCTGCTCGCTGGCCTGGCTGCGTTCAGCCTGATCCTT
The DNA here is from genome assembly GCA_965370805.1 of uncultured bacterium. GTDB lineage: Bacteria > Hydrothermota > Tepidihabitantia > Tepidihabitantales > Tepidihabitantaceae > CBDUVZ01. Next base: position 13,713 of record CBDUVZ010000050.1, on the reverse strand, counting down.
GCCGCATGCGCCCGGCCACCCGAGCCCGCGCCGGACATCAAGCTCCGACTCAAGCAGACCGTTGACCGGTACGCGGCGGACAGTTGCTGGCTCCTCGGCGTCGCGGTCTTCTCCCTGAAGCACGACTCGCTCCTGTTCGGTTCCAACGAGAGTTGCGCCCTGGCACCGGCTTCGAACCAGAAACTGTTCACCCTCGCCTGCGCCCTCGACAACTGGGACACCACCCTGGCCCGGACAATCGAAACCCGGCTGCGCAAGTCACGGCACAAGACGCACCAGGTCCTGGTCGATTCGGCTGCGGCCGAAACCCTGGGCATGGATTTCCCGGCCGGACCCGAAGGCTACCGATACCTGGTCTGGACCGGGTGGCAGAGCGACAACCGGCTGGCCAACTGGCTGGCCCGGGCCGTCTGCCGATCCCGACACGTGAAGCTGCCGGACCTCGTCGGCGCCTTCCTTGACTCGGCCCGGATTCCCCGACCCGGGCTGCTGGTCGCCGACGGCTCAGGCCGGTCCCCGCGAAACCGGGTCGCGCCGATTACCCTGGTGATGCTCCTGCGCGCTATGTACCGCTCCGAACACCGGGAACTCTACTGGAACGTCCTGCCGCAGCCCGGCTCAAGGAGCACCCTGGCATACAAGGGTCTGGGCCTCGGCCACCGGGTGAGAGCCAAAACCGGATACATCAAAGCGACCTTTGCCCTATCCGGCTACCTGTCCGCGGAGACCGACACTTTCGCTTTCTCGTTCCTGGCCAACAACTGCACCAGTGGCCGTTCCGCCTACCGGCTCTTCACCCAACTCCTGCTCGCGCTGTATCACGACAACGCGCGGGCGCTGTCGGACAACGCAGACCCCCGCTGACCGGAACGCCGGACTCATCTCAGGAACCGAAGTTGAACCACCAGGACACAAAGTCACTAAGGCCAGAACTCAGACTGAACGCGGTTTTGCGCCGTTCCGTTGCCTGCGATTGAGCACACCCATCAGGTGACGCTTCCATCTGACTCCGGCCCTCGTCTTTGTGCTCTTCGTGCCTTTGTGGTGTAGTTCCCATGTCGGTTTTCGGAATTCATCCCTGCGCTTGACCTGAGTAGACCCGCTGATACAATCCGTGCATGGAGCAGGAAGCACTCGTCGAACAGATTGGCCGTCATCAGAACCTCCCGGTGACCCTCAGGGGCTGGGTTCACAACAAGCGCTCGTCCGGCAAGATTCGGTTCGTCATACTCCGGGACGGCACCGGCATCATCCAGTGCGTCTTCCTGAGGAACGAAGTCTCCGAGCAGGCGTTCGAACTGGCCGACTCGGTTACCCAGGAATCCTCGGTCGAGATCACCGGCACGGTCCGCGAGGACAAGCGCGCGCCCGGCGGCTACGAGTTGACCGCCGCCGACATGAAGCTCATCGGCCTGGCCGAACCCTACCCGATTACGCCCAAGGAACACGGAATCGATTTCCTGATGAAGCACCGCCACCTCTGGCTCCGTTCCCAGCGTCAGTTCGCCATCCTCCGCATCCGCAGCGAGATAATCAAGGCGTGCCGCGACTACCTGGACGACAACGGCTTCATCCTGGGCGACACCCCGATCCTGACCCCGGCCGCGTGCGAAGGCACCACCACGCTCTTTAGTGTCGATTACTACGGCGAGCCGGTATTCCTGACCCAGTCCGGCCAGCTCTACAACGAGCCGATCTGCGCCGCGGTGCGCAAGACCTACTGCTTCGGCCCGACATTCCGGGCCGAGAAGTCCAAGACCCGGCGCCACATCACCGAGTTCTGGATGCTCGAGCCCGAAGTCGCGTTCATGGACCTTGACGGAGACATGGACCTGGCAGAGGAGCTGGTCGTCAGCGTTGTCCAGCGCGTACTCGAACACCGGCGCCCGGAACTGGAAATCCTCGAACGGGACGTCGGCAAGCTCGAAGCGATTGTGAAACCTTTCCCCCGCATCACCTACGCCGACGCCGTCGAGCTGCTCCGGAAGAAAGGCAAGACTGTCGAGTTCGGCGACGATTTCGGTGCCGAAGACGAAACGGTCATCGGCGAGAGCTTCGACCGGCCGGTGCTCGTGCATCGCTATCCGGCCGCAATCAAGGCGTTCTATATGAAGCGGGACTCATCCGACCCGGAACTGGCGCTCGCGGTTGACATGATTGCGCCCGAAGGCTACGGCGAAATCGCCGGCGGGGGCCAGCGCGAAGACAACCTGAAAGAACTCGAAAAGAGAATCAAGGAACACAACCTGCCGCGGCAGGCGTTCGAATGGTATCTGGACGTACGGCGCTACGGCTCCTTCCCCCATTCCGGCTTCGGTCTGGGACTCGAACGCACCGTCGCCTGGATCTGCGGAATCAATCACGTCCGGGAGGCCATTCCGTTCCCGCGGCTGCTGGAAAAGGTCTACCCCTAGGAGGCCACCATGCCGGAAACGAAAGTCGGGGTCGTAACCCACTACTTCGGCAAAGTCAATGTCGCTATCGTCAAACTCACTGACGGAGACCTGTCGGTCGGCGACACAATCCACATCAAAGGCCACACCACCGACCACACCCAGCAAGTCGAGTCGATGCAGGTCGAGCACGAACAGGTTGATAAACTCGAAAAGGGACAGGAAGTCGGGCTCAAAATCGGGGTCCACGTCCACGAGCACGATGAAGTGTTCAAGGTAATTGACTGAAACCTCAGGCCGCTGTATCACAGCACAGCCGGAAAAGGAGAAACATGGCACGAAGCAAGACCAAGGCTAAGCGCAAGCTCCACCTCAAGTCGGTGAAGCTGAAGCGCCGCAAGCTGCGCCAGCGGGAAGCCGCCAAGACGCAGGGCAAGTCCGACTAGCAGCAACAACTACGACGCTTGCCCCGCACCCTCTTTGTCGGGTCGTTCGGCACGCGGGGCGCAACCGACCGGCTGCTTGAAGCAGCCATAGCGCTCGTCCCGGACCGCGCCTGCGACCGCATCCTCTACCTTACCCCCAGCCCGCGCAAGCTCCGCGCCACCCAGCTCCGGTTCGCGCAACTGGTTGACCGGCCGGCCCTGCTCGCGCCCCGGTTCCATACCCTCGGCCCGCTCGCAGCCGAAATCCACGAGCAGGGCGGCACCCGACGCCCGTTCCCGTCCGAACTCAAACCCCTGCTCGTCCGGCACCTGCTCAAGGACACAGACCCGAAGACAACGCTCGGCTACGCGCGCGCGGTCGGCGACTTCATCACCGACGTCAAGCGCCACGTCCCGACCGAAAACCGCGACCGGCTGGCCGACACGTTCCGGGAGGAACTGGCCGGGTTCGACGAACCGCTGCGCCGTGCCCTGGAAGCGCTTACGGTCATGGAGCGCTACGAACAACTCCTTGAGAAACTCGACTGGGCCGACCGCGAAGACGTCCTTGCTTCGGCCACGGAATCGCTCAACCGCCTGCCCCGACCCCGGGTTCTCATCCTCGACAGCTTCGTCGCGCCGGACCGGCTCGAACAACGGTTCCTCGCCGCGTTCATCGAGCACGCCGAACACACACTCGCGTTCGCCCATGCCGCGGGACCGAACCCGGCAAGCGCGCTCCCAGCCGCATTCCATTCCTTCCTCAACCAGGTCGGCGGGTTCGAGCAGGAAGACGTTCCGGCTCAGCCCGGGGTCGAACCCGTGCTGCACGCCTTCCCGACTATCGAGGAAGAAGTAGCCGGCATCGCCCGCCACATCAAACGCCGCTTCCTCGACTCCGCCCCGGAACTGCACCGCACCGTGGTCGCGTTCCCGCGCCTGTCCCGGTACGCGCCGCTGGTCGAGCGCGTCTTCGCCCGCTACGGCCTGCCCGCGAGTATCTACCCGAACCCGCGCCTGACCACCTCGCCGCCGATCGTCGCGACAATGGAACTGCTCCGCGCGCTTGAAAACGACTATGAACGGCTGGCGACCGCGGCTTTCCTTTCCTCGCCCTGGTTCCCCAACCTCCTGCGCCTGCCCGATGACACCGATAACACCAAACCGGAACAAGCCGCAGCCGCAATCAACCTCGCGTCCCGCCGGGCCGGCATCATCAAAGGCCGCCGCAACTGGCTGAACATCGGTCAGCGTCTGCTCATGACCGACACTGACCTGGACGAGGACGAACAGGAAAGCGCGCGCAGTCTCCAGGCCCGGGTCCGAAAGGCGCTCGGCCTGGCTCAAGCCATCCTGCTCAAGAACGACAAGCGTTGGACCACACTCGGGCAGCACGTACAGGCCTTGAAGCAGTTCCTCGAAATCACCGCGTTCCGGGACACAATCCTCGACCCGAAGCAGGATGAAGCTGAACGTGAACTGCGCGCGGACAAACGTGCGCTCTACGACGTCCTCGACGCGCTCATCGACCTCGACCACGCGGCCGGTCCGCTCGCGACCACCGGCCCGGAGTTCATCCGCACGCTCCGCTATCTCGTCGGACTGCGCACGCGCGACACCGCGGGCCGGCGCGAATCCGGCATCACCGTAGTTGACATGGAGGAAACGCTCGGCCTCGAACCCGAACACCTCTACTTCGGCGGCCTGGCTGAAACCGACCTGCCCGCCCGATACCCGACCGACCCGATCCTGCCCGACCGGTTGCGCCGGAAACTGGGCATGCCCGACATCGACCACCACCGCGACTGGCAGCGTTTCCACTTCGCCCGTACCCTGCGCTGCAGCCCGGCCGAGCCGTTCCTCTCCTACCACAACTCGGACGGGGACAATCTCATCCTGCCCACCCCGTTCCTCGAAGCTGCGCCCGTGCCGGTCCCGCGCGACCCGGCAATCCTCTCGCCCGGGGAACTCCAGCAATCCGAAGGCGAACGCGACAACGTACCGCTCGCGGACCTGACCCGCCCGGTCGACTTCAGCGGCCGGGCGGACGTGCTGCAGGCGCTCGCGGCCCGGTTCGGCCCGGACAAGTCAATCAGCGTCACCGGGCTTGAAAGCTACCGCCGCTGCCCGTTCCTGTTCTACCTCGAACGGGTGATGAGACTCGAAGCCCCGCCCGAGCCCGCGTTCGAAATCGACGCGGCCCAGTGGGGACTGCTCGTCCACAAGGTATTCGAAGAACTGTACGCCGACGGTCCGGTCCCGCTCGAACAGGTCCCGGCCCGGGCCCGCGCGGAACTCGACCGCGCGCTGAAGGATGCCGGGCTGCCCGCGTTCTGGGAACAGGTGGCGCGCCGGGTGTTCGACAACGTCCTCCCGGACTTCATCCGCTGCGAACAGGAGCTGCGCGACGAAGGCTATCTGCCCCATCGCACCGAATCGCGCGTCAGCGGCGAACCCGAACCCGGACTCCGCATCCACGGACGGGCCGACCGGGTCGACACCGACGACCAGTCGTTCCGGGTCATCGACTACAAGACCGGGTCCACCGCGGGAATCAGCGGCCGCGCGGTCACGCAGGACCGCACCCATCTCCAACTCCCGCTTTACGCCCGGCTCCTGCAGGACCGGTTCCCGGACAAGGCAATCGACAACATCGGCGTCTGGGCCGTCCGCGACGGCGAACTGGTATGGCTCGCGCGCCGCGACTACACGGTCGAACAACTGGTCCGAGCCGCGCTCGACAACGCCCGTGAAATCGTCACCGCCATCCGGACCGGCCGGTTCCCGGCAGCGGACGCGAACGAACAGACCTGCCGCAATTGCGAACTCGCCTACCTGTGCGACCGGCGCGACGAAGACAGGAAGCTGGAAGGATAGAACCGGAATGTTGAAACCGAACCTTCCCCATTCACACTTCTGCATTCTGACTTCTGACCTGGCCGCGAGGTGCCCTTGATGAGCGGCCTGCAGAACCTCATCGTCCTCTCCCCGGCCGGCTCGGGCAAGACCGAGAGACTCAGCCGCCGCTACATCGAACTGCTCAAGACCGGGGTCAAGCCGGAACGCATCCTCACCATCACCTTCACCGAGAAAGCCGCGGCCGAAATGAAGGAACGCATCCTCAACCGGCTGCGCGAGAACGACCCGGAACTCTACCGGCACGTGCGCGACAACATCCTCAAGCTGCGCATCACCACCATCCACGCCTTCTGCCTCTCACTCCTGCGCCGGTTCGCCCCGTCGCTCGGGCTCGACCCGCGCATCGAAGTCCTCGCCGACCCGGCCGAAGTGTGGGACCGGGCCCGGTACGACACCCTCATGCGCATCGCCGAGCACGAACGCGACTCCGCGGACTACAAGACACTCATGGACCTGGTCAGCGGTCGCCGGGCCCAGGGCTGGCCTGCGCTCGCCGCCGAATTCGACGGCTACTTCCTCCGGGCCGGCGCCATCATCCGGGCCCGGCTCGTCGAGGTGGACGAGACACGCATCGACGCGCTTGCCGGTGTGCTCCAAAACGACCCGCACGGCCCGGAACGCATCCCGGGTTACGCCGCGCTCTTCCCGGACAAATGGGACGACGCGACCCGGGACCGCGTCACCGCGCAACTCGAACAACCCGACGTCCGCGAAACCTACCTGACCAAGTCCCTGTCCCCGCGCAAAGGCCGCGGCAAGGACAAGGAGTCGTTCGCCGCCTGGACCGAAGCGATGAGCCGCTACCGCGCACTGCTCGTCACCAAGCTCGAATACCGCGCATTCCAGCGCCGGTTCGGCCTGTTCCAGGACCGGTTCCTCGCCGCCTACATTGGTGCCAAACGCCAGGCCGGACTGGTCGACTTCCAGGACATCGAATACCAGGCCCTGAAACTCCTCTCCGAAAACGACGACTGGCAGAACGTCCTCCGCGCGTTCGACGAACAGACCGACCACCTGCTGGTCGACGAGTTCCAGGACACCAGCTTCCTCCAGTGGGGCATCATCGACAAGCTCACCGAGGAATGGCGCGCGGGCGAAGGCGCGAAGACCGACCAGGGCATCAGCCCGACCATCTTCCTCGTCGGCGACGACAAACAGTCCATCTACATGTTCCGCGGGGCCAAGGTCGAGGTGTTCGCCACGGCGCGCAATGAACTCAAGAAATGGCTCGGTCCGACTCGACTCGAAGAAGAGTTCCCGCAGGACAACTACCGCAGCCTGCAGGCAATCATCGACTTCAACAACGCCCTGTTCAGCAGGCTGATGGACGCGAAGAAGAACGACCCGCCCTGGCAGACCCGGTACATCGAGTTCATCCGGGGCCGCAAGAACGACCGGCCCGGGCTGGTCGAAATCCTGCTCCAACCCACGGACGCGAAGATGGCCGAGCGCCGTGCCGCGGAAGCCCACACCATCGCGAACCGGATCCAATCACTCGTCGGCACACATGAGGTGTTCGACCCCAATCCGGATGGCCCGGAAATCGGCCGGCCGTGCGAACACAAAGACATCGCCATCCTGCTCCGCAAACGCACCCACCTGCACATCTACGAACAGGCCCTGCGCGAAGCAGACATACCCTTCATCGTGGTCGGCGGCATCGGGTTCTGGACCGAACCCGAAACCGGCCATCTGCTCGGACTGCTCCGGTTCCTGGTCGACCCGGCCGACGACCTCGCGCTCTACGCCGCGCTCCGCGGCCCGCTCCTGCGGGTCCCGGAACCCGAGCTGTTCTTCGCCAACCAGGAAACCGGTTCCTGCTTCCTCGACCGGCTCCGCGCCCGCGCGGAAACCAGCGCTGAACTCCGCGTCGCAATCGACCGGCTCGACGACTGGCTGGCCCAGGTCCGACACCGGCCTCTCGCCCATGTCCTTGAACAGGTGCTGTCGGACACCGAAGGCTGGCGCTCGTTCTGGGAACCGCAGCGCCGCGCCAACGTCCGCAAACTCCTGCAGGTCATTGAAGACTCCGGGCTCCACGGCGACCACCCGCTGCGCCTGCTTGACTCCCTCGGCCGCTCCGACCTTGGCCGCGAATCCAACGCCGGAATCCCAACCGAGGATCGCAACGCGGTCCGGCTCATGACTGTCCACGGCGCTAAAGGGCTCCAGTTCCCGGTCATGTTCCTCCCCGGGCTCGACCTCAAGCGTAAAGGCAAAGCCGGAGACCCGCAAACCATCATCGAAGAACGCGGCCCGAACGAAGTCTTGGTGTCCCACATCACGGACAAAGCCGCCCGGGACCTCAGCCCGTTCCACCAGGAACACCGGCTCAAAGAACTCGAAGAGCACAAACGGTTGCTCTACGTCGCCTGCACTCGCCCGCGCGACGTGCTCATCCTCACCGGCGCATGGACGCCCCGGCGCAAAGGCACCTGGCTCGAATGGCTCGAACAACACCTCGGGCTGACCCGCACCGAAGAAGGCTTCAAACTCGGGCTCGATCTCCCCGGCGTCAGGGTAACAGCCTTGCCCGCTGTCGCTCCGTCCTCCTCCAAGTCATTGCGAGGAAGCGAAGCGACCGAAGCAATCTCAAATCTCAAATCTACAATCTCAAATCTACAATCTCTCGTCCATCCCGCTCCGCTCGACCCCGGCCCCGCGTCGCGCATCGAACCGGTCGTCCGCAACATCCGCACCGACTACCAGCACTACGCCGACGACCTCATCGGCCTCGGCGACGTCGTCCACGCTGTGCTCGAACAGATATCGAACGGACACCTGACCCCTGACCCCGAATCCCTGGCCCCGGAGACAAGGCGTCTCATCAGGATTCACGGCCTCCCGCTCGACCGGCTCGACGACTACGTCGAAACCGTCCTCAAACAGGTCGCCGGGCTCAAGAACGACCCGGAACTCTGGGACATCATCCGCCCCCGCGAAGACGGCAGGGCCGAACTCCCCTTCATGCTCAAACAAGGCGAGAGGATCTACTCCGGCCGCATCGACCGCGTAATCCTCACGGACAAGGAAGTCCGCATCTACGACTACAAAACCTATACTATCAAGGAAGAAGAAATCCCGACCCGGGCCGCCGAATACCACAACCAACAACTGAAACACTACGCCCACGCCTGCGAAGCCCTGTACCCGGACAGGGAGGTCTCAACCTTCCTCATCTTCACCGCCCTGCCCAAGCTCATCAAGACCCCCTAGCCCGCTGACCGCCAGGACGCTACCCCACTTGACACTCATCTCCCCGACCCTATCATCGACCGTGCCGCTATTGACTTCACTGGAGATTGCCAACTTCCGGGGCATCCGCACCGGGAAACTCTCGGACCTGGGTCGGGTCAACGTACTCGTAGGCCGGAACAACTCGGGCAAGTCAACCGTACTTGATGCGCTGCTGGTGGGAAGTTCCAGCGTAGAGGATAGGGACGCATTGGGACGAAGCAAGATGGAGGTCGTGCTGGAACGTCATCGGCTCAAGACAGACAGTCCTCCCGCCGGCCTCTGGCACCGGTACGACACCAACGCTGAGATCCGGAGCCATCTGGCCTACGACAACGGAGTGGAATTGGACTGCACTCACACAAACACGGGGCAGTCTACCTGCACCTTCACGCATGACGGTACGCACTATGTGGTTCACGCGATGATGGGCAAAATGCAACTCGGCAGCAACCCCGACTTCACAGACGGTGCATTCACGGGTATGCAGCCCCTGCAGGGCGCATTACCCGATGAGCTAGCCAAGTACGCCACCGCCGCCGAGTTCCTGCGGCAGACCTCGCTGGTCGACTCTGACTTCCGCCGCCTTGACCTGGTAGAACGGAGACTATGGCAGCGCCTGATTGCGAATCGTGCCGACAAGACGCTGACCAGGATGCTGAAGGACGTCTACGGGCTGGAAACGGATGGACTGACCTACACACCCTTCCTCGGGAGCCCCTCGCTCCTGCTCCTGCTGCCAGAGTACTCCATCCGCATAGACGACCTCGGCGACGGCAGCCGCTACTTCATTCGATTCCTGATGCTGCTCAGCCTCCTGCGCGATACGGTCCTGCTCATGGAAGAGCCGGAGACGGCACATCACTGCGCGGCGCTGGACAAGCTGGCTCGCTGGACAACGAAATACGCCGTGCAGCAGAATCTCCAGGTGTTCGCGACCACTCACAGCCTGGAAGCAGTCCAGCACTTCGCAGCAGCCTGCCGGGAACAACAGGTCTCGTTCTCACTGATTCACACCCGGCTGTCCGACGGTGAACTGACCGCGCGTCGGGCGGACGCCAATGACGCCGAAGTGCTCATGGACATGGGCATCGACCCGCGCACCGTGGAGCCCGCGTAGCCCCGCCGGTGAAATCCGAAGCAACACTCGTAGTCGAGGGCGACCTTGACCGTGTTGTCTTCGAGGTGCTGTGCCGCGAGAATTTACTCCCGCGTCTGAATATCCTACCGAAGAAGGGCAAGCAGGGCGGGACTTCACAACAAGTAGCACAGGTTGCCGCACTCGTACGGTCCGGATTCCAGGGAGACCATCTGCTCGTCGCCCGTGACCTGAACTCGCACCCGGACAGCCGCTCGGCACTCAAGGCATTTGCCTCAGAACTCCGCAAGGAACTGGACTCCCAAGTCAGCATTCCTGATGGGTCCTGCGGGCTGGTCGTGCCCGAACACGGAATGCGAATCGGATTCGTGGCTCAAGGCGAACCCGACTCACCGATGTTGAAGGCACGAGGTGTCACGCAATTCGCGATGGATGACTACCTGTTGATGCTTCTTGAGCACCCCAAGTCATGGCCGGGCAAGTTCCCAGATGATGACAAGCAGAGAATATTCAGGAAGCTGGACGAAGTGCGCAAGCTGATGGACTCACAGGGCTTCGTGACGGACAGCAGCAAACGACTGGTCTTCATCGTGAAGGCGATAGCTGACCTGCGTGCATCCGACGCCGCTGTTGCAGAGCAAGCACTGAAGCAGACGGACCGCGCAGTACTCGCCGAAGTCCTGGCTCCGCTCATCGAACGCACCAAGCAAGCCATCTCGTTCGTAGAATCGGCGTAGCCCCAACTTCCGCCTTCCGCTGTTCGACATGCTGCCACCTTGCCTCCGTATCCATCCGTGGTTGGACTCAGGAGGACAGCCTCTCGCCGAAGCGTCCTACCGCTGAATCACGACCTTGCGGACGCCCAACGCCTCACGCTTGACGCTGTATGCCTGAAGGACGAAATACACGCCCGGAGCCAGATGCCGGATGTCATTCTCGCCCGGCGCAAGGTCCATCACCTCCCGACCCACGGAATTCAGAAGTGCGAATGTCGAATGGCGATTGGCAGACTCCAACAACCGCAGCACGCCGCGCACGATTGTAGCCGTCATCTGCCTGCCATTCGTCACTCGCAATTCGGCATTCGGCATTTCCTGAATTCCAGTCAGGCTGTCCCGGATGACGGAGACCGACGCACCGGTTTTGTTCGCCACGTAGGTCCGGTTGTGAACCGGGTTCCAGGCAACGGCATTCGGACTGGCTCCGACCGGAATCGTCGTGATTACGTTGTCCCGGACCCCGTCGACCACTGTCACGCTGTTACCGAAGTAATTGACGCAGTAGACCTTGTTCTTGATGGTGTCGCAAGACAACTCCCGGGGAGCGCTGCCGACTTCGAGCGAGCCGATGACACGATGACGTTCGCCGTGCATGATTACCATGGTGTCGGCCCAACTGCATGTGCAGTAGACCTTGCCGCTGACGGGATTGTGGACCAGCGCACGCGGAGATGCCGGCACGGAGATGGTAACGACAACTGTATCGGCGGTCCCGTCAATTACCGACACCGTCCCGTCCCCGCCGTTTGCGCAGTAGATGAGATTGCCGGCCGGACTGTGGCACAGTGCGCGGGGATCGTCACCGACCGGCACTGTCGCCAGTACGACGCAGTTCTCGCCGTCAATCACCGCCACGTCGCTGCCCCAGCGGTTCGCGCAGTACACCTTGTTGCCGGCCGGGTTATGGCACAGCGCATAGGGGTTACTGCCGACTTCGACTGTAGCGATCATCGCGTTCGAGTTCCCGTCAATGACCGTCACGGTCCGGCTGCCGCCGTTCGCGCAGAAAACCCGGTTGTTGGTCGGGTTGTAGCAGAACGCATATGGCTCTCGGCCGACCGGCACGACCGCAAGCAGGCCGGCCGTCGCGGCGTCGAAGATCGCGATACTGCTGTCGCCGGAACAGGCGCAGTACACCTTGTCGGCCGTCGGATTGTAGCAGATAGTGGTGGGGTTCGTTCCCGCGGCCACAATCGCAATGATGGCATTCGAGGCCCCGTCGATTACAACCACGTTGTCCGTTTCCTCGTCCGCGCAGTACACCCGGTCGCTGCTCGGGCTGCAGCACAAAGCCACGGGACGGCCGCCGGCCCGCAACCGGACCAGCACCCGGTCGGACTCGCCGCCGATGACGGTCACCATGTCATCGTCCCTGCTCGCGCAGTAGACCCGATTGTCGGTCGGGTTGCAGCAGAGGGCGCACGGCGATTCCCCGACGTCCAGAATCGCAATCACGCTCGACGAGGGACCGTCGATAACCGTCGCGCTGGCGCTTCCACCGTTCGCGCAATAGACCTTGTCACTGGTGGAGTTGTAACTGAGGGCGCACGGGCTGTCACCGGCTTCAATCGTGTCAATGACGCTGTTCAGGGCGGCGTCAATCACGGTGACGTCATCGCTCTCCCGGTTCGCGCAATAGACCCGGTTGCTCCCGCGGTCGTGGCACAGAGCGCACGGCCCGCGGCCGACGTTCACTGTCGCCACCAGGGTATCACCCGCGCCGTCAATCACCGACACGTCATCGCCGATCCAATTGGCGCAATAGACCCTGCTGCCGGCCTCGTTACAGCAGAGGGCGGTCGGGTAGAGGCCGGCCGACACTGTCGCGACGACGGTATTCGCGGCGCCGCTGATTACCGACACGCTGTTGCCGTAGTAGTTGGCGCAATAGACCTTGCTGCCGACCGAACTGTAGCACAGCGCGCGCGGCCCTGCTCCCACGCCGACCGTCGCAATCACGCTGCTCGACACGCCATCGATGATAGTAACGGTGCCGTCAAGGTCGTTGGCGCAATAGACCTTGTTCTCGGCCGAGTTGTGGCACAGGGCTCGGACGCCGTTACCCACCTCCACGTTGGCGATTACCTGGTTACTGGCCCCGTCGATGACCGCAACGAACGGGGTCCCGCTCTTGGCGCAATAGACCCGGTTGCCGTTCGGACTGCAGCACAGGGCGGCGACCGCGGACCCGACGTCAATCTGCGCGATCCGCAGATTGGTCGCGCCGTCAACCACGAACACATAGCCGTCGGTGCCGACGTACACCCTGCCGTTGGCCGGGTTGTAGATCAGACAACTCGGGCTGGTCATCACGCCGAGGTCGTCCGGCACCGGGATTGTCGTCTCCAGCCACTGGGCGGAAACAACCGACGCTGCAAGCACCAAAGCAACGGTCAATCCAACTGTCACGTTCCGTTTCATACAGCCTCCTCTATCATAATGCATGATAGGACCGCCGCAGGACATAGTCAAGCAGAGGAAACTATGAATGTCGAATGACGAATGTCGAGTTCGGACTTCCGCCCTCATCTGTGTCTATCCGTGGTCCATTCCGGCCCGCTTCCGCCCTCCGCAATCTACAATCTGAAATCTCAAATCTGAAATCTGCCCTCTGTGTCCATCCGTGGTTACTTCCTCTTCGTGCTCTTGGTGTTCTTGGTGTTTACTCCGCTCCGCTCCGGCTCTTCACCTTTGTGCTCTTGGTGCCTTGGTGTTCACTCCGCTCCGGTCCTCAGCCTTGGCGGCTATGGCAATTACGAATGCCGAATGTCGATTGCCGAATCCGGATTCCCGGCCCTCATCTGTGTTCATCCGTGTCCATCCGTGGTTACTTCCTCTTCGTGCTCTTGGTGCCTTGGTGTTTA
>CBDUVZ010000049.1:0-21123 GCA_965370805.1 uncultured bacterium | reverse complement strand
CAACAGCTCTCAAACGCCTCATCTAGATTCCCGACCTGCCCAGCTTCACCACCTTCGTGCGGCATGGATTCGCACCACAGGCCATCACGGTATAGACGCCCCGGGGAACCCTGTTGCCTTTTTCATCTCTTCCATCCCAGACATAGCGCTGCCTCTCGCCTCGGGCAGCGCCGGCGGACAACCGCCTGACCAGCCGGCCATCCTGCGCGTAAACGACCAGCTTCACCGGCACGTCTGCCGCCCCGCAGTACTCAATGACAGCTCTGCCGACGAAATGGCTGGGCCGCGCACGCAGCAGGCACAGAGGCTCAACTGTGACATCGCTGCCGTCGTGTACCCCTCCAGCCCGGTCCTTGATCACGTACACCATTCTGCTGCCCAGATGCCCCAGGTACAATCTCTCGTGCCTCGGTGCGGACACAAACACGAACGGCCCGTGGGCTACCGGCAGGCTACACAGCACCGCTGATCCGTTCCCGGCAATCACCGATATGTCATCCGAGTAGCCGTTGGCTACGTAGACCAAGTCAGTAGCCGGACTCCAGACCAGCCCTCTGGGGCCCCTGCCGACCGGGTGCATTGCGACGACCGAATCGCCCTCCGCATCAAGTACAAACACCGAATCCCAGCCGCCGGTAGACCCCCCGACCATGACCAGTTCGTGCGCCTCAACCGCAATCAGGCTCTTCGCACGATTGCCGTACGGCAGCGGGATCTCCTTGATCAACGAATCCCCGGCACCATCGATCACCGCCACCGCAATGCCGGCACTGCAGTAGTACTTATCCACCGCTGCGCAGTAGCACCCCGCTTCCGGGGCTCCGCTCAACCGGATAGTCTCGATGACCTCATTGGTCTCAAGGTCAACGATGGAAACCGTCTCGGAATCATCATTCCGAACGTACAACTTGCGATGTCGGTCGTTGATGTCGAGGCCGATGGGATACTGCCCTACCCGGATGCGGTCAATCACCGAGTCAGTCGCGCAGTCAATCACCGCTACTTTGTTCTCCTCACCGCATGACACGAAAACCTGGTCACTCACCGAATCCCAGATCGGAACCCTGGCCCAGTCCAGAGGTATAGCCTTGATGCGTTCGTGGGTAAAGCCATCGATAACCAGAACGGAATCGGACTCGTGGTTATTGTAGACCGTACAGTACGCCTTGTTGACAGATGAAGCGTAGGTGACACAGTGGGGCCAGTGCAGGTAAATGCTCGAAATCACCTTGTTGCTGTCGCACGAGATGGTGAAGATAATACCCGGCTGCTCGCTGGCCCCGTACACCACATCGGCCCTTGAGTTGTACACCATGCTCCCGACCCAGGGCCCACCGCAATTGATACTATCCTCAATCCACTGTGTGTGCCCCGCCGCAACCAGCAGGCAGGGGGCAATCGCAGTCGCAATCCAGCCCGGTCTCAAATGAGTAGTCATCATCCAGTCTCCTTCAGTCATGGCCCAGGGCCGGCGGCCCAAGACCTTCCGATATGGTAAGGTTATAACGGAGGCAAAGCACATTGTCAAGCGGAGGAAGCACCAACCGCAATCCGCAGTCCGCCCTTCGATTCCCGATTGCAGATTGGTGATTGCAAACCATCAGGGAATGCCGAATGCCGAATTGCGAATGTCGAATTGCGGGGTTGGGACTGCGGCAGCAGGACTGCCGCTTTGGTCCACTGCAGCGTCGCTTCGGCAAATGAGAGGCGGGAGCTTCGCGACCGCATTCCATATCCTGTCACCCTCACCTCAATCCTCGTGCGAGGACGCACCGGCGACCGTGCCCTCAAGGGAGAGGAAGCAACCTCTTGGTGCCAGTGGTGTTCATCCTCTCCGTTCCGGTCCTCAGCCTTCGTGCTCTTCGTGCCTTGGTGGTAAGACTCCTCTCCGCTCCGGTCCTCAGCCTTGGCGCACTTGGCGGCCTTGGCGGTTGTCTCATCCTGCATTCGGCATTGAGCCATCCGATGGCACCTGCTCCTGCGTCGTAGAACGTCATTCGGCATTCGGCATTTCCCTTGCGGTCTTGACTTCCATCCCCTTTGCCGTATCCTGCCGTGGTCGGGCAGGGACAGTCGTCCGTCCCCTGCGAATCAGCAATAAGAGGTACTGATATGAAGAACCAAAGGCTCGTCGCTTACCTGCTGGTCGGTGCCGTTCTCTGCCTCGGCGGGGTCGTTCTGATGTTCTGCGGGATGCTGGCGAAGAACATCAACACGCAGCTCGCCGGCGTCATCATCTACGCCGCATCGATACCGCTCCTGTTTGAGGCGAAGGCCGTCAAGACCGAAAGCAGAATCGAGGCGCTGGAATCCAGAATGGAGAAGCAGTCGCGCGCAACCCGGCCGAGCGGAGGCGACCGCGCCGATGGCTGAATCGAGCAGGCCCGCTGCCGGTAGGCCCGCGCCGGTCGAATCGTCGCCGGTCGTGGAGCACCAGCAGTTCGTCTCGCTCTTCGACGGAATCGACGAGGTGGTCTACGTGGCCGACCCGGAAACCCACGAAATACTCTACCTCAACCAGGCCGGCAGAGACCGCTTCGGCAACGTCGCCGGGCAGAAGTGCTACCGGACGCTCCAGAACCTGGATCAACCCTGTCCGTTCTGCACGAACGACCTCATCTTCGGCGAGAATGAAGGCAATACCCACACCTGGGAATTCCAGAACAAGGCCAACGACCGCTGGTATCGCTGCATCGACAAGGCCATCCGCTGGCCGGACGGACGGATAGTACGCTACGAAATGGCGATCGATATCACCGAGCACAAGCAGGCCGAGGAAGCCCTCAAGGAAAGCGAGTTCCGCTACCGGGCCATCGCCAACCTGACTTCCGATTACGCGTACGGATACCGGGTGAAACCGGACGGGAAGGTAGTGAACGAATGGGTGGCCGGGACCATTGCCGACATCACCGGTCTCTCTAGAGAGCAGATTGGCGAGCGCCGCGACTGGTCCAATCTCGTCCATCCCGACGACCTGCCGATTACCCGGAAGCAACTGGAGACCCTGCTGGCCGGCCGGCCTTCCACGGTCGAGTACCGCGTCAGGGCCGGCGATGACGGGGTGCGCTGGATGCGGGACTACGCCGAGCCGGTCTGGGATGAAACAAAGAAAAGGGTGACGCACATCTACGGCGCGGTCAAAGACATCACCGAACACCGGCAGGCCCGGGACCTGGCGCGCGGCCAGCGCGACCTGAGTGTGGCGCTCGGTACTGCCGCCGGGCTGGACGAGACGCTCCGGGTCTGCCTCGAAGCCGCGATCGACATCTCCGGCATGGACTCCGGCGGCGTCTACCTCATTGACGAAACTTCGGGCGAAGTGAACCTCGCGTTCCATCAGGGGCTGCCGCCCGACTTCGTGAAGTCAGCGTCCCACTTTCCCGGGGACTCGGCCAACGCCCGGCTGATTGCTGTGGGCAAGCCGGTCTACGCCCGGCACCAGGAACTGCTGACCGCGCAGGACGCAACCCGCCGCGGCGAGGGACTGCGGGCTATCGCCGTCATCCCGGTGCTCCACGCCGGCCGGGCCGTCGCCTGCCTGAACGTCGCCTCCCACAAGCTGCGCGACGTGCCCGACTACTCCCGCGCCGCGCTCGAAGCGATTGCCGCCCAGATCGGCAGCAGCATCATGCGCGCAAAAGCCACCGAGGAACTCACGCGGCACCGCGCGCGCCTGGCGGAACTCGTCGAGGAACGAACCCGGGAACTGATCCAGGCCCAGACGGAACTGGTCAGGAAGGCGCAACTCGCTGCACTGGGCCAGGTCGCGGGCGACATCGCCCACGAAGTCCGCAACGCACTCGGCTCAATGCTGAATGCGACCTACTACCTGAAGCTGACCGCGGGCGACAAACTGGAGCCCAAGCCGGCCCGGCACCTCGAAATCATCAAGCAGGAGATCGAACGGACCAACGGGATTATCACCAGCCTGCTCGAATACGCTTCGGGCCGCAAACCCTTGCCGCCGCGCCTCTCCGACCGGAACCGTATCGGAAACGGCGACAGCTCAACCGACCGCAAGCAGACCCCCGAGCCTTGATGCAGACCGCGCCTCGGCAGACTCCCAAACAGGCCAACGGAATGGAAAACCGACTGGAGTTCAGCGCGGAACCGAACGGATGATACGCTTGGCCCGGTCGAGTTCCTGCTGGTAGCCCTGACCACTGAGCGCCTTCTGGGCTGCGGACCCGACGTCCTCATCCCGGTCATCGACCGCCCGGGCCAGGGCCGCTACTCCCCGCTTGTCCCCGATCTGACGCAGCGCGTGGACCGCGGCAATCCTGACATCGGGCTCGAAATCATCCAGCAATCTGATTAGCCGGTCGACCGCCTCGCGTGCTTTCAGCCTGCCCAGGGCGCGCGCCGCACCGGCCCGCACTTCCGCCCGGCGGGACCGGGTCAACTCAATCAGCGGCCGGACTGCAGGGTCGCCCAGCTTGATGAGCGCCCGGGCCGCCGCGTCGGCCACGTCCTCGTATTCCTCTCTGCCGTACAGTTCGGCCAGGGGTTCGGCTGCTCCCGGGTCGCCGATCTTTCCCAACGCGCGGGCGGCCTGCTTGCGCATCCGGTCATCCTCGTCCTCGAGCAGTTCGGCCAGCCTCGGGCCTGACTGGCGGTCCTTCGCCTTGCCCAGAACCTTGGCGGCGGCGATTCGCTTCTCCACGTCCGGGCTGTCCAGGTCCCGCCTTGCCCTCCCGACTTCGGAACCGCAGGCAAGAATAACCAAGACCGCGCAGGCAAGCCAACAGCGGGCGAAGTACATCAGGGAAATCCTAGCGCCTGCCCGGCCGCTGTCAAACCGCCTTCACAACGACCGGCCCGCACTCATTGACAATATCGCCTGTTCGGCTAAGTTCTACGATATGCGGCTGTTTCGGCGGTTCCGCGTAATCAGGACCATGCGCGAACTCCCGGGCGGACTTGAGAGGTTCCGCTGGGTGGTCACCGCAGCGGTCGGCCTCGCCCTGCTGCTCATCATCCTGAAATCAGGCTATGGCCTGCTCGTCGGGCCGACCGCCGACGCTGCTATCAAAGCGTACAACCTGCTGGTGCTCGGGCTCTTCATCGTCGATGTCATCCTCGGCTTCGTCACCGCCACTTCCCGGCTCCAACACCTGAAGGAACGCTGGTTCGACCTGGCCGCGTTCGCCCCGATTGCCGTCGCGCTCATCGCCGGCGGAACCGGGATCAGCTTCATCGTCCTGCGCCAGGTCATCGTCGTCGGCCAGTCGTTCACCCGGTCCCGGCGCTTCGCCGGCACCCTGGAGCAGTTGCGCATCCAGCCGGTCCGGCTGCTGGCGCTCAGCTTCGTGGTTCTGATTGTCATCGGAACCCTGCTGCTGACGTTCCCGGCCGCCACGTCGGACGGCAGCACCACCAACTTCATCGACGCCCTCTTCACCGCCACGTCGGCAACCTGCGTCACCGGGCTGATTGTCAAGGATACCCCGGTCTACTGGTCCCGATTCGGCCAGCTCGTCATCCTGGCCCTGCTCCAGTTCGGCGGCCTCGGAATAATGACCTTTTCCGCCAGCCTGGCGGTCATGTTCGGTCGCAAGCTCGGCCTGGGTCAACGCAAGACCATGTCCACGATGATCGGCGAATCCCGCGGCATCGACATCGCCCGCGCTCTGCGCTACATCCTGACGTTCACGCTGCTCGCTGAGGCGGTCGGCGCCCTGTTCCTTTTCCTGCGCTGGCTGCCCGACCACCAGTCCGCCGGCGAGGCGCTCTACTACGCCGTTTTCCACGCGGTCTCGGCATTCTGCAACGCCGGGTTCTCGGTCTTCTCCAACTCCCTGGCCGGCTACCGCGGCGACGTGGCGGTCAATATCGTCGTCATCGGACTCGTCGTCACCGGCGGGCTCGGATTCGTCGTAGTGCGCGAACTGCTCAACCGGGACACACTCCGCCACGGCCCGCTCTACTCCCTGCGCCGGCTCAGCGTTCACGGCCGGCTGGTCATCTGGACATCGGGCATCCTGATTGTCGGCGCGACCATCTTCTTCTTCTTCGCCGAATACGACAACGCCCTTGCCGGGATGCCGACCGGCGGCAAACTGCTGGCGTCGCTGTTCCAGGCGGTGACACCGCGAACCGCCGGCTTCAACACCGCGCCGATCGGCGTCCTGCATCCGGTCACGCTCTTCCTCTGGGCCGTGCTGATGTTCGTCGGCGCATCGCCCGGCGGAACCGGCGGCGGCATCAAGACCAGCACCGTGGCAATACTGTTCCTCGCCGCCCGCGACCGGATCCGGGGCCGGGAGGAAGTCGAAATCGGACGACGCGTCGTACCCAAGGACATCGTCTACCGGGCGAGCGCGATTGCCGCGGTCTCGGCCGGCATCATCGCGCTCTTCTTCGCCATCCTGCTCGTCACCGAACGCGCTCCGTTCCAGGTCATCTTCTTCGAGACGCTCTCCGCCTTCGGCACGGTCGGACTCACAACCGGCCTGACGCCCCAACTGAGTGCCACCGGCAAGGCGGCGGTCATCATTCTGATGTACATCGGCCGACTGGGACCGCTGACCCTGGCCCTGGCCATGCGCGCGCGGCAATCACGCCTGCCGATCAACTACCCCGAAGCGCGGGTCATAGTCGGCTAAAGGAGGAAACTGTGAAGCAATTCGCTGTTATCGGACTCGGAACCTTTGGCGGTCGCGTGGCCCGCACGCTGACCGCCAAAGACGCGGAAGTAATCGGCATCGACTCCGACCCGCGCCGGGTCGAGGAGTTCAAGGACGAACTGGCCCAGACCCTGACGCTGGACGCAACCAACGAAGAAGCGCTGGCCAATTCGGGAGTCCTCGACGTTGACGCGGTCGTCGTGGCGATGGGCGAGCGAATGGAAGCGGCGATACTCGCAACCGCAATCCTGCGCCGACTCGGCGCCGGACACGTCATCGCCCGCGCGTCATCCCGACTGTACGCCCAGATACTGCACGACGTCGGAGCGGACCGGACCGTCCTCATCGAGGAACAGATGGCCGACCAGGTTGCCAAGAGCCTGATTGCACCCGACGTCCTCGAACAGATTACGCTCTCCAGCGGCCACAGCCTGGTCGAGATGAAGCCCCGGCGGGACATGATCGGCCGCAAGCTGGGCGAGATCGACATCCGACGTAAGTACAATATCAACGTCGTTGCCATCAAGAAACGGATTCCGGTCGTGACCGACGCGGGTGAAAGCAGCTACGAAACCCGGACCAACGACATACCCGGTCCGGACGACCGGCTCGACGAGAGCGACATCCTGGTCGCGGTCGGGCGGGACGAAGACATCGAACGCCTGTCAATGGGGAAATAGCATGAAACCCGGCCGGTCGAATCGGACACCGCGGGGCGGGATGTCAATCCGGACCCGAATGGTACTCAGCATGCTGGCGGCCGCGGCCCTGATCGTCCCGGTCGTCATCCTCTCACTGCTCTACATCCGCCGGATGAACGACGCGGTCAATCGGGTCGTCACTGAGGACATCGAACTGATGCGCATCGGCGACCGCATCTCGCTCGACTTCGCCCGGGCCCGCCGGGGCGAGAAAAATTTCCTGCTCTACCGTGACTCGACCTACCTGACCCAGGTCCACGAAGCACTCGCGGACGTCCACGACCTGTCCGACCGGGGCCGGAAGCTGGAACCGAAACTGACCCGGGAATTCAATGCGATTGTGGCACTGACCGACATCTACCGGGACCTCGCCGATTCGCTCATCCGGATGCCGGTCCCGGAAACCCGGGGCAGCTTTGTCATCCCGAGTCTCAGCCGTCTGCGGCGAACCCACGAGGAACTGCTCCGTGCCGCCGCATCGGTAACGGACAGCCTGCAGCGGGACTCGATTCTCGCCGAAGCCGCGCGGCTCGGCGGCAACATCTCACTGCCGCTGGTCGGAAGCCGGACTCTCAATGACAGCATCGAATCCCTGCAACTGGCGATTGCCGTGCGGACCGATTCGATAGTCGCCCACGCCCGGACCAAAGTGGAACAGAACCGCCGTCATGCCCGCATGCTCGCGGCCTGGGGTCAGCGCAACATCATCACCGTTCTGCTCGTCGTCCTGGTTGTGCTCGTCTGGCTGCTGGTCGTTCTTCCCCGCCGGGCGGTACTGCCGATCAAGCGAATCACCAATTCGCTGCTCCGCACTGAAGAAGGGGAATTGAACGTCCGGGTGAAACTGGACTCCCGCGACGAACTGGGCCAGCTCGCCCGCCGATTGAACCGCTCCTTCGCCCGGCTGCGCGAATTCGACAACCGCAAGGCAGACCGGATTCTCCAACTCGAACGCCGGTTCCGACTCCTGCTCAACGACATATCCGAAGGCGTCATAATCGTCAACCGGATTCCCAACGTCGTCATCGCAAACCCGGCCATGGAGTCACTGCTTGGCTGCCCCGCATCCGAAGCCGCCGGGAAGGAACTGCGCGGCTTTGCCCGTCTGGCCTTCGTGCTCGAGCCGCTGGAGCGCGTGCTGGCCGGGTCAACCAGCCAGCAGACCTGCAACATCCTGCCCGAAATGCCGGGCTCGGCTGTCTGCATCGAAGCCCTGCGCGACAAGGCCGGCGACCTGACCGGCGCCCTCATCGTCATCACCCACCCGCACCCGCCGGAAACGCCTGCTCCCGCGGAAGCGGACTCGACCGGATTGTAGCTTCGAGTCCGACCCCGGACTCAGGACCTGGTCTGCTCCGTCGGCTCCCGCTTGAGGTAAACAACCTGGCGGGCAAACGGAATCTCGACGCCCTTGCTGTCGAACGCCTGCTTAAGCCTGACCCTCAGGTCACGCTCAACGCCCCAGTGGGTCATCGGCTTCACCCTGGCCACCACTCTGATAGTCAGGCCTGACTCCCCGAAGCTCAGCAGTCCGTGAACCTGGGGCTTTGCCAGCGCGAGGTTCGGGTTTTCCTCGAACCATTTGTCGGCGACCGCTTTCGCCACGGCCATTCCCCGCTCCGTGTCCTGCTCGTACGCAATGTCAACGGTGACAATCGCCTGCATGAACTCCCGGTTCTTGTTCCCGAAGCTCCGCAGGTCCCCGTTCGGAATGGTGTAAAGCGTTCCGTTGAACGCCCTGACTTCGGTCCTCCGCAGGCCCATCATCTCCACCATGCCGCTGATGTTGCCGACCGTAATGAAGTCCCCGACATTGACCGAATCCTCAAACAGCAGGAACAGCCCGGCGAGGAAATCCCGGACCAGGGTCTGGGCTCCGAACCCGATTGCCAGGCCGAGAACCCCGGCACCGGCCATAATCGCCGAGAAGTCAACCCCGAGCACCCGGAGAATCATGACAAGCGCCATGAAGAAGAACGCATACCGGGTGATGCTGCGCAGCAGCGCAATCACGGTCTTGGCTCCGTGCCGCTCGGCGAGCTTGGACTTGCTGTGCAGAACCCGGGCAAGTATCCTGCCCGCCAGCCAGGCCAGGAACCCGGCAATCACCACAATCAGCACGATCTGCAGCGCCTTGCTCGCGTAGAGGGTGAGCTTCTCGGGTGCCAGGTAATCCTCACGCAACTGCTGCCAGAACACCCGCTACCTCCCTACCTCAATCGTCCCGGCCGGGCCTTCAATTACTTCGCCCACAACCGGAGCTTCGATGTCCTTGTCCGCCAGCATCTTCCTGAACTCCCCGGCTTTCGCCGCCGGCAGCGCCACCAACAGCCCGCCCGAAGTCTCTGACTCCCAGAGAAGATTGCTCTCCGGTTTGTCCACACTCTCGTCGAGCTCAACCCATTTGCCGAAAGAAGTCCGGTTCATTTTCACCCCGGGGTCTTTCATTCCCGAAGCGGACAGTCCCAGCACTTTCGGCAGCAGCGGGATTGCGTCCATGTGGAACCTCATTCGCACCTTGCTTGCCTCGGCCATCTCCTGGGTATGGCCCAGTAAACCATAACCCGTGATATCGGTCGCCGCGTTCGCGCCGCACGCGACCATCGCTTCCGAGCCCGTTCGGTTCAGCATCCCCATTGACTTGGTCGCGGCTTCATACAACCCGGGGTCCACTTCATCCTGGCCCATCACCGCCTGGGCGAAAACCCCGCATCCCAGCGGTTTTGTCAGAACCAGCACGTCGCCGACCCGGGCCCCAGCGTTGGTGATAATCCGGTCCGGATCCACTGTGCCCGTTACCGCCAGGCCGTACTTGATTTCAGCTTCATTGAAAGTATGACCGCCCACCACAACGCCACCCGCCTCCTGAACCACGTCCTGGCCTCCGCTGAGGATGCCCGCCAGCCAGTCGGGATTCGACCGCTCGGGGAAACCAACCACATTGAGCGCGGTCTGTGGTACGCCGCCCATCGCATACACGTCGGAAAGGGAATTGGCCGCGGCAATCCGGCCGAAAACGTACGGGGCGTCCACCATCGGAGTCAGAAGGTCCACTGTCTGCACCAGGGCCAGTCCGTCCCGAAGCAGAAACACTCCCGCATCGTCGGCCGTGTCTATCCCGACCAGCAGCCTCGGGTCTTCAGGTCGCTTCAGCTTGTCCAGTGCCAGCGCTAACTGCGCTTTACTGAGCTTGGATGCTCAGCCCGGACAGGTCACAGTTGCCAGAATGCCGTGATTCGACATGATTCTCCTTTGTCTATCCGTGACTCACCGTTACTCAGTTCCGGCCCTTTTCCTCAGAACCCGCTTGTCACCCTTCCGCTGAGTCAGGCCGGTGGTATCGAAATGATTCAGCAGCGGAATGACGTATCGCCGGGTCGTATTCAAACCCTTGCGCACCGCGGATGCCGACAGCTCATCGTGCTGCTCGAACAGCCTGGTGACGACCTCCCGCGCCCGCGCAACCGCCTCCCGGTGAAACACCACCGACTCGCCGACGTCAATCAGAGTCCCGGTTTCAAGCAACGCGGTCCTCACCCTGTCCGCCACACTCTTCTTTCCTCCGGCCAGCGCGTCATCAAGACCCGGGGGACCGAAACCCGCATCCCGGAACTCGCTCTCCACCCGGTCGAACAGTTCCTTCTCTGCCGGCTTCAATCGCACCTGGTGGTCGCTCTTGCGGAGGCGACCGCCGTCATCGACCAGAACTCCCGTTTCAATCAGGTCGCGCACCACCGCGGCAAACAGCGGAACCGAGAACCCACGAGCCGATTTGTCCCTCAGCTCGGGCCGCTTCAGCCCCACCCGCGCCGGGTTCTGACGGTGGAATTCCTCCATTGTCTTCACCACCGCTTCGCGGGCCCGGTCCACGTTCTGCCCGTGCACCAGGTACTCTTTGCCCTCGAACTCGAACCGCACTACCTTGCCGCACTTCACCAGTTCGGCAAGACACCGCTGCGTGTCTTCGGGCGCACTTGCCACGTCATGTGCCACCGTATCCGGCCGCACGGCCTCGAACCCGTACCTGAGCAGCGTCTGCTCCAGCACGGTCGTGACATCCCCGCTCTTCACGGCATTCAACCTCGCCACAGTCGCAGCGACGAACCTGCGCTCCTTGTCCGCGGCAGGCTCCAGCACGACCCCGCCGCCAATCGTGTGCTGCGGCGAGTACGACCTTATCACGTACCGGTCATTCCAGTCGCACACCACCGGTGCCTCAAGCCGAAACTGCACCACGCCTTCCTGACCCGGAGCCAGTTCCTTCGAATCCAGAATCGCCACGCGCGCCATCACCTCGGCCGTGCTGATGTGAAGCCTGACCCGCGTCATGTGCCGCAGCGGACGCGGCACGCTCTTCAGCAGGTACAACGACGCATTGAACATCTCGCTCGGCTTGTAGTATCCCGGCGTGGCAAGCACGTCTCCCCGGGAAACGGTCGCCTTCTCGACGCCCTGCAGGTTCAGAGCTGCCCGGTCGCCAAGAACTGTTACACTTGTCGGCCGGTCGTGCCGCTGAATCCCGCGCACCCTGACCACCTGCTGCTGAGGCAACAGCTCAAGCCGGTCTCCGGCGCGGCACTTCCCGGACAGCACCGTCCCGGCCACGACTGTCCCGAACCCCTTGATTGTGAAGCAGCGGTCGACCGGCAGCCGGAACACGCCCCGGTCCGGCTTCGCCTCCACTCCGACCACCAGTTCGTCAATCCTCTTCCTCAGTTCAGGAATTCCCTGCCCGGTAGTCGAAGAGACCACCATGACCGGTACCTTTTCGAGGAACGTCCCGTCGACGAGTCGGGTCACGTCCGACCGAACCAGTTCCAGCCACTCCTCCTCCACCAGGTCCGCCTTGTTGATGACCACCAGCCCTTTCCTGATTCCCATCAGTCGGCAGATATCGAAATGCTCGGTCGTCTGGGGCATCACACCGTCGTCAGCCGCCACTACCAGCATCACCATATCGATAGTGCTGGCCCCGGCGAGCATGTGCCGCACGAACTTCTCGTGCCCGGGCACGTCGATGATCGTAACGTTGTCGCCGAGAAACGCGAAGCCGAGGTCGGTAGTCATCCCCCGCTCCTGCTCCTCCTTCAGACGGTCGGGGTCATAGCCGGTCAGGGCCTTGACCAGCGCGCTCTTGCCGTGGTCGATATGACCAGCGGTCCCGATAACGACGTGCATCTAGAGCCTTCCCCGCTGGTTTCTACCCGGGATTCTCAGTTCGTTCCGGTACTTGGCCACTGTCCGGCGGGCAATCTTGATGCCCTCCCTGGCCAGGATGCCGCCGATCTCGTCGTCGCTCAGCGGCTTGGCCTTGTTTTCATTCTCGACGATCAACTGGACCTTTCGCTTGATGCTCGCCCTTGACTTGGCTCCGGTGCCGGCCTTGAAGAAATGCTTCAGCGGGAATATCCCGTAGCTGGTTTCGACGTACTTGCCGGCAGTGGCCCGCGACGCAGTGGACGGATGCACTCCCAGCTTGCCGGCCGCCGCCCGCAGGGTAGCCGGTTTCAGGTACTGCGGACCACTCACGAAGAACTCGTGCTGCTCGTCGAGAATCAGGTCCATCAGTCGCTTCAGTGTCCGGCGGCGCGACTCGATTCCGCGCAGGAACATCAGGGCCCGGTTGAATTTCTCCCTGGCGAACCGCACCTGCTCCCTGGGGTAGACCTTCGGCTTACGCAGCATCTCCACATACCGCCGGGCCAGACGCAACCTGGGCTGCCTGCCGTCATTGGGTACTGCAACCGGTTTGTCATCGCGCCAGTCCACCGAGAAATCCGGCAGAACGTACTCGACCATCTGCCGGGAAAACTGCCGCGCCGGCCGGGGCTCCAGGGTGAGAATCGTCTCAATCGCGTGGCGCACGCCCTTCTGCGTAACCCCGCAGAGCCGTGCGATCTTCTTCACTTGCGCCTGCAGCAACAGCTTCCAGTGCTGGGAGACCAACAGGCATTCGAGACAGGCGGGCGAGTAGCCCTGCAGCTCCAACTGGACGAGAAACGCCTCCTGCTGGTTCCGGCACCCGATTCCGCCCGGCTCGAACCGCTGGATCGGATGGAGGATATCCCGCAGGCGTCCCGGCTCCACGCCCTGGCTGGTCGCCAACTCCTCCATATCGACAGTAAGAAAACCGTCGCCATCCAGCATCTCAATGATGGCCTCGGCAATCCGGGCGTCATCCTCGGTCAGAACGGAACGGAGCATCGGCATCAAAGCGCCCCTGAGGTCAGGCCCCGGTGCCTCCGCGAGTTCGATGACGTCCACTTCGCTGTCACCCCTGGACTGTGGAAGCGAACCCGGGATGAAACCGTCATCCGGAAAGAAATCAGCGATATTGAGCTTGTCAACCGGCGTCACTTCAGCGGGCCTCTCTTCTCCCTCCGGGAGCTGCCCGTCCGGCGCGACCTGCGCATCGCCCGCGGGTTCGGCGGCGCGTTCCGGCTGCCGCTCGTTCCCGCTGTCTTCGTATTCGGAGTCATCGACCTGCTCCAGGACCGGGTTCTCTTCCATCTCCTTGCGGATCAACGCTTCCAGTTCTATCGTCGGCACCTGGAGCAGCTTCAGGTTCAGAATCAGTTGCGGAGTAAGATGCATCTCGAGCCCCAGCCGCTGTGTCAACCCGAGTTCGAATCTCAAATCCGGAACCTCTCGCCCAGGTACACTTCGCGTGCCTTCTCGTCCCGAACCAGTTCATCGGACGTTCCGGACAGCAGCACCTTCGCATCGTACATGATGTACGCCCGGTCGGTAATCTCGAGGGTCTCCCGCACGTTGTGGTCCGTAATCAGAATCCCGAGACCGTCCTCGCGCAACTGCCGGATGATATCCTGGATTTCGGCCCGCACAATCGGGTCAATCCCCGTGAACGGTTCGTCCAGCAACAGGAACGAAGGCGTCGCGGCCAGCGCCCGGGCCAGTTCCACCCGCCGCCGCTCGCCGCCCGAAAGGGTCCCGCCTTTCTGCTTCACCAGATGGAGCACATTGAACTTCTCGAGCAGTCCCTTCACTCTGTCGTCCTGCTCCGACTTCGGCACCCCGAGCATCTCCAGAATCGCGCGGACGTTATCGCCCACCGAGAGCTTGCGGAATATCGAGGCTTCCTGGGACAGGTAACCGATACCGAGGCGCGCCCGCCGGTAGACCGGCATCCTGGTGATCTCCTTCCCGTCGAGTCGAATCCATCCCTGCTCGGGCCGAATGAAGCCGGTAATCATGTGAAAGGTCGTGGTCTTGCCCGCGCCGTTCGGACCGAGAAGCCCCACGATTTCGCCCCGCTCCAGTTCGATACCGACGTCATCGACCACCCGGCGGCCACCGTAGCTCTTGGTCAATCCGCCGGCTTCGAGTTTCATTCCGCTGCCCGCTCGCTTCTCCGAACCAGCTTGCCGGAAGCGAGCCGCTCCACTTCGACTCGGACCGCCTCGCCCTGGTCGAACTCGATGCGGATGGACTGCCCGGAGAACTCGACTTCGTCCTCACCTTCGGTGACATAGTGTCCCTGGGCGTTGCCGCTGACCGTCACAATATCAAGCTGGCCCTGATCCAGCAGGATGGTAATCGTGTCGCCCGCGGTCCGACTCAGGCTGTCGCTCACCTGCGGGTTGCCCAGGGCCATACCCGAATCAGAACCCGGGAAGAAAGACAGGGTATCGCACAGCAATGCGGCCCTGCCTGAACCCACCCTGACTCCGCCCTGCGCAACCGCCCTGGATTCCAGATCGTGCCAGCTCATGCACTGCGCGGTCACAATCACGGAATCATCGCCGGTAGCCTGCACCAGGACCGGACTGGAATCGACCACCCCGGTATCTCCGGCCAGGTCATACCACCCGCGCTCACCGGTCAGTTCGAAGTCGCGGCCGCTGCTCCGGATTACCAGCCCGGAGCCGGCCTCAACCAGCCGGTCGGGAATGGAATAGAACAGGACCGGAGCGGTTATCAACAGCGACTCCTGCTGCACCCGGACATTGCCGAACAGCTCGGTGCGCTTCTCCGCCATCAGGTAGACGGCCGAATCCGCCCACACCAAAGCGTCCGGAGTCTCAATGAAAACGAAATCGGCAATCACCGCCACACCCAGTTGTTCGTTGATCCGGGCACGCCGGGCCGTAATCCTGGTATCGCCGTCGGTGATGCTCACGCTGTCGCGGAAGACCGTTTCCTGTCCTTCCGGGGTCTTGATTATCTCCATCCTGCGGGCATAGATGTCAGCGCCATTCGCGGCTGCCGCAAGCAGCAGGACAACGCATGACGCTCTACGCATGACGCTGGACGCATCCGACGTCTGGCGTTGTGCGTAGGGCGTAGTGCGTAGAGCTTCTTGCCTCATTGGCTGTCCGGACTGGTCCCGAACTCGTAGTCCGACGTACCTTCGACTTCGCTCAGAATCTCAATCCTGCTCAGGGCGGCGTCGGAGATGAGCCCCTTGCCCGCAATCCTGCCGTTCGGGGTCTCAATCTCAACGTGGGCATCGGTCCGCACGATCCGGGTGCTGTTGTTCCAGCAGAGCGAATCGGTAGTCAGTTTCGTGCTGTCCGCGGTCTCGACCAGCACGTTGCCCAGGGCCACGAGGTCGTTGGTCCTCGACAGAATCAACCCGCGGTCCGCCACTAGGGTTGCATGCACCAGACCTTCTTCGTCGTAGAACCGGACCCTGGGCCCGGACACGTCAATCCGTTCCTCGGCCTCAAACACGTAGGCGGTCTCGGCCTCAAGACTGTAGAGCCGCTCTCCGCTTGAACTCTCGTGCAGGACAAAGCCCTCCACCACCTGGCTGGGCAGCGCGGTCGGGCTTGATGCCGGCTGGTCTTCACGGCAGCCGACAACGCCGGCCACCAGCATAATGCACGACGCATAACGCAAGACGCCGGACGCAAGACGCTGGACGCAAGACGCATGACGCCGGATGCCTCTAGCGTCGGGCATGGAGCGTAGTGCGTAGAGCATAAAGCGTAGAGCGTCATGCGTAGCGCGTAGCGCGTAGCGCATCATTGCGCCTCCTCAATCGCGCCGGCCTTGCCCCAGAAGATCCACTCCTCGGGGCGGGCCCTGACCTGCTCGACCAGCGCCTGTGCGGTCTGCCGCCCATCTCCTGCCCGGTGGACATTCACCCGCAGCCGGCCCTGCCTGAAGAACGCAAACGCCGGTACCACGCCCTTCCTCATGCGTTCGGCCAGACGGAAAGGAAGGTCCGGCATCGATACCCGGCAGGAATCCAACTCCACCCGCCGGCGTCTTCCCTGCCTCGTATTGTCAAGCATGAAACCGGTCACCCCGGGCAATCGGAGTCCGGCCACGACCTCGCGGATTCCCCTGGCAATGCCTACACGCCGAGCCCGGCGCGCTTCGCCCAGCAGGCCGTTCAGCCTGGTGTCCCGCTGACTACCCACAGCCAGCCTGACGCTGAACCCGAGGCGCGCGAATACCCGGGGCAGGAACTCCCATGCCCCATAATGAAAAGAAGCCATCACCATATGCAACTCTCGTTCCACTAGCAGATCACTACTATTCTCGCTGCAAACCACCGCACTGTCAACAATTGAATTCCCCAGCCTGGTGCCGACTGATGCCATCAGGGCCAGATTCCGCCCGACGCACCAGGCATTCCTGACCCAGAAGAACCTGTCGCTCCGGCCGCAGACCAGCCTCAGATTCGTACGGATTTCCGCCCGGTAGTCGGCACGGAACAGCAGGTAGCAGACCAGGATGATGCGGGAAAGCAGTATCGCCGGGCTAGCGGGCAGGGCTCGCACCAGCCCGAACGCCAGGACAAGTGTACTCACCGGCGGCCTTCATGAATTCCCGGAACAGCGGGTGAGGTCGCAAAGGCCGGGACTTGAATTCAGGGTGGAACTGACAGGCGACAAAGAACGGGTGGTCCTTCAACTCGACCATCTCGACAAGACTGCCGTCCGGAGACGTACCGCTCGCCACCAGACCGTGCTGCTCGAATACCGGCAGGTACTTGTTGTTGATCTCGTAGCGGTGGCGGTGGCGCTCGCTGACTGTCGCCCGCTTGTAGCAGCGTCGGGCTATCGTGCCTTTCCTCACCCGGCACGGATATGCGCCCAGCCGCATCGTACCGCCTTTGCGTTTGACTCCGCGCTGCCCGGGCAGCAGGTAGATGACCGGTGCTTTGGTACGGGAACTGAACTCGGTCGAATTCGCGCCCTTGAAACCGCAGACCGTACGCGCGAACTCGATAACCGCGACGTGCAGGCCGACGCACAACCCGAGGTAGGGCACGCCCCGCTCGCGACAGTAGCGAACCGCCTCGATCTTGCCCTCCATGCCCCGCATCCCGAAACCACCCGGGACGATAACGCCGGCCAGACCCGCCAGCTTCCGACCGACCGTGCCGGCTGAAATCTCCTCGGCCTCAAGCCACCTGACCCTGGCGCGGACCCCGTTTGCCACACCAGCGTGATGCACCGCCTCGATGACCGACTTGTAGGCATCGTGCAGCCCGATGTACTTGCCGCAGATGCCGATCTCCAATTCACCGCCCGGATGGTCGCTAGCCCGGACGAAAGCCCGCCAGGCTGCCAGGTCGGGCTTTCCGGCCTTGATGCCCAGTCCTTTGACAATGAGTTGGTCCAGCTTCTGCTGATGGAACGCCAGCGGAACCCGGTAGATGTTGTCAACGTCAATCGCCTCGATTACCGCCTCGGGCCGGACGTTACAGAACAACGCAATCTTATCTCTTGCTTCCTGCGGCAGCGGTTGCTCGGCCCGGCACATGACGATATCCGGCTGGATTCCGATGCTCCGAAGCCGCTGGACGGAGTGCTGGGTCGGTTTGGTCTTGATCTCGCAGGAAGCCTTGATGTACGGCACCAGCGTCAGGTGAATGTACAGCACGTTCTCCCGGCCTTCTTCGAGCGCGAACTGCCGGGCCGCCTCCATGAACGGCAGACCTTCGATGTCGCCGACCGTTCCGCCGATTTCGGTTATGACCACGTCCTTACGGTTGGCCAGCCGCCGAATCCGGGCATTGATCTCGGCCGTGATGTGCGGCACCACCTGGATAGTCCTGCCCAGGTACGCGCCCCGCCGTTCCTTCTCGATAACCGACTGATAGATCTGCCCGGCAGTCAGGTTGTTGTCCTGTGACAGACTGGTATCGATGAACCGCTCGTAGTGGCCGAGGTCCAGATCGGTCTCAGCGCCGTCATCGGTCACGAACACCTCTCCGTGCTGGAAAGGGCTCATCGTACCGGGGTCAACATTGATGTACGGGTCGAACTTCAGTGGAACCACACTCAGCCCGCGGCTCTTGAGCAGCAGGCCGATCGACGAAGTCGCAATCCCCTTGCCCAACGACGAAACCACGCCGCCGGTTACGAAAATGAACTTCGCCATGACGCTACGCCTGACGCACAACGCTCAATGCTTGAGGCCTGTCGTGTCCGGCGCTGCTCGTCATTCGGAATCCGGCATTTCCTTGGCGTTCTTGGCGGCCTTGGCGGTTATTCCTTCTGCATTCGGAATCCGCCATTCCGAAACTATCCCTGACGCTGCTTGTGCTTGGGGTCACGCTTGCAGATGACCCGGACTACGCCCTTCCGCTTCACGATGATGCAGTGGACGCAGCGTTTCTTGACCGATGTCTGGACTTTCATGATTACTCCTCTACTTGAATCGGTAAATAATCCGGCCCCGGTCCAGGTCGTACAGCGAAAACTCCACCGTCACCCTGTCTCCGGGCAGAATCCTTATCCAGTGCTTCCGCATCCGGCCCGAAATATGAGCCAGCACTTCGTGACCGTTGTCCAGCTTCACCCGGAACGTCGCGCTCGGCAGGCAGACGCTGACAACACCCTCAAGCTGAATCAGGTCCTTCTTAGCAGCCATTGGTCAGCATCTCCGGTTCGGCCTCGGTCACCAGCAATGTATTCTCGTAATGGGCCGAAGGCTTCCCGTCGGAAGCGACAACGGTCCAGCCGTTCTCCAGCGTCTCCACCTCAAACCCGCCCATATTCACCATCGGCTCGATTGCCAGCGTCATCCCGGGCTTCAATCGCATTCCTCTCCCCGGGACCCCGAAATTCGGAATCGACGGCTCCTCGTGAAGCTCCACTCCGACACCGTGCCCGCACAACGCGCGGACCACCGAATAGCCCCGCTCCTCCACGTAATCCTGGACCGCGGCGCCGATGTCGCTCACCCGGTTCCCGGCCCGGGCCTTATCCGCGCCCGCCCGGAACGACTCCTCGGTCGCCTTCACCAGCGCGCGCACCTCGGGACTGATGCTTCCCACCTCGTAGGTCCGGGCCGCATCAGCAATGAAGCCGTCCTTGGTGACACCGATATCAATCTTCACAATGTCGCCTTCCGCCAGTCTCCGCTCGTCCGGAATTCCGTGCACCACTTCCTCGTTCACGCTGATGCACACCGCACCGGGAAACCCGCCGTACCCGCTGAACGTCGGTGTCCCGCCGCGCTCCCGGATGCACTCAACACACACTGCTTCAAGCTCCTTCAAACTGACCCCGGGTCGGACCGCAGCGCCGGCAGCAGACATCGCCTCGCCCCAGATACCGGCGGCAACGCGAATCCCTTCAATCTCCCGCTCCGACTTGATGTGGACCGCCAAAGCAAAACCCCGCTACTCCTTCGCGGCACCAACCAGCCTGCTCAGTTCCTCGAAAACCCGGTCGCGGCCAATCTCGCCTTTGACCCGCTCCAGCCGGAACCGGTCCTGGTAATACTCAATCAACGGCTCGGTCTGCTCGCGGTAGACCTTGAGTCGGTCACGAATCACCGCTTCGCTGTCATCATCCCGCTGGTACAACTCGCCGCCGCACTCATCGCAGATGCCTTCCTTCGCGGGCGGGCTGAAACTCAGATTGAATATCCTCCCGCACTTACGGCACTGACGCCGGGCGGTCAGACGCTCGACCACCGCCTCCTCCTCAAGGTCAATCAGCACCGCCATGTCAATCTTCTGGTCATGCGCCTCGAGCACCCGGTCCAGACCCTCGGCCTGCGGAATCGTCCGGGGAAACCCGTCGAAAACAACCCGCTTGCCCGCGTGCTCGCTGACGAAAGCATTCGCCGCTTCGAGCACAACGTCATCCGGCACCAGCCGGCCCGAACTGACGTACTCCTCCACCTCCAGCCCGACCGGTGTCCGCCGCTTGATATGGTCGCGGAACACCTCGCCGGTCGAATAATGGACAAACCCGAGCCGGTCGCGCAGCAACTCAGCCTGGGTTCCTTTCCCGCTACCCGGCGGGCCTAGAAGTACAACATTCATCAATAGTTCATCTCGATGGAAGTCCCCGGAGTGTATACTCTTTTCGCCAAGTGTCAAGCCAACGGCCACTTCCCGCTCCCCTCCGGTCATTGCGACACGGCACTGTACCACCACAGCAATCTCGCCCGTTCCTGTTGCGCGTGAGACTGCCGGGCAACTTCCCTTCGTCATTGCGAGGAACGAAGTGACGCGGCAATCTTCCTCATTCGGCATTTTGCACTTTGATATTTGCACTTTGCACTTTGACTTCATCTGTGTCTATCCGTGTCCATCCGTGGTTTCTTTCTCTTGGTGCTCTTCGTGCTCTTGGTGTTTACTCCTCTCCGCCTTGGTTTTTGGGACTTGGACCTTGGTCATTTCCTCTTCGTGCTCTTGGTGCCCTTGGTGTTTACTCCGCTTCCTCATTCTGCATTCTGCGATTTGCACCTTGCACTTTGACTTCCACCCTCTCCTCCCGTGTCCATCCGTGATTTCTTCCTCTTGGTGTTCTTTGTGCCTTATATATTATACTGGGTTCATGAAGTATGATTGTGGGACG
>CBDUVZ010000048.1:0-21143 GCA_965370805.1 uncultured bacterium | reverse complement strand
CTGACAGAATAACGGTTCCCCCGAGAAATTATCATAGACTCCTACCCAGATTATAAGAAAAACCCCGACAAGAATCAAGCCCAAATTCCGAAACACCACAGGGACATAACATCGAGACAACACAGGGACATGACCTCATCCCGTCCTAGGGATGGGGATCGTGTCCCGGCCCAACCCCGTCCTCGGGATGGGGATCGTGTCCCGGCCCAACCCTACTCCCCGGACGTATCGCTCTGCTCCGCCTCCTGCGCCAACATCTCCTCGAACTTGACGACCAGCTTCTCCGCATCGTCCTCCGACATCCCGGCCTTCACGCAGACAGCAATGAACCGCGCCGCCGCTCCCTCGCCCTGCGCAGCCCTGTCTCCCTCGCCCCTCGCAGCCTCCTCTCCCTCTCCCTGCGCGGTCTCCTCTCCCTCTCCCCTCGCGGGAGAGGGCTGGGGTGAGGGGGACTCTGCCGTCCCGACCATCGCCCGATAACAATCACGCAACCCCAAGAGACACTGCCTCGGCCCATCCGCAATCCCCATCTCAATAAACATCCCCAACGCCTGCACGAAGTACGGAATCGCCTTGGACCCAGACGGGGACATGACCGGCATTCGGTCCTCAGGCGGGGACATGACCGGCATTCGGTCCTCCGAATCCCGGATCGTGTCCCCGGCCCCAGCACCAGCCCCAGCGGTGTCCCCGGCGGAAACAGCGTCCCCGGCACCAGCCCCGGCCCCAGCGGAACCGGAAACACCCTGCTCCATCATCCCCACGTACACATTCCCGATATTGGCGAGGTCAGCCGCCTCACCCCCCCGGTCCCCGATCTCCCGGTCAATCGCCAGCGCCTGCTCCTGGTACTCCAGCGCCTTGTCCAACTCGCCCTTCCTCTGCCAGATAATCCCGATATTGCCGAGGGCCTGCGCCTCCTCCA
Source organism: uncultured bacterium (assembly GCA_965370805.1). GTDB lineage: Bacteria > Hydrothermota > Tepidihabitantia > Tepidihabitantales > Tepidihabitantaceae > CBDUVZ01. Next base: position 20,218 of record CBDUVZ010000048.1, on the reverse strand, counting down.
GCTTCATCCCGAGCTCGCGCCGCATCGCCAACGCCTGCTCCTGATACTCCAGCGCCTTGTCCAACTCGCCCCTGCCCTGCCAGATCAGCCCGATATTGCCGAGCACGCTCGCCTGCTCCCGTTTTGCCCCGATTTCCTCGAACACCTTCACCGCCTGCATGTGGTACTCCAGCGCCTTGTCCAACTCGCCCTTCAGGATGTAGACATTCCCGATATTGCCGAGGAACACCGCCTGCTCGTACTTGTTCCCTTCAGCCCCGGCAATCTTCTGCCCGGCCTCATAGCAGGCAATCGCAAGGCCCGGCTCCCCGGTATTCATGTAGAACAACCCGGCCTTGTTCAGGTGCTCGGTCGAATCCAGACTCTCCGCACCCGCGCAGAAGTCCCCGAGGTGCTTCCGCACCATGGCCACGTCCCCGAACGACTGCCACGCCTCATACCCCACGTCGATGACGTACTCGTGCTTCTTCCGGGTGATGTCTGCCTTGAACCCGATGCTTGGACCATGGGTCCATTTGCCGAACTTATCCAGCACCAAGGCGCACGCCTGCTTCATCGCCTGCTTCACACCAGGGTCCGTCGTCTCGCGGAACTGAATCCCGAGCATCCGGATGACGTGCACCGATTCCTCGTCCGGCATCGCGGCAACGACCTTGGCAAACCCGGGCTGCAGAATCCCGGTGTCCGCATACACGGCCCGGATGATATGGTCCCGCAACTGGTCCGGCGCTACACCGTAGAGCCTGCGCTCGGTCGAACCGCCGACCTGGATGTGCCCCATTTTCCTGAGCCGGGCCGCCAACTGCTCGTGCCCGGGGAACGGCTTGTGGTCCTCCCACAGCCCGCCCCGCACCGCCATCTCGGCCAGGAACTCCCGCGTACCAGGGAATCCCGCTTCCTTCCCGGCTTCGACCAGTTCCTTGAACACGCTCCTCATCAGGTGGAACTCATCCTTGACACCCTTGAGGGACTTGGTCCGCGTGTAGTGCATGTACGCCATCACAGCCAGGGCCGGGTTGCCGGCCGACACCCGGGCGATGTCTTCGAGCACGTCTTTGGGTGCAGGCACCACATCGGCCGCGTTCAGCATCACCCCGAGCCTGACTTCCACGGGCAGAACATGGGCCTTCTGCAGGGCCTGCTCCAGCCCGCCTTCGTACCGGGTCGCCGCAATCACCCTGGCACCGGCTTTGACTGCCGCTGTCAGCAGGACACCGAAGTCAGCCGCATACTCCTGCACGTCGTCAAACACCACAACGTCGCCCTTGCCTGTTTCCGCCTTGAGCGATTCCGCCAGCTCGGGAATCCCCACCTCGCGCAGCCGGGTCTGCACGAACCTGAGCTTCTTGTGCTCCTCCGCCGCCTCAATCAACAGCCGGGACTTGCCCAGGCCCCCGGACCCGGAAACCACCAGTGCCTTCCCGTCCCCGTCAATCCAGTTCAGCACAGCCTCAAGCGGCTTGGTTTCCTCGGCCTGCAACTTGCCGTCAACCATGGCCGTTTCCACCCGCACCGCCTTGAAATCAAACCCGTGCCGGTCATCAATGTTGTCGCCGTAGAACTCGCGGCAGGAAACCAGGACCTTGTCCTTGTGCTCTTCTTTCTTCCTGCGTGCCCTCGCGCGGAGTCGTTGCGGCACCTTGAATACGTACTTGGCCAGAGCCCAGGCTCCGCCGGCAACCACAGCGGCAACAGCAATCCTCAACAACCAAACCGGCGTGCCAGGCTCGGCCCCGCTGCCCCCCTGCCCGACAACAGCCAGCAGGAAACCGCATGCAATCATGAGCCCGTTCATAACCTGGGAAGCTACAACAGCCCGATGCCTGTGTCAAGCGGCAGAGCCGACCACGGACGGCGGAGTGGGACCAGGGATTCAAGGGTCCGAGGGTCCGAGTGCGATTGTAGATTCCAGATTGGTGATTGCAGATTGGAGGAAGGAAGATTGCCGCGTGGCCAGCGGCCACTCGCAATGACAACTTCTCTCTTGGCGCACTTGGCGGCCTTGGCGGTTATCCCATTTCCGCGCCGACCGCAGCCGACCCGCACTTGACATCCGGCTGTTCCCGGGGCACACTCAACACATGAGGAACTCATCAACGCTCGGCCTGCTGCTGGCAGTACTCCTCATCCTCGCCCTCACCGCACCCCTGACCGCGCAAATCACCTTCCAACGCACCTACGGCGGCACGAACTGCGACAGGGGCTATTCGGTGGCGCAGACCTCAGACGGCGGGTATGTCATCGCCGGCCACACTTGGTCCTTCGGCGCCGGCAGCAGTGACGTCTACCTGATCAGGACCGACGCATTAGGCGACACCGTGTGGACCCGCACATGCGGCGGAGCAGACACCGACAAGGGCTACTCGGTGGCGCAGACCGCGGACGGCGGGTACGTTATCGCCGGCCGCACCCATTCCTACGGCGCCGGCAGCTACGATGTCTATCTCATCAAGACCGACGCATCCGGCGACACCACCTGGACCCGAACCTTTGGCGGCACGGACTTCGATGCTGGCAACTCGGTCCAGCAAACCGCAGACGGCGGGTACATCATCACCGGCGAGACCTGGTCCTACGGCGCCGGCATTGCTGACGTCTGGCTCATCAAGACCAACGCCAATGGCGACACAATGTGGACCCGCACCTTCGGCGGCCCGAACTACGATAGAGGCTCCTCGGTGGCGCAGACCGCAGACAGCGGATACGTCGTCGCGGGCTTTGCTGAGTCCGTTGGCGCCGGCCACATCGACGCCTGGCTCATCAAGACCAACGCCTCCGGCAACACCTTCTGGACACGGACCTATGGCGGCTCGGACTGGGACGAAGGCTGCTCGGTAGCCCAGGCCGCGGATGGCGGATACGTCATCGCCGGGGTCGCCGGTCTCTACGGCGCCGGCAGCTCCGATGTCTACCTCGTCAAGACCGACTCCTCCGGCGACACCCGGTGGACCCGCACCCACGGCGGCGCGGGCTCCGATTACGGCTACTCGGTGGCGCAGACCACGGATGGCGGGTACGTCATCGCCGGCTACACCGGGTCCTTCGGCGCCGACGAGTACGATGTCTACCTCATCAAGACCGACTCCTGCGGCGATACCCTGTGGACCCGGACCTTTGGCGGCACAGATGACGACCGCGGCTACTCGGTGGCGCAGACCGCAGACGGCGGGTACGTCATCGCCGGCCGCACCGAATCCTTCGGTGCCGGCGGCTACGACGTCTGGCTCATCAAGACCGACTCGGCCGGGAATGTCGCAGTCGCGGAACCGGAGCCGCCCGTCGTCCGCGAGCCAGCCCCCACCAGCATCGTACGTAACGTCCTCAATCTGCAATCTGAAATCTACAATCAGCAATCTGAAATCCTCCTGTTGAATTCCGCTGGCCGCAAGGTCATGGACCTCACGCCCGGCGAGAACGACGTCCGGCACCTGAGCCCGGGAGTCTACTTCCTCAGAGGAAAGGGTTCAAGGGTTCAAGGGTCCGAGGGTCCAAGCCGGAAGGTCATCCTGACGCGCTGACGGCAGAGGACGGAAGGAGTCAAGGGGTCAAGGGTCCAAGGGTTCGAGGGATTGTGGATTCCAGACTGGTGATTGCGGATTGGAGGAAGGAAGATTGCCGCGCCCGCCTTCGGCGGCCTCGCAATGACGCAACCTGAGAGACCCCTCCGCTCCGGTCGGGGTGACAGTTCCTGTCTCTTGGCGGCCCAGACAATGGCGAATTCCGAATGGCGAATGTCGAGTTCGGGCTTCCGCCCTCATCTGTGTCCATCCGTGTTCATCCGTGGTTACTTCCTCTTGGTGCTCTTGGCGGCCATCACGATTCCGAATGCCGAGTGTCGAATGACGAATGCGAACTTCCGTCCTCATCCGTGTCCATCCGTGTCCATCTGTGGTTACTTCCTCCTGGTGTCCTTTGTGCTTGAGATTGCCGCGCGGCATGAACGAACCGGCCCGGAACGTTACGTCCCGGGCCGGTCGCAGGTATCTGCCGCTGGCTAGAAGTCTATCCCGAGCGAGAGTCGGTGCGAGCCGCCGAGTCGGGCGAGCTCGCGGTAGTTGTAGTCCAGGCGCAGGCCGAACGCGCCGGCCGGCCGGACCTTGAACCCGACCCCGGCGGACAATCCGGTCATCCACCCGAGGTCGTCGGCGTAGTCGAGGTCGGTGTTGACGATGTAGCCCGCCCGAAGGTAGAGCGGCCGGTAGTTGTATTCCAGCCCGAGGTTGACTTTCTCGTTGACGTCGTTGAAGTGATTGAGGTCGACCGCGCCGGTAAGATATGAGTGTTCGCTGCGGAGGATGTCGTAGGCGACGCCGAACCGGAATATCACCGGCAGTGGGAACGTCTCGGTCAGGGCCGTGCCCGGAATCGGCTCGCGGCTCCAGGGCCATTCCCAGCCCGGGTCGTAGGTGAAATCGAGCTGGCTGCCGGAGTAGCTCAGGTCGGGTCCGAAGTTGACGATTGCCATCGCCAGCCGGAAGTTGCGCCAGCCGGTGTTGTAGTGCACCCCGAAGTCGAACGCGGCCCCGGCGCAGCCCACATCCCAGATCTTCTCGGAGACGACTTTGGCCGTCAGGCCGAACGCGAGCTTCTCGGTTATCATCCGGGCGAACGAGACGCCGAGCGCGATGTCGGCCCCGGTGAAAGTGCGGCCGGTTCCCTGGTACTCTTCGACAGTCGTTTCCTCGAATTCGCCGAGCGTCAGCGCGGTCACCGCCAGCGCGAAGCTGCCGACTGTGGTCGGGGTCACGAACGCGAAGTACTCGTGGTTGATGTCGGCAATCCAGTCGACGTGGTTGACGACTACCTGGCGGTTGCCGACCAGTGCGAGACCGGCCGGGTTCCAGTACGCCGCGGTGGCGTCGTCCGCGACCGCGACGAAAGCGTTCCCCATCCCGGTGCACCGGCCGACGCCGATCTTGAGGAACGGCAGGCCGGCCATGCCGATCTTGGTGAAGATTGCCTGAGCCGGCATGACCGTCAGCAGGACCAGCACAATCGCGACCGCGAGCAGCCCGGCCGGTCGTGACCTCCGGGCCGCGGTGAATGCAACGTTCTTGATACGTTTCATCATTGCCCCCTGTTAGTAGATCACAACGAACTTGCCGACCTGCGAGCCGACGTCGGATTCGACGTGGAAGATGAAGATGCCCGGAGCCGGCTTCTGCTGGCTCTCGTTGAGCAGGTCCCAGTCCTCGTCGCCGCCGTACTGGTTGGGCAGGCCGCCGATATCCGGACTGGTCTCGTCGTGTTCCAGGGTCCGGATGAGGTCGCCGGCGAGGTTGTAGATACGGATAGTGCAGTGGTCGGGCAGGTTGATGAACTTGAGCTTGCGGAAGTCGGGGTGCCGTTCCCATTCGTTGCGGACCAGGTACGGGTTCGGGACGACTTTGACGTCGAGCTCCGCGACCGTGTCCTGGAAAGCCATCGCCGTGAACTCCACTTCGAACGCGGCGAAGCAGGGCGCCGGCGACAGGTTCCTGGTATAGAGCACCCAGGTATCCCCGGGCAGAACCCAGGTGTCCCCGGTCGCGGTGTCGGGCACCAGCTTGAACTTGCCCGAACGCTGGAACCGGAACCGGGCCCCGCAGATGTACATGAAGTAGGTCACGTTATCGACCAGCAGGCTGTCCGCATCGGTCCCGGTCTGGAAGCACCAGCCGTCGGCCGAGTCCGGCATTGTCAACTGCTTCAGGTAGCGATAAGGCAGGTCGCGGTCGTTGTCGATGTCGTGGACGTCGCAAGTCAGCTCCCCGCCCGCGGTCTGCCGCCAGACAACCCGGTAATGCGAGCCGCGGTATGCCCAGTGGGCCTTGTTGGTCGCGTCGCTCCACATCACCAGCGAGTCCTCCTCGTACAGCCCGCGAACCACATCGACGTGGTCGTAGAACTGGGACGGAATCTGCTCCATCTTCAGCTTCATCGCCATCTGGACGAGCGGCAACCACGCCCGGGTCGTGTCAAGAGTCGTGTCGCCGGTGACGCTGATCTTCCGCTCGATATTGGTGATGACCGAATCGAACACCGTCGGCACGAACCGGAACGTATCGCTGACGCTGTCGAGGTGCACGCCGAACGCAGTCAGACCGACGACCGTATCCCCGGCCTGGTCGGTGACCGCGAACCGGTACAAGGGCCGGCGATTGGCGGAATCGTAGGCCGGCCCGAGGAACTGAATCCGGTACACCTCGTCCCGAACCGCGTGCGGCGAGACCGCGAACGGCTCGATGCCGATCTGCAGCCGGGTATTGCCCCCGACCTGACGCCAGTCGGCCTCGGGCGGCGAGAAGTTATCCGGGTCGGTGCGCGGCACTGCCCGCAGACCGCTCATCCCCGATTCGAGCGTCAGGGTATCGGGCGGAATCGGCGGGGTCGAATCCGGGCAGCCGGCTACGTAGTTGATGTCGAACGCAGTCACCGCGTAGTAGTACGGAAACCCGAGCCTGAGGTCGCTCGAATCGACGTAGCAGTACGCCAGGCCGGCGTCGGTCGCCCGGGTCCGGAGCGACTCGACCACGGTCGTATCCTCGTAGGTGATGCCGTCGACCTTGTCGAACTGGGTCAGCAGTTCCCACTCTTCCGGCTGACCGGTCCGGCTGCGGTAAACCTTGTAGCCCTGGAAGTCCTGCTCCACGTAGTACGGGTTGAGCAGGGCCGGGGCCACCGGGAAGAACCGGTCGACCGCGCTCTCCGGGAAATCGTCCCAGACCAGGGTCACGCGGCCGTCGCCGGGAATCGTGGTAACGTTCGGGCTTGGCGGCGGCTCGGGCATGATCCAGTTGTTGTCGTACGCCGCCTGGGCCGCCCGCGAGGCTTGCGCCAGACCGTAGACCATCGCGTCCTCGCCGCCTTCCGAACGGTCGGCCGCAATCATCCCGATAGTAACGGTAACAACCTGGTCCGGGGCCAGGTCGAACGGCCCGGTCCCCTGCAGGAACCGCTTGTCGGCCGGGGCCTGGTCGGTCGAATCGTAGGGATTGTACGGGAAATCCGGGTCCCAGTAGTCGTAGCCGGCCAGGGCCAGGTACTGCTCGAAGTCGTCCACCGGGTCGGCGTCGGTCAGCGTGAATATCTTGAACGACGTCATACCGAGCTGCCTGCCCTCGGCCGGCTCGTCAATCAGGCCGTTGCCGTTGTCGTCAAGACCGTTGAACCCGTCAATCGAGCCGTCCGGGTTCAGCACGTACGGACTCTGCAGGAAATCGAAACCGACCATCCCGCTCGGCACCGCGTCGTCGCTCCAGACGTAGCCCATGTTATCGACGAAAACCGAATCGGTGCCGGACGGGCTGTGGACGTACTTGCTCAAGGCCAGCCCGGCGCGGTCGTCCCGCGAGTCGCCGACGTCGGCGTCGCAGACCATCCCGAGGTAGACGTCGCGCAGGGTATCCTCGGTCCGGTTCCGCACGTCGAGCTTGAAGAAGACAATATCCCGGTTCCACGGCAGGGTCCAGGCGTAGATGCTCTGGTACGCTTCGATGCCGATCGGCCGCGGGGTCTCGCCGGCCACGTGGTTCGCCGGGTCCCGGTCGTTGAAGACCGCCCAGCCGTCGCCGGAAGAGACCGCGGCCCGCGGAATGTAGTAGAAGTATCCCTTGACCGTATCCGGGTTCGTGGTATCCGGGGGCGGAATCCGCAGCGGGGTCAGGACCGAATCCTGCATCGAAGCCGGAAAATCGGCAAGGTCGGGCGGCCAGTCCCCGGGGTAGAGGTAGACCCGCTCGAAATCCCGGGTGCTGTACCCGCCCGGCGCGTTGTCGTAGCACCCGGGCGTCATCTCCGACTTGCCGGAATTCGGGTTGTAGCCGACCGAAACCAGCGTATCCTGGCCCGCGGCCGCGTCCCGGAGGCAGCCGATCCAGATACCGGCACCGAAGAGGTAGATGTCGCCCGAGCCCGCGGGCCACTCCCCACCCGGCTCGTCGATGCCGTATCCGAAAACCGCGTAGTTCGTCACCGGCACTCCCCACTGGTTCTTCACGAATCGCTGGTAGTCGTACGTGCGCGCCGGACGCCACGGCTCGCCGGCCGTTCGCGCACCGGCAATCTGGACCAGCCCGCAGAGCAGAACCACGGCCACCGGCAGGATTGCATTCATTCTCATATGCGCTCGCATCATGCCTCCTCAGAACTCGATGTTCACGCCCACCCTCACCTGGCGCGGCGGGCCGAAGTTCATCGGATTGTCAACGAAGTCGAGGTAACCCATCCGGTAGGCCAGGTACTCCTCTTCGGCGGTGATGTAGCCGTCGTGGTTGTGGTCGCGGACCGGATGGTAAGCGGTATTGAGCAGGTTCACGTACGACGGCCCGGGCCAGTTGGCGGGCGACAGCGTCTCGACGTAGCCGTCGTCATCCGGCAGGCCGGTATGGCCGTAGACCCACTGCACGGTCCGGGCGTCGAACAGGTTCATGATGACGCAGGTGAGCCCGAACCTGAATCTCCCCAGCGAGACGTACTTGGCCGCATTCAGGTCCGCGGTGAAGCGCGGCGGCATCCGGGCCGAGTTCCGCTCCGCGGTCTTGCGGCCCGAATTCAGCTTCTTCACTTCGACCGGCGTGTACGGCAGGCCGGAACCGAAGTTGAACAGCACCGACGCGTTGAACTCGCGGAGCGCCGGGAAGTCGAAGTCTCCGGGGAAATCGCAACCCAGACTCAGCTTGACGTTGTGGGTCTCGTCGAACTCGAGCGGGTAGTCGCGCCGTGGCGGTTCCATCTGCATCCCGGTAACCGGGTCCACGCCGTAGCGGTATCGCTCCCGGTACCACTCGTAAGTTGAAGACGCGGTGCCGCGAGCGAGCGAGAGCCCGTAGGCAAGCCGGCCGTTCCAGTAGTCCTGTAGCGCCTTGAGCAGTCCGACCTCGAACCCCCGGACGCTGCCGTACTCCTCATTGACCAGCGGGTAGTAGCCCAGCGGGACCGCCGGCTGGAACCGGGTGCCCATCAGGTCGAAGATGTCCTTGTAGTACGCCGTCACGTCGACCACCACGGCGTCGGCAAGCTGCTGCTCCAGCCCCAACTCGTAAGCGATCGTCTGCTGGGCCAGCAGGTCCGGGTTCCCGATAATCTGGTTGCCCCGGGCGTAGGCCGCAGCCGTGATGTCGTCAAAGAGGTAACGGTACGCCGGGGTCTGGAAGAAATGCCCGTAGCTGAACCGGAACTTGGTCCGTTCGGTAATCGGGAACGAAACCCCCAGGCGAGGCGATACCTTGTGCTTCAGCTTGGCCGCAACCATTGTCGTGTCCTCGACGTTCTCCGGATTGAGCCGCTTGTCGACCCGCGGGTCGAGGTAGTCGTAGCGCAGCCCGACCCTGACCACCAGGTCCTCGAAGTCCATCCGGTCCTGGACGAACACCGACAGGTTCAGCGGGCTGACGTCGTACGAATCCACGAACGGGTTCGGGCTGGTGGGCAGCGAATTGTACCGGCGGGACAGGTAGTTCTGGCGCAGTTCGACGCCGGTCTTGAACTCGTGGACCCTGCCGACATTGTGGGTCAGGTCGCCCTTGACCGTCCAGACGTCGGCCCAGTGCATCAGGAAGTAGCGGTAGTCGCCGTACCCGTAAAAGACGTTGTAGATGCCCCACGGGTTGGTCGAGTTGTTGTTCGACTGCTTCAGATACCCCGGGAGCGGCCGGAACAGGACCGAATCATTCGCGGCGACCGAATCCTCGGCCTTGAAGATATAGTCCTCCCAGAAGCGGACCGAGAAGTCGCGCTCCTCGGCTTCGCGTTCCAGGTCGCGCACCGCAATCGTCCGGTGGTTGTAGAAGTAGCCTGCCCGCAGCGTGTAGAAAGTGGACGACGTCAGCATGTGATTGAGCGAGAAATCTCCCTTTCTCACGCGCTCGCGGCGGGAGGTGAAATGGTCGAGGTTGTACTTGAACCCCAAATGGTTCTCGCTGTTCCGGCTGTATGGATACTGATCGTACTGCACGCGGGAGAAGAAACCGGTCGCGGTCAGCTTCATGCCCTGGTCGATCGGCAGCGCGTAGGTCAGCTTGCCGGTCGCCTTGTAGTCCTGCCGGCTGTGATGGGGCAGCTTGTGCTTCGCCGGCGCGTAGTCGTCGGAGAAATAGAGCTCGCTCGACAGGAAATAGCGCAGCTTCCGCCAGCCGGGCATCGGCCCGCCGATCGACAGCTCGTAGCGGCTATCACCGAAGTTGAGCTCACTCGGGAAGACCTCGTCGGTCGTAACCTTGAGCCGGCCCTGGGTGGTACTCTTGCCCTCCTTGGTAATCACCTGGACGATACCCGACATCGCCTCGCCGTACTCGGCATCGAACCCGCCCGAGATGACGACCACCTCCGCGGTCGCGTCCGGGTTCACCCGGGCGGCCTGGTAGCCGTAGAGCGGATCGCGGGTCGCCACCCCGTCGACGAAGTACATCACTTCGTCCGGCCGGCCGCCCCGCAGGTGCTGACCGTAGGCCGGGCTGGTCACGACGCCCGCCTGCAGCCGGACGATATCGGCCAGCGTCGACACCGGCATCTTATCGAACTCATCGGTCGTGAAGTGCTCGCTGGACGACGCGTCGGTCCGGACGATCAACTCGGGCGTCCCCCTGACCACGACCGCGTCCATCGTGATAGCACCCTTGCCGAGCGAGAAGTTCGCGGTCACGGTCTGGTCGAGAATCAGCAGCACGTCTTCGCGGCGCACGGTCTGGTAGCTCACGAACGAAGCCTCGATTGTCTGCTTGCCGACCGGCACGTTGCTGATCAGGTACTCGCCATTGGCATCGGTTGCCGCGCCGACCATCGTTCCCTCGACCAGGACGTTTGCCCCGACCAGGGCTTCCCCGGTCTCCGCGTCAATCACCCGACCCCGAACTCTGCCCGTCTCCCCGGCCGTGATCGGACCGGCCAGGACTCCGGCGAGCACCGCCAGCTTCAGAACGAATCCCCGGTTCATCATATCCTCCTAGGGTTCATTCACCTGGACCGGAATGGCCCAGATGGTGCCCGCGTACCCGGTTCTCGGATACAGCAGGTTGGAAAGCGGCAGTATCTCAATGTAGATGTGGTGGCGCCCGGCCTGGGTGAAGGAAATCGTACCGTCGCCGTGTCGGGCGTTCACGGTGATTTCCGTCTTCACGCCTTCGATTCCCACGAAGAACCGGTTCTTGTCGACGACCGAGTCCTCGGGCGTCGTGGCCGTCACTTCGAGCCGGACTTCCTCACCGACGTCGAGGGCGTAGAGCGAGTCGATTGAAACCAGGTTGTAGATATTCCGGCCCGACGGCTTGGCGGTGTAGCAGATGGTATCCGCCCGGCCGGGCCGGGAGAGAATCACCCCGGACTGGGATGAGAAGCTCGGCGCGTCCTCGGCCGTCGGGGTGTAGACTCCGAACCCGGTGGTCTTGGCCAGAACGTAGGCCGAGTCGTCCTTGCGCAGGAACAGCTTGCGGAACGCGGACCAGCCGTAGGACTTGGTTTCGCGCTGGGGGGAATCGAATCCCCGCAACTCCTGGTAGCTCATGCGCTGGACAATCGTCGTCTCCGGCGGAACCAGCGATTCGACTACCGTCGTCTCCGGCCGGAACCCGACAATCCACAGACTGTCGTACTCGAAATGGACCAGGCAACTGCCCATTGAATCGCGGTAGGTCACCGCGCAGAAAGTATCGGTCATTGCCACCGAGTCGGCCGTTACCCCGAACAGGTACTCATTCTCATGGATGCTGTCGGTCGGCTCGAACCGGACCGACAGCAGGTGAGCGAACTTGTAGACCGTGTCTCCCGTTTCTGAAGTGGTATCACCGTATGTCAATGGGCTGTTCCACCCGCACGTGAGGTCGCCGGTCAGGACCTGGTTCGCGTTGAGCATCTCCCGCCACTGACCCAACTCTGCGGCCACCGCCGCCGAGTCGCCGGCGGTCCACCACGGCCAGGACTGCGATTCCTGGTCGCAGCCGACGCCGAAGAGCAGGGCCATCCCGGCCAGAACGACGGCAGCACCGACAGCCGGTATCAGATACGCCTTGTGACGATGCATCCAGCCTCCTTGTTCAGTGCACCGATTGTGAACAAATGGTATCACCGCCTCCGACAGTCACGTCTCCCCGGAGCCGCAGCACTCGGAAGCGGCGGCGGGGCACCGCGGCCCCGCCGCCGCAAACGGCTAGTGAACGACGATAAGCTTCTCGGTCAGAGAAGTATCATCGGTATTCAGTGTGTAGAAGTAGATACCGGCAGCCATCTCGTCGCCGTTCGCTGCCCGGCCGTCCCAGGCCACGGTGTACCGGCCTGCCTGGCGAACACCCTGCTCAAGTGTCCGAACTGGCCTGCCGCTGGCATCGTAGACAACCAGCGACACGCTGCCCTGTCGTGGCAGGGTGAACGAGATGACCACCCGGTCAGTAGCCGGATTCGGCCTCGCGCTCAACTCCACGCGCCTGGGCCTGACACCGGGCGTCTCCCCAACAACGCCGGCCAGCAGCGTGTCAGCCGGGACCCACTGCACGACGTACGGGTTGTTCGTCACGGGGCCGGTGGGGGGGTCGATCACGTTGGAGCCGGCAACTTGGTCAATCATGTACCCGACCGGCACCATCACGCCGTCCGGCGTGTTGACCGCTAGGTCCGCTATGCACGGGAACCGATGAGACCCGGTGCCGCCGTCGGTCAGCTTCCTGGCCGGCTGCCAGGTCAGGCCGCCGTCATTGGACCCGGTGGCGAAGATGTCGGCCCGCAACAGGTCCGTTGCCGGCTCGACATTCAAGGTGTCGAACTGCTCCCAGACCGCGAACAGCCCGCCATCCTCAGACTCACCCAGCATCGGCCGGCAGGCCAAGAGCGCGTTACTGCCGGGACCGGGGCTCCCGTACGGGTCCCAGTCAGCCCGATGCACCTTGCTCCACGCCGGACTATTGTCCGGACACCAGTGCCAGATCTCGTTCGGCCAGCCGAACACCGTGTCGTTCCAGATCGGCATTACGTCCACGATGATGTGGAACCGGTCAAGCGCGTCATAGAATGGGTTGAGCGACGTGATGTAGTAGCTGCAGGTCGTGTCCGGACCGCCGCTGAACGCCGGCGGATATTCGAACTCGACCGGCGGGTCCCAGTTCTGCCCGCCATCGCTTGACAGCCGGTAGAACCCGATGTACGGATAGGCTTCGGCCTCCACCCAGGTCAACGCGACCTTGTTGCTCACCTTGGAGGTGTACAGCATGTTGGTCGGGAACACGGGCGTCGCAACCATCGCCGGCGGCTCCCAGCCCGGCCACGTGCTGCAGCGTGAGTACCAGCTTACGTTCCGAGGCTCTATGTCCTCAATCATGTGCGCTTGGATGGCCTCGTCCTGGCTGACCATGATGGGCGGCCAGAGATAAGCGTCCAGCACCGGGTCGCCCGGGGCATACTCGAAGATTCCCACACCCGGCGCCAGGTCGCGGGCGACTATCGGGGCCAGATTGCCCGAACCTGCGACATAGTGCGCGGAAATGACCGCCACTCCAGAGCTCGGACTTGCGCTCAGCGAGCCGAACCCGGTCCGCGGTACAAAGGTGTTCACGCCGGACACCATGAAGTCCGGGGGGTCGATCCAGTTCCACATGGTGGTCGCGTTGTCGAAGAAGTTGTAGCGCATGTTCCGGTCCGACCAAGGAGTTCCCGTGGCCGACATCATGAACGCCGCGTGCAGGCCGTAGTCCGGCGAGTTTACCAAGTATCGGTATTGCAGCGCGTTGGCCTGCCAGTCGTAGGTCGTGCCGCCGATGGTGTCAACCGTGCCGATGAGCGGGGCATACGTGCCCGGCTCTTTCTTTGTGTCAACCTGCACTACCGGTGTGACCGGTCGGTCGCCGTCCTCGGCGACCACCGTTACCGGTGCTAGGCTAACAACTGCCAGTGCCAGTGCCGGCACCAGCAGAGCGAGTAACAGGACGTTTCGCATCAGGCTCCTCCTTTTAGGTTGGGCCTTTGTTTTTGTGGCCTGACTTGCAGACCACGCTTCCGCTCGCACTTCATTCCACTCCTCATTTCATTGCAGCGTGAACCTGTAAGGTATCGAAACCGGCACCCTCACCGGCTGGTCACGCTGCTTGGCCGGGGTGAACCTCGCCCGGTACGCGGCCTTGACCGCCGCGGCATCCAGCGACTGGTTGCCCGAACCCTTCAGCACTTCGGCGTGGATTACCGAGCCATCGATCTCAACCAGTGCCTTGATGACAACCTGGCCTTCGATGCCGGCGTTGCGCGCCAGTTCGGGATAGGCCGGGGTCGGGATGCTGATCGGCTGAGGCTTGACCTCCACCTTCCAGAACGGCACCACCGGGATATCCGTCTCCTCGGGTCGCTTCACAATTTCGGTGAAAGTCGTGGTCTCGATCGTCGTCGCCTCGATTTCGGCTTCGGTCTCGGCTGCAACCGGCATCTGGGGCCGTTCCACCTTGGGCGGCTCGGCAATCTGCTCCAGTTCCGGCGGCAGGGCCTCCATTATCGTCTCGATCGAATGAGTCAGCTCGTACGGCTTGACCGCGAACTCCTTGGGGAGAACGAGGAAAAGGACAAGCAGCAGGAGAAGCGCAATAGCTGTCGCGAAGCGGACCGCGACCGCGTAGTAGCGGCTCTCCCATTCCAGGGTAACGATATTGCTGGACATGCTATCCTCCGTCTCCCATCTTGTATTCGGTAGCGAACGTCACTTTCAGGGCCCGCGCTTCCTTCAGCGCCTCCAGGACATCGGTGACATACCCGTAGCTGACCTGCTGGTCGGCCTGAAGCATGACCACCAGGTCCGGATTATCGATGACTTTCTCAGCCATCACCGACGTCACGATTTCCGGCGTGACCAGGTTGTCGTTCACGGTCGTCCGGCCGGCATTGTCCATCCAGACGTTACTGACGTTCCGCCGCTTCAGGATTCGCTCGGTCGACTCAGCCTCGGGCAGGTCTATCTTCAGTCCCTGCTCCTTGCGGAAGACAGTGGAGACCATGAAGAAAATAATCAGCAGGAACGCGATGTCGGACGTGGAGGCCATCGGGATGTCCGGTTTGGTCCGGCGCTTCTTGGCTATTCGCTTCATCCTAGCCTCCTCCCTCGTCCTGCACCGGCACCAGGCTGATACGTTCCGCCTTCGCCAGCTTCAACTGGTCGAACACGTCGACCATCGTCCGGTAGGGCGCTTTTCTGCTCACCTTCAGCGCAATCGCCACGTCCGGGTTCTTCTCCAACTCGACGACGACCAGGTCGCGGACCTCGGGAATCGTCACCACCTTATCCTTGATGAGCACCCGCCCGTCCGGACTCACCCGGACGGTCATGATGTTCTCACTCTTGATCTTGACCTCTTCGCCCTTCTCGGGCAGGACGATCTTCAGCCCTTTCTCGCGGCTGAAGAGGCTGGTGGCCATGAAAAAGATGATTATCAGGAAGGCAATGTCGCCCATCGAAGCGGTCGGGATGCTGGTCCTGGAAGAACTCCGCTCCTTAGGTTTCAAGGCCATCTCAGGCTCCTAGGATTGCCGGCGCTTCTTGGCCGCGACGTATTCCAGCAACTCGGTCGATGCCGTCTCCATGTCGCGCAGGTAGCCGTTCACCCTGCCGGAAAGCAGGATGTGCACGATTGCGAGCGGAGCCGCGAGGATCAGGCCCGCCTGGGTCGTAATCAGCGCCTCGGAGATGCCGCTGGCGACCACCGTCGGCTCCATTTCGCCCAGCGCGGCCACAGCCGCGAACGCGCCGATCATCCCGGTGACCGTGCCGAGGAAACCGAAGAACGGGGCAACCGTAATCAGACCGGCCAGCAGCGCCATGCCGCGGTCCAGGAAAGCCAACTCAGTGGCACCGGCGCGGACGATGGCGTCCTCCATCACATCGGCCCCGAACTCCTCCTTCTCGAGCGCGGCCCTGAGGACCTTGGCAACCGGGCTCGGCGTACTGTCGCAGAGCTCGATTCCGGCCTTGACTCCACCCTTGTCGATCGCCTCGATAAGCGCAGGCGTGAACTTCTTGACGTTGACACGCAGCCGAATCAGGATGGTGTACAGTCTCTCGAAGATTATGGCCAGGCCCATTACTGCGCAGGCGAGCAAGAACCACATGGTGAAGCCGCCTTTGCTGAACCAATCTATCATCTAATCCTCCTTAGTTCTAGCAATCCATGGCAAAACCTGTGGCAAGAATCTAGTCAAAACTCTCCCGATGTCAAGCAAGTGAGCCCGGCGCGCGGAGCCAACCGGCTCCAACCTCTGCGCCGGTCCCGCCCGGCCCGAAACCGGCCTGCCGCAGACCTGCCACGTTCACAGAACCAGGTCCGGCTTGCTGTTACTCATATGGATATACCCCGCAGCCCGGCCGGTTATTCCACTACCGCGCCGGCACGAACCGGCAATCCGGACCGGACTGTCAGGCTACCAGCCGCCCGGCCCGAACGCCGCCCGGCCGGTGTTGTACGCATTCTGCTGCCATTTGGGCCAGGCGGAATGCGCCAGCGTGCCGTTCGGATAACCGGCAACGCAGTAGAGCGCCTCGTTGCCGACAACGATGACGTCGCCGTTCGCCGCAATCGCGAGCGACGCCTCCATCAGGGCGATATCGCGCCTGCCGGACTTCCTTCCGGCCCGGGGTCCGAAGTCACGGCAGTCGCAGGTCCAGAGGACGTGACCGTCAGACTGCCGCACGCAGTACAGCATATCGTCACAGTCCTGCGCATAGATCAGGCCATTCATGGTCAGGACCGGGCCGGCGACGATCTCGGTCGAGGTCGGACTCAACTGGACAACCCAGTTCTGGCTGCCGCCGGCGGTCAGGGAATACAACATGCCCCGGCCGGTAGTGACATAGATTGCGGAATGCCCGACCACACACCGGTAGGCCTGACCGACAAGCCGATGGGACCATCTGACATCACCGGAGACAGGGTCAACCGCGTAGAACATGCTGTCCGACCCGCCGATGAAGATTGCGCCGTCCGACCCGATAGCCGGAACGAACAACTCATGGTTGGTAGCGCTGACCAGCTTGGTCCAGATCGGCGTACTCAGGTCGGACGGGAACTTGAACAGCCAGCCCCAGGAGCTTGCCACGTAGACATTGCCATCACTATCAACCACGGCTGCCTCACCAAGGCCCGGAATGAAGTAGCAGGCTGCTACTGTAACGCTTGTCCCGTTGTCGATGAACCAGTAGAGCGTGTCATCGTCGCGCGGGACGTAGATATTACTGCCGTGGATAGCCGGTGCGCCCCATTCGAGGTACGTCTGCCCTTGAAGGCTCGAATCAGGCCAGTTCCAGACGCGGCTGAGATCGGTAGTGAACGCATAGAGCTCGCCGTCTTCATTGCCGACGATGATATGCTGTGTCTGCTCGCAGTATGCCGGATGGCCGGTGAAGGCGTTTTCCTGCTCCGGGAAAACCGGGGTGCCGGACCGGACTTCGACGCCCGAAACAACGCTGATTCCATATATCCGGTTTGGCCAGCCCGGCGAGGTATAGATCAACTCCTCGCCGCCGCACATCATGACTACCGGCGCGGTAACCGGAGGCTCCTCGCCGCTCACACCCGGACTCCACCACCACCATTTGACCGTTCCGTGAGCCAGCGAGAGCTCCGGGTAGCGGCGGTTCCCGTCCTGGCCCCGACGCGGGAGGACTCCGTCCGATGCCTCCCCGACCGGCGCGCCCGGCAGCACCTTCACCGGCAGTTCCCGGGCGGAAACCACAGCCGGACTCCCGAACCCGACCGGCCTCAGCCTGATGGTGTACTCGCCCGGACCCTCCCAGGCGTGATGCACCTCGGCGATGATATCGAGCCGGTCGACAGTATCGACCGAACCATCTCCCCAATCAACGACCAGGCCGGTCTCCTGCCCAAGCCGGGAAACGGACCGTATCATAAAGGAAGTCGGGGCCCCGGTCCACGTCGAATCCGGCCCCAGCAACTCAGCCGGCCGGTCGCTCCGGCACACAACACCGCCCAGCACGACCGCCATCACCACGCTCGCCAGAACAACTCGCTTCATAACTCCTCCCTATCGCTGGATGACGACCTTGCGGCTGGAACCCTCGGACCCTTGACCCCTCGACCCCTCTCCTCTTATGAAGTAGACCCCCGGACTCAGGTGCCGGACATCATTCTCCCCCGGCTGCAGGTCTGCGACCTTCCGGCCGGTGATGTCCAGCAGGACGCCTGTCGCTTCGGGCATCCGCAGTACGCCGCGCACGACGGTAGCATTCGGCATTCGTACTTCGACACTCGGCACTTCATGGATTCCCGGCGAACCGCGCAGAACCGAAATGCTACTGCCGTCACGGTTTGCGCAATAGACCCGATTATCCTGATGGCTGTAGCTGAACGCACAGGGAAGGTATCCTACATCCACCTGGGCCAGCGCCGCGTTTGTCGCTCCGTCGATTACCGTCACGTTGGGGGTGTAGTAATTCGCGGTATAGACCTTGTTGTCGGTCGGATTGTAGCAAAGCGCCACAGGGTAGTTCCACACATCCACCGTGGCCAACACCGCGTTTGTCGCCCCGTCGATCACCGTTACGTCGTGGCTGTAGTGGTTCGCGGAATAGACTTTGTTGTCGGTCGGGTTGTAGCACAGCGCCTCGGGGGATCTCCCCGCATCTACTGTGGCCAGCACCCCGTTCGTCACCCCGTCTATCACCGTCACGGTGTGGGTGTAGTAATTCGCAGTATAGACCTTGTTGTCGGTCGGATTGTAACAGAGCGCCACGGGGTTGTTCCACACAACCACCTCGGCCAATACCTCGTTCGTCGCCCCGTCAATCACCGTCACGCCGCAACTGCTTGCGCAATAGATCTTGTTGTCGGTCGGGTTGTAGCAGAGCGCACGGGGACCGAATCCCACATCCACCGTGGCCAGCACCCCGTTCGTCACCCCGTCAATCACCGTCACGTTGAGGCTGCCCCGGTTCGCGGTGTAGACTCGGTTCTCCTGCGGGTTATGGCAAAGCGCACAGGGCTCGATTCCCACGTCCACTGTAGCCAGCACTGCGTTCGTCGCGCCGTCGATCACCGTCACGGTGTTGTCGGCCTCGTTCGCAGAATAGACCTTGTTGCCGGTCGGATTGTAGCAAAGTGCCGAGGGGTAATCGCCCACCCCCACCAAGGCTAGCACCCTTTTCGTCGTCCCGTCTACTACCGCCACGTCATCGCTGTCCCAGTTCGCGGAATAGACCTTGTTGTCGGTCGGGTTATGGCAGAGCGCCACGGGGCATCTCCCTACATCCACCAAGGCCAGCACCGCGTTCGTCGCCCCATCGATTACCGTCACGTCGCCGCTGCCCCGGTTCGCGGAATAGACCCGGTTCTCCTGTGGATTGCAGCAGAGCGCACAGGGGGCGTGTCCCACATCCACCGTGGCCATCACCGCGTTCGTCGCCCCATCGATTACCGTCACGTCGTGATTATAGTTGCTCGCGCTGTAGACTCGATTACCAAGTGGGCTGTAGCAGAGCGCCCAAGGCGCGGGCCCCACGTCCACCGTAGCCAGCACTGCGTTCGTCGCCCCGTCGATCACCGTCACGTTGCTGTCGCCTGCGTTCGCCGTATAGACCTTGTTGTCGGTCGGGTTATGGCAGAGCGACCGGGGGCGGCTCCCCACATACACCAAAGCCAGCACTGCGTTCGTCGCCCCGTCGATCACCGTCACGTTGTCGCTGTAGCGGTTCGCGGAATAGACTCTGTTGTTGGTCGGGTTGTAGCAGAGCGCCACGGGAGCTCTCTCCACGCGCACCGTAGCCAGTACCACGTTCGTCGCGCCGTCGATCACCGTCACGTTGTTGTCGCCCACGTTCGTCGCATAGACCTTGTTGTCGGTCGGGTTGTAGCAGAGCGCACGCGGAACAAATCCTACATCCACCGTAGCCAGCACCACGTCCGTTGCGCCGTCGATCACCATCACATTGTCATCGGCCTCGTTCGCGCAATAGACCCGGTTCTCCTGCTGGTTGTAGCAGAGCGCCACAGGCCTGTCTCCCACGCTCACCAAAGCCAGCACCGCGTTCGTCGCCCCGTCTATCACCGTCACATTGTCATCGGCCTCGTTCGCGGAATAGACCTTGTTGTCGGTCGGGTTGTAGCAGAGCGCCCCCACGTTATTCCCGGTCGGTATGCGGGCGATCTTCTGATGCGTAACGCCGTCGATCGCAATCACGCAATCGCCGGACCCACCACCAACGTAGATAGTATTGTGGCTCTTCGTGGATTCGTGTGGGTAGTTTGAGTAACTCGCCTCGCGCAAGTTC
>CBDUVZ010000047.1:0-21161 GCA_965370805.1 uncultured bacterium | reverse complement strand
TCGACCGCAACAAGAACAAGCGGGGGGCGGGCGCGAGTCCGTCCCCTGCGCAAAGAGAGTCAACCGCCAGGAGCACGAAGAGGAAGTAACCACGGATGGACACGGATAGACACAGATGGGGGCGGGAGTCCGAATTCGACATTCGGAATTCGGCGTTCGGAATTGGGTTGCCGCGGGGCTTGTTGACTTGATTCCGGGCGGCACTATAATTGTAGAATCCGGTTGATTGACGTTCTCCTCAGCACCGTAGCGACGGGCTTTCCGGCCCGGGGAGTGCGTGGCGCGATTCCAAAGAGAAGAAGCAGACAAGTCCGCAACAGGAGGTCCTTCATGACGAGAAGAGCGTTTGTCGTCCTATCGGTTCTGGTTGCAGCGGGACTGGTTTTTGCCGAGTGGCAGCCGGTCGCCGGCGACCGCGGCAGCGCGGACCTCACCGTGCTCGAGCAGAGCGCGGCAAGGACAGTTCGTGAACTGTCGAGCCCCGGCGTCGAGGTTACGCCGGTTGACGCTGAGGGAGAGGTCTTCTCGCAGCTCAGCCTGCCGGGTGACGTCAGGGCGAGTATCAAGGAGGGCAGACCGGAGATTCCCAAGGTCTCGGTGCTGCTGGCAATACCGAACGGGGCGAGCGTGTCCGCCCGGGCCGAAGTGCTTGACGCCAAAGTGCTGGCGGTGTCGAATGTCTATCCCCAGCAGCCGCCGCTGCTGGACGGACAGGAGCCCGGCCCGCTGGTAATCGAGCGGGGGTTCTACTCGCAGGACGTCGCCTATCCGGGTCGTGACATGAGTGTGATCGAGACCGGGGTCTGGCGCGACCTTCACGTCGTCAATATCCAGGTTTACCCGGTGCAGGTGAATCCGGCCCGGGGCGAGATTACCGTGGCTTCGAAGATTCGGCTGGAAGTCGATTACAGCGGCGGCGTCTACCCGGCGACGGTTGCCGATTGGATGATTCCGCAGTACGGCAGCTACATCGACAACTTCGAGCAGGTCGGGTTGCGGCCGGAGACCGACTATACCGCGGGTATCAGGTATCTGGTTTTCAGCCACACCGATTACTCTTCGAACGCGTGGCTGACCGATTCGCTGCTGGGCTGGGTGAAGAAGCGCGGGTACGACGTGCGGATGATTGCCAAGTCCAGTTTCACCGCGGCGGAAATCAAGGATTCGGTTCGAGCCGAGTACAACAGCCACAGCCCGGCGCTGCTGCACTGGGTGCTGCTTGTCGGTGAATACAACCAGGTGCCGACGGGCTCGTATTCGAGCGTCCCCAAGAGCGACTACTACTATTCCGATATCGAGCCCTGGCCCGCGGGCGACAAGTATCCCGAGTTGGGTATCGCCCGGCTGTCACCGAGTTCGACCGGCGACCTCGAGAACCAGATCAAGAAGATACTCAAGTACCAGAAGGCTCCGCCGGCGACCAACGACTGGCTGACCAAACTGCCGATGGTGGCGCACCGGCAGAACTACCCCGGTAAGTATTCGGGTTGCATCCGGGGCATCTACAACATGCCCAAGCCGTACTATGATTACGACTGCGATACGATCATGGGTCAGTACCGGAACAACACGGCCGTCACCAATGCGGTTGAGAGCGGGGCCGGGATAGTCATTTACCGCGGCCACGGCAACGAAACCGCCTGGACCGGCTGGTGCGGGAGCGACTGGAGCAACTCGAACGTCGATGCGCTCAGCAACGGCGACCTGACCCCGGTCACTTACCACTTCGCCTGTCGTTCCGGAGATATCGCTACCGGGACCTGCCATTCCGAGAAATGGATGCGGAAGTACCCGGGCGGTGCAGTGTCGGCGCTGGCGGCGACCCAGAATTCCTTCACCTACCCCAACCACGGCCAGTGCTCGACCGTGGTGCGGGCGACCGCGGATACGTGGACGATTACCGGCACCGGGGTGCGCGACTACCTCGGGCCGGTGTTTGACGTGTCGGGTGTGATGGGCTACATGGATGCCTACCTTGCCAAGTACTGGCCGTCCAGCCCGGAATACTGGAACATTTACATGTACCTGACTCTGGGCGATCCGTCGATGCCGGTGTGGAGCGGCGGGATGCCCCAGCATCCGACCGTCACCTATCCGGATTCGATTCCGACCGGACCGTACGACCTGAATGTGACGGTCCGGGTCGGCAGTAACCCGGTCGAGGGCGCGCTGGTCTGCGCCTGGAAGGATACCGATTTCTACGTGTCGGAGAGGACCGACGCCGGCGGCAACGCGGTGCTGGCGGTGAACGCCGGGACGAATGGTGAAGTGCTGATTACGGTCACTGAAGGTCATGTGCGGCACTCGGTCGGCGGCGCGGCCCACACGCCGATTCTGCCGCATGAGGGCACGACGATGGCCGGCGGCGGCGGCACACCGCAGCCGAACATGGTCTACCTGTCGAACCGCGTCGATGACTCGGGCGGGAACGGCAATAGCCGGTTCGATCCGGGCGAGACCGCGGATATCATCGTGACGGTTCGCAACACCGGCAACGCCGAGGCTGAGAACCTGACCGGATTGCTCGCGTCCGGGAACGCCCTGTTTGTTATCAGCGACCCGAACTCCAGCTTCGGGACGGTGCCGGCCGGCTCGACCGTGACCAACGACGCGGACCGGTTCACCGCGACCGCGGACGCCGCGATTCCGGGCGGGACGACCGTGCCCTGCACGCTGCACCTGCATGCCGACAACCGGGATTATGACTGGACCCATGTGTTTACGCTCCAGGTCGGCGACCCGCCGATGCCGGCGCAGTACGTGATTACGATTGACACCGGCACGGTCTCGCTGTCGGTCTGCGGCATCGGCTCAATCGGCTACGACGAGCCGCCGTCAGACCTCGGCACCGGGTTCATCGTACCCAAGACCGGGTCGAACACGTTGTTCTTCGGCTCAGTCATGGCCGGCAACTCCGCCAGCTACCTGGTTGACCACTTCTACGACCAGCCGGCGTCTTCCGGGACCCACCACGACTGGCAGATGACCGACAGCTTCCGTCTGGTGCTGCCGGCCGCCCCGGCGGACGAGCACTGGCGGAATACGATGGACGACGGCGGCCACAGTTCCGCGAAGGGACTCGAAGTCGTGCAGAACTGGTACATGAATGCGGACGGCGGCGCGTACGACGACTGGGCGATTGTGACGTTCGACTTCGAGAACGGCGGCGGAAGCGACATCAACGACCTGTACGTCGGCATGGCCGGCGACTTCGACGTCGAGCCGGACGCCAGGCTGAACGAAGTGTCCTCGAATACGAGCCGGCGGGCGGTCAGGATGCAGCATCAGTCGAGCGCGAACCCGACTGCGGGACTGGTACTGCTGCACCCGACCACCCACGCCAACCTGGCCGCAATCGACCACGATATCTACATCTATCCCGACTCCTGCGTCACCGACGACCAGAAGCTGCGGATGCTCAATGGCGGCATCGGGATGGCGCAGTCCAACCGGCCGTATGACTGGTCGATAGTCGCTTCCGCGGGTCCGTTCGACCTTGCGGTCGGCGAGCAGCAGCGGGTCGCGTTCGCCGTTGTCGGCGCGACGAGCGAAGGTGCATGGAACGCGGCGGTGGACAGCGCCCAGTCCTGGTACGATGCCAACCTTCTCGGCATCACCGAAGGCGAGCTGCCCCGCATCGCTACCGTGGAGCGGCCGTTCTTCCTGAGCCCGAACCCGTTCAGCCGCGGGACGTTCGTGCACTACTTCAGCCGGCTCCCGGGCCGGGTCGAGCTGTCGGCCTTTGACGCGGCCGGCCGGGTGGTCGATCGGGTGGCGTTCGATACCGAATCAGGTGCCGGCAGGTACTTCTGGCAGCCGAAGGGTCTTGCCCATGGAATCTACTTCCTGAAAGTCAAGACGCCTGGTCAGGAATCGGTCGCCAAAGTGCTGCTGATGGAATAGCGCCCCGGACGGGGCATGGATTACGGGGCGTCCTGGCGGGCGCCCCGTTCGCTGTCTTTCCGACCGACGCGAGCCGGACCGTCCAGACCCCGGAAGCCGGCCGTAAGGTATTGACAGCGGTGGGATTGTCAGCGATAATTAGTTGGTTGCATCGCGCAGTAGTCAAGCACTCGTACAATCGGGTGGTTCACATGTCGTCCTCGGGGTGGGCTTCGGGGTCACTACTAAACGACTCAGGAGGCCAGAATGTATGATGACGTAGCTCTCTATGGCCGGAGCGGGAAATCCGTGTACCGGCTATGTGAGACGGTTTTCTATGACTACCAGGGCAAGCCTCGCGGCTTCCTGGTGGGCCGGACAATCTACGACCAGCAGGGGCAGCACCGCGGTTTCTACGTCGGCAATTTCGTCCGGGACCGGAGGGGCAAAGTCCTCGGGTTTTCCGAGGGCGCGAGTCCGAACGGCCTGCAGTTGCCGTTCCCGGAGATTCCGCCGATTCCGTACAAGAACCTGCCTGCGTCCGACCCGCCGGCAGGCCTGACCGATCGGGACTGTCCGGCTGCGCCGCCGGTCTGGTCAATCATGCGATTGGAGAACCTGCTCGTTTGACATAACCCTACGGACGCCGCGACCCGGGCGCAATTCCGGTGGTGAATCTGCAGCCACTTCTGCTTTCGCAGGAGTGGCTGCTTCTGTCAGCGCACGATCGTGCACCGGCGGGTCACTGTCTCGCCCGCCACCAGCCTGACGAACAGAGTCCGGGACCGAGGGAGACCGGAGACCGAGACGCGGTGACGGCCGGGCTGCCTGGGGCCGAGCGCGATTGACCTGAGTCTCCGTCCCAGGGCATCGAGGATTTCCAGCCGGGCGTCGGCGCTGTGCCGCAAGCTGAATTCGACCGGGAGCCGCGTCCCATGGAACACGGTGGGGATACTGAGGGACACTTCGGGCATCCGGTAGACACGGAACGGGTTCTCTTCAACGCCGATTGCGCTCAGGTCGGCCTGGGCGAACCAGAGGTCGAGGTCGCCTTCGCGGCCGTCAGTCCAGACACAGCGTACGACGTTTGAGTCCGCCAGGATGATGTGATACTCACCCATGAAACTGACCGGGCTGCGGAAGGTCGTGTCGGACAGGCGGATGCTCGGGCGGATGGTGGCGCCGTAGTCGTCCGAGTACTGGTATCGCACCGACCACCAGCTTGACGCGGACGTCGGCCAGGATGGCGTGTGGTACCAGATGATGTGCAGTCCGCCGAGCGGGTCGGCGGTCACCCAGCCTTTGCACTGTCCGCCGGCAACCGAGTCGTTGAGGCGGGTGAGCGCGGTCCAGTTCAGCCCGCCGTAGCCGGCGGTATACGAGCACTGCGCGTCCAGTGTCACTTTCTGCGGCCAGGTAGCGCCGCCGTCGGTTGACTTCCATACGTGCAGCGAGCCGCCGCTCCAGTAGCGCAGAACGATGTAGAGGATGCCGGACGGACTGACACAGATGCCGGTTCGATAGTCGATGCGTTCCCGTGACCAGGAGCGGCCGCGGTCGGTCGATTTGGCGAACCAGATACCCGACGTCCCGGTGCCGAGGTCCTGCCAGCAGAGGTACAACTCATTGCCGTAGCAGCAGCCCCATGGCTTGTCGACGCTTCCCCAGGCGCTGACATCTACCGAGTCGCACCAGGTTACGCCGTGGTCAGTGGACAGGTAGTGACGGATAACCGTCGCCGAGAACTAGATGAACATGTGGACGTAGCCGGAATCGTCGCAGAGCAGGACCGGGTCAGTGTGCCAGGAGATACCGACCGATTCATCCTTCCACCAGGTGGTGGTCCAGGTCTGGCCGCCGTCGGTGGAGCGGCCGTAGGGAATGACCGCGACCCGGCCGCGTTCGTTGACGTTGCAGATGCAGTAGACGTAGTCGCCGTCCATTGCAAGGCACGATTCACCTTCATTGATCGAGTCGGCGACGTCCGCAGCCAGGACGTTGTCGGACCAGGGCGGGTTGGCGAATGAGAGCGCGGCGAGGGCCAGGATGGCGACGATGATCAGTTTCATGGAACCTCCGTTTGGATGCACAACTGATGCTAGCCGAGTGATGGGGTATGTCAAACGCCAACTCCGCTCATCAGGCGGGGGGAGAGCCGGCTATTCCTTGAGTCCGGTCCGGGCCTGGGATTGGATGATGTGTTTCTGAGCGATGAAGAACAGGGCGATCAGCGGGAGGATGGCCATGGTGGTCGCGGACATCAGCAGGGTGTAGTTGGTGCTCTGTTCCCTTGAGAAGTATGCAAGACCGACCTGCAGCGGTCGGATGCTGTCGCTGTGGGTGACGATCAGGGGCCAGAAGAATGAGTTCCACGAGCCGATGACATTGAATACGGTGATAGTGACGAGCGGCGGCTTTGACAGCGGCAGGACAATCCGGAAGAGCGCGGCGAACCGCGAGCATCCGTCGATCCGGGCCGCGTCGAAGAGGTCTTCGGGCAGCTGGCGGAAGTGCTGGCGGAGAAGGAATATCCCGAAGATGTTCACGGTCCACGGGACAATCATCGCCAGGTAGGTGTCGATCCAGCCGAGCTTGAACAGGATCATGTAGGATGGAACCAGGTAGACGGGCAGCGGAATCATCATCAGGGCGAGGAAAAGCATGAAGATGATCTCCCGCCCCGGGAACCTGATGCGGGCGAAAGCGTATGCCGCGAGCACGCCGGTGAAGAGAACACCCATCAGGCTGGCGAAGGTGACAAGTACCGTATTGCCCATGTAGCGCCAGAGCGGTATCTGCCGGAATACTTCGGCGTAGTTGTCGAACTGCGGCACCGACGGCAGCCAGGTGGGCGGGAAGCGCAGTGCTTCGAGCGGGGTCTTGAGCGACGTGGAGACCATCCAGAAGAACGGGAGGATCATCACGATTCCGCCGATGATGAGCAGCAGGTGAACCGGGAACTTGTTGAGTCGCGTTCTAGCCATAGTGGACTCTTCGTTCCAGCACGAAGCGCTGAATCAGGGTGAGCGCGAGAATAATGAGGAAAGCGAAGAAGGCGATGGAGGCTCCGTAGCCAAGGCGCCAGAGCTCGAAGGAGTTCTCGTAGAAGTAGTACATCACGACTTTGGTGGTGGACAGTGGACCTCCCGCCGGCGGGCCGGTCATGATCCACACCTGGGCAAAGGTCTCGAATGCAACGATTGAGCTCATTATCAGGACGTAGTAGGTGGTCGGCGATATGAGCGGCCAGGTGATATTCCGGAAGATTCGGAACCGGCCGGCACCGTCGATGCGGGCGGCTTCGTAGTAGGTCTTCGGGATATTCTGGAGCCCGGCAAGGAAGATGACGATGTTGTAGCCGAGTCCTTTCCAGATGCCCATGATGATGAGTGACACCATTGCTATCGACGGTCCTCGCAGCACATAGGGAAGGTTGTCGCCCAGCGGGCCGAGTACCAGTTGGAACAGGCCGCGCGGGTCCTGCAGCCATCTCAGTCCGTCGGCGCCGACCCAGGACAGCATGTAGTTCAGCAGGCCGCGGTCCGGATGCAGAATCCACTTCCAGACAATCGAAACCGCCACAATCGAAGTCACGACCGGCAGGTAGTAAATGGTGCGATAGGCGCCGAGCGCTTTGATCTTCTGGTTGAGCAGAACGGCCACGAACAGTGACAGTCCGAGTTGTGTCGGCACTGTGAAGATCATGTACCAGCCGGTGTTGAGCAGCGACTTCCAGAATACCGGGTCGCCGAGGACGTCGATGTAATTGCCGAGTCCTTTGAATGCGACTGGACCGGCCATGCCCCAGTCGTAGAGGCTCACCCGCACGGACAGGAGTATCGGGACGATGCGGAATGCAGCCAGCACGAGCAGGGCAGGAAGCAGATACAGGCAACCGGAAGCTGTCGCTCTGAGCCGGCGTCTGAGCGTAGCGCTTGGCATCCGGGGTCAGTTCCTGCCGGCTGGGGCGGGGGGTATCAGGCAATCGGCCGCGGTGGAATCTGCATAGACCGAATGGACGGCGGTGCCATGCCTGCCGGACCGGACGAGGATGCGGCCTTGAACGCCGTCAGTCATCTGTGACCGAGTATATTGACCGGCAGCCGGCAGTCAATCGCAGTCGCCGGATCGTCCGCTGACCCGGCTTGACCGTCCCGGTCCTGGTTCTAGAATGACGAGTGAGAAGTGGCGTTGCCAATCTGCCGCTGCACTACGGCCGGGCACCTCGTTGGCTCTTCGGTCGAATGGTGAAGCTGACCCGGGCGATTGCCGAAGTGGTTGTCGCCGAGTACGGGGCGAGGGAACTGCTCAGGCGGATGAGCGACCCGGTCTGGTTCCAGAGTCTGGGCTGTGTAGTCGGGTTTGACTGGCATTCGTCCGGCGTTACGACCACTGTGTGCGGCGCGCTGAAGGAAGCGGTGAAAGGGATGGAGGACGACCTGGGAGTGTACGTGTGCGGAGGCAAGGGTGGGGCTTCGCGCAAGACCCCGACGGAAATCAGGGAGTTCTCCGACCGGTTCGGCCTCGATGGCGAACTGCTGGTCAGGGCCAGCCGGATGAGCGCGAAAGTGGATTCGGCTGCGCTGCAGGACGGGTTCCAGGTGTATCACCACGTGTTCATCGGAACGCTGGACGGACAGTGGGCGGTCGTCCAGCAGGGAATGAATACCGATACCGGCTGGGCGCGGCGATACCACTGGCTCTCCGAAGGACTCAACGACTTTGTGGTTGAACCGCACGAAGCGATAGCGTGCGACCATGCCGTGCAGCCGCTGAATATGGTCGCTCAGGAAGCAGGCGATTCCCGGTCGATAGTGGCCGAGGTTGCCGGCGGCAAGCCGGATGCGGTCGTCAAGGAGTTGGCCAGGATAAGGAGCTTGTCCCTGCCCGAGCACCACCCGGTCTTCCCGGCTGATATTTCGGAGCGGTATCTGCAGAAGGTGCTGGTGCGGACCTACGAGAAGCCCCCCGTGGATTTCGCCGACCTGCTGCTCGTGCCCGGGATCGGGCCGAAGACAGTCAGGGCGCTGGCACTGATTGCCGATGTGGCGTACGGTGCGAAACCCAGTTTCAGGGACCCGGCCACGTATTCGTTTGCGCTCGGCGGAAAGGACGGCTATCCGTATCCGGTCAACCGGACGGAATACGACCGGGCCACTTCCATCCTTGAGAAGAGTATCAAGGAAGCGAAACTCGGGCGCCGGGAGAAACTGGATGCTCTCCGCCGACTTGAGAAACACTACCAGGCGAAGTCCTCCCGGTCGCCGGCCGGGCGTGCCACGCTGTCCGGGCGTATATGAGCCCTGCTCCGAACGGCCGCGAGTTCCCCGCCGACTTCATTCAGCGCTACTCGGGGTTCATCCCCGATTTCGACCGGTTCCTGGATGCGCTGTCGGCGCCACCGGCCGGCAGGACCGTGAGGGTAAACAGCCTGAAGGCTACCAGGGAGCGGGCACTTGAGTGGCTTTCGGGTGTCGGTCCTGAGCCGCTGCCGTGGTGGGACCTTGCCTTCCGGGTGCGGGACGGCGACAAGCTCGGGAAGAAGCTCGTCCATTTCCTGGGCCTGATTTACGTACAGGACGCGGCGTCGATGATTCCTCCGCTCGTGCTCGGCCCGCAGCCCGGAGAGCGCGTACTGGACCTGGCTGCCGCGCCCGGCTCCAAGGCCACCCAGATGTCCGCGATGATGGACAACACCGGCTTGCTTGTGGCAAACGATTACTCCCGCGACCGGATTCGCAGCCTGATCGGCAATGTGGATCGGGCCGGGTGTCTGAATGTCGCTGTGTGCCGGATGGATGGTATCAGGCTTGGCCGGGCGGTAGCGGGTTCGTTCGACCGGGTGCTGGTCGATGCGCCCTGTTCCTGCGAAGGGACGATCGGCAGGTCGGCACGGGCGCTGGAGCACTGGTCGGTCAAGGCGATTGAGATGTTCAGCAGTCTGCAGAAGGGCTTGATCGTCGCCGGGTACCGGGCGTTGAAGCCGGGCGGGCTGATGGCCTACTCAACCTGCACGATTGCGCCCGAAGAGAACGAGCAGGTGGTGGCGTACCTGTTGAAGAGATTCCCTGAAGCCGAGCTGCGGCCGGTCGAACTCGACGGGTTCAAGATGCGCCCGGCGCTCGATGAATGGAACGGCGGGCGGTTCGACGAGCAGGTCCGACACTGCCGCAGGATTCTGCCTCAGGATAACAAGTCCGAGGCTTTCTTCCTTGCGTTGATTGCCAAGCCGGACCCGGGAGTCCGACAATGCTGAGGCAGGTCAGGGAGCTGTGTGACCGGTTCGGGATACCGAAAGAAGCGTTTGCCGGTCTGGATTTCCGGCTCGCACAGGAGACCGTCTTTGTCGCAACCCGTGAGGTGATGAAGTTCGATGCGGTCAGGCCGATGCGGCAGGGGATGAGGTTGTGCCGGGTGTTTCCGCATTCGATCAAGCCGACTACCTGGGCAATGCAGATGCTCGGCAGGCACGCAACCCGCAACTGCATCGACCTTGACGAAGCACAGGCGCGCAGTCTCATCAACGGCGAGCAACTGGAAGTCGAGGCCGACGCCGACGTCGAGAACGGCTTTGTCATCGTCCGGAACCGGGGGCTGGTGGTCGGCATCGGGTTGTACAAGCGGCCGGTTCTGAAATCACAGATTCCAAGATTCCGCCCGGTGGAGGAGTAGCTCCGACAGGTGCCGAGTGCAGTCGGGGCGGGAGGTTGACGGGGAACGGTTTTGCGGTATCCTCACTGTCCTGTTCCGATTATGCACAGTGATATCCAGTCAGTTGTGCCGGTTCCGATGGCCGGGCCCGGCGTGCTTTCCACGTGGAGTTCCTGAGGAGGCGATATGAAGATTGCAGTCTGTATCCGGCGCGTTCCGGATACCGCCGAAGCGGAAGTAAAGGTAGACGACACCGGCAAGGATATCATCCGGGACCGGCTGGTGTTTACTATCAACGAAGCGGACAACTACGCGCTTGAGGAAGCGCTGCTGCTCAAAGAGAGACACGACGCCGAGGTGACGTTGGTGTCGGTCGGACCCGGTGAGTCCGAGGAGGTACTGCGGATGGGTCTTGCCAAAGGTGCGGCTTCGGCAGTGCGGATCGACGACTCCGGGCTTGCGGGCAGCGATGCCGTCTGTCTGGCCCGGGTCCTGGCGGCCTACTTCAAGAAGAACGAGTTTGACCTGGTGTTCACCGGGTGCATCGCGCAGGACGTTGAGGATTCCCAGGTGGGACCGGCGCTGGCCCAGTTCCTGGGCTGGCCTCACGCCGCCTACGTGGTTCAGCTCGAAGTCCAGGACGGCAAGATCGAGGTGCGGCGGGAACTTGAGGGCGGATTCCTGGAGGTGAAGGAAATCACCGGACCGTGCATCGTGTCGATCCAGACCGGCGGCAAGACTCCACGCTATGCCTCGATGCTGGGCTTCAAACGGGCGCGGTCCAAGTCCCTGGAGGACTTGGACCCGGAAGCACTCGAACTGGAGCCCGGTGACCTGGGCGAGGCCGGTTCGTTGACCGGGCTGGTCAAGCTGTACGTGCCGGAAGTGGAGTCGGCTGCCGAGATGATTGAGGGCAACGTGAACGAGAAGGCGACCCGGGCGGCCGAGATACTGAAGGAAAAGGGGCTGGCATGAGCAACGTAATGGTGCTGGCAGAACACCGCCAGGGTCTGCTGAGGGACGTTACGTTCGAGATGCTGGCTGCCGGGCGCAACCTTGCATCGGAATCGGGCGGCGAGCTTGAAGTGGTACTCTTCGGTGAGGGTAATGGCAGCATGGCGCAGCAACTCAGCGCCCAGGCTCAGCGGGTCATCCACGCCGACAGTCCGGCATTGAAGGAATTCAACTACGAGGCGTATCAGCGGGTACTGGTCAAGCTGGTCCGGGAGCGTAAGCCGGACGCGGTGATGATTGCGCATTCGGCGTTCGGGACCGATCTGGCTCCGAGCCTGGCGGTGGAACTCGGCGTGGGCATCGTGTCCGATGCAACGGGATTCAAGAAAACCGATGAGGGACTGGTCGTCAGCCGGGGGATGTACGGCGGTAAGCTGTGCGCGGACCGGCTGGTCAAGACCGTGCCGGCGGTTCTGATGGTCCGTCAGTCAACGTTCAAGCCCGATGAGGTATCGGCGGTCGGCGGCGAGATTGTCAACTGGGATCCGGGTGACGTCGGGTTCGGGCTGATGACGAAGTTCATCACCTTGGAGGAAGTGCCGACTACCGGCATCGATATCACCAAGGCGGATATCATTGTCGGCATCGGCCGGGGCCTGAAGGAGGACACGAACCTCCCGCCGATCCAGGAGTTTGCCGATGCCATCGGCGGCGTGCTGGCCGGGTCGCGACCCGTGGTCGACGCGGGCTGGCTTGAGAAAGAACGTCAGGTCGGGTCGTCGGGCAAGACGGTGAAGCCGAGGCTCTACATCGCGCTCGGGATATCCGGGGCTTTCCAGCACGTGGCCGGGATGAAAGGCGCGGATACGATTATCGCGGTGAACAAGGACCCGCACGCGCCGATCTTCGCAGTCGCGCACTACGGCATCGTCGATGACCTGCACAAAGTAGTGCCGGTGCTGAAGGAGAAGCTGGCTGAGATGAAGTCCTGACCGGCGTGCGGAGCCGGGTCAGGTTTCGACTACCGGCACGACCGCGCCGGCGTCCGGGATGACGTAGACTCTTGCGTCAGGCCCGATGTTCTCAATGGCCGCGTCGAGCGCTTCCTGGATTGACTGGAACGGGTGCATGAATGCCTGCCGGACTGCCGTATCGTCGACACCCATTACCGTGTAGAGGTCGGCTGTCTCCATTATCTGGGCGAGACGGGCCGATTTGTGCCAGCCGAGGCGGCGCTTCCCTTCGGCGTATTCCAGCACTTGTGACGGTTTCGAGCACCCGCCAAACACCCGGATGAAGTCATCGTTGCCGACGCCGTTGCGGCATGCGGAGACGGTTATCTGGACGCCCGGGGAGCCGAGCGCCGGCCGGGCGAACTCAACCGCCCGCTGGGACTGGTAGAAATTGATGTCGTACGGCGGACGCAGGACGCTGAGCACGATGTCTGCCTTCTTCTTCACCGGCACCGCATAGACGCTGCGGCAGTCCCGGGCTGCGGCTGCAAAGCTCTCGACCAGGTCGCCGTGATACAGCGAGTACGGCCGTTTGTTGCGGTCGAGCACGACCTGGATGGAGAAAACCGGGCAGGTTACCATCCGGGCCGCTTCGGCCATGTCCTCATGCACCGGGTTGCCTTTGAGCGAGAAGGTGGTCGAGCCCGGGCGGATGGCCATATTGTGATTGTGGCAGATGGTGTCGTGGCCGGCGATTCCGGGCAGGAAGGTCTTGCGGCCACCGGTGAATCCGGCGAAGTAGTGGGGCTCGACCGAGTTGACGGCGATGATGCGGTCGGGCCGGAGCAGTTGCCGGCTGAACCAGACCCCGGTGCCGAAGCTCGTCTTTCCCTGGAAGAACAGCCCGGATTTGTCGCGGCTGTCGTGACAGGTAATTCGGTCCTTGTGCCGTTCGTAGAACCCGGACCCGAGTATGGTGCGGAACTCGCTGTCGGTCGGGACCCGGTGAGTGCCGAGACAGATTACGAACCTGACGTCCTTATCTTTAATTGCGGGTTCGAGTCGGGTGAGAATCAGGCTGTTCGGTGTGGGCCGGGTGTAGTCGTTGACCAGCACGAGAATCCGATGGGAACCTTCCAGGAACTGAGCCGCGGCTTCGGCCGTCTTGTCCAGTTCTGCCATGGTGTTCTGGGTCGGCTCAACGTCACTGGGTTGCAGGATGCCCAGCAGGTTCCGGTCCGGGATTGACACCCGCTGGCTGGTATCACCGTAGGTCAGGTCCAGTTGCACAAGCTGAGTATAGGTGGAGTCCTGATGCGGTCAACGTTCTCGTCGGTCCGGCTCCGGCTGACTTGACCGGACGACCCGACATTGTATATTCTGCCTGTTCCGAGCAAACACGAAGGGAGACAGAATGATACGTCAAGGTACTGGACTGATTGCCGTGCTGGTCGTGCTGTTGGTGATGGCGGGGAGCGCCGTCCATGGCCAGTCGGTTATCTGGGAGCACTGGTACGGCGGCGACCTGGACGACGTCGCCTGGAAGGTAGTGCAGACCCCGGACAGCGGGTTTTTCCTGTGCGGCGACCAATCCACCGGACCCTGGCGCGCGGCACTGGCCCGGGTCGAGCAGGACGGCTCGCTGGCCTGGCTGCGTCTTTTCGGCGACAGCGTCGTGGCCGGCGGGTTCAGCGGTATGGTGTTGATGCCGGACAGCGGCGTCATCGCGGTCGGCAGCGGCCGGCCCGCGGGCGGCAGTGGCCGGAACTACATCGCCCGCTTTGACAAGGACGGAAATCTGACCTGGGACGCCGCTCACCCGGGCCAGGGTGTTTCGTATCGCGTCGTGGGCCTGCTGAACAACGGGAACGTCGTCACGACCGGGGATACTTTCCCGGCCGGACGTCGTTGTTCGTTCGTTCACCGGCTGAGTTCGAGCGACGGCAGCATCATCAGTTCCATGCTGCTGGACTCCTGCAAATACGGTTATGACATCCTGGGCACGCGCGACGGCGGCTGGGTTGTGGTCGGCGAGCATGCAACCGGAAGCGCCTGCTACGTCGGCAAGTTCACCGCCGGCGGCAGCAAGTCATGGGAGACCAAAGTGAAAGTCACCGGCGTGACTACGCTCGGCAAGTCGGTCATCGAGCTCGGGGCCTCAGGGTTCATGATTGCCGGGCACGGGCACGCGGCAATGCTGAGCCACGTGACGAGCCAGGGCGTTGAGGACTGGACCCTGACATACCACGGCGGCGGCTGCCGCGCCGAAGGTATCTGCCGGGCCTGGGACGGCGGGTTCATTCTGTCCGGGTCTAAGGAACAGCAGGCGTTCGTGATGAAGGTTGACGACGCCGGGACTGAAGAGTGGACGACCGACTTCGGCACTTCCTCAATCGACAACGGCTACGACGTTATCCGGACGTTGGATAGCAACTATGTCGTTGCCGGCATAAGCGCGGAGTCCGGCACGGATGACGACATGTACTTCGTCAAGATAGCCGGGCCGCCGGGCATCGAAGAGCAGTCGCATTTCGGCCCCAGGCCGGCAATGAGAGTCGAGCCCAACCCGTCCGGTGGCAGCGTGAGTTTCGTGGCTCCGTTCGCCGGAACCGCGGCACTCTATGACGCTTCAGGCAGGATGGCGACCGGGCCGGGCCGGATGGTGTTCAAGTCCGGCCAGTCCGTGAGCTATCGGGCCGACGTAGTGAACGGAACGTATCTGCTGGTGCTGCGGGCCGATGACGGCCGAGTGGCGACTGCGCCGCTTGTCGTTATGAAATAGCACCAACAGGAAAGTCGATTGCCGGGGCAGGCTCGTTCCTGCCCCGGTTTCTATTCGGGCGGCTTCGACTGGTCGGAGTCAGGCGGCTGGCTGAGTTCCACCAGCACGCCGCCGGTGGCTTTGGGATGGACGAAGCCGACCCTGGTTCCGTGGGCACCGGGGACCGGGGTCTCATTGATCAGCCTGACACCCGCGGCTTTGAGCCGGGTCAGTTCGGCCGCGATGTCGTCCACTTGAAAGCAGATGTGCTGCAGTCCGGGTCCGCGTTTCTCGATGAACTTCGCAACCGATGAGTCGGGCGAGTCCGGCTGGACGAGTTCAATCCGGGTCTCGCCGACCGGGATGAAGCCGACGACGACCTTGTTGTCCGGGACCGCTTCCTTGCCGGTCATCTTGAGCCCGAGCTGCTCGGTGTAGAACCTGGCTGCTTCGTCGATGTCCGGCACCGCGATAGCGATATGGTCTATCTTCGTAGTCATTGATTACCTCTCAGTCTGGATGCAGAACAGCCGGGCGGATAACCGCCAAGGACACAAGGAAGAGCAGGATAACCGCCAAGAGCGCCAAGGCCGCCAAGATGGCCAGGAGAGCAGCGAAGTACGCCAAGGGAGGGGGGGGCATGACAGAACGATTCTCTTCACTCCCTCCCTGAGTTGCCTGACCTTGAAGTTGATCAGCAGTCCCAAGGGTTGTCCGGTCGCCTTCAGATACGAGATTACCTGAGCACTGTGAAGCGGCGTCAGCTTGTCGGTCGCCTTCAACTCGACGACCAGAGCGCCGCCCACGAGCATGTCGATTTTCCCTTCGTCGACTTGCGTGTTCTTGTAGTTGACTCCGATGAGCTTCTGGCGTTCAAAGGGGATACCGCGGATTCCGAGTTCTACGGCCATTGCCTGTTCGTAGACCGATTCCAGGAACCCGGAACCCAGAACCCGATGCACCTCGATGGCCGCACCGATGACCGCGTGAGCCAGACGGTCAAGTTCGGGGTTCGGCTCTCTTGTATTCACTTGGCGGTCTTGGCGGCCTTGGCGGTTGAATTCTGCAGTTCGGCGGTTGGATTCCGCGGCCTGGCGATTCAATTCCGTGGTTCAGCCTGCCGGGGGGCGGTACTGTCCGAACTCGGCGCGGAGGGCGTCGGATATCTCGCCGACCGTGGCTCTGGCCCGCACCGCACCGAGCACCGGCGGCATGAGATTGCCGCTGCCTCTGGCTGTTTGCTGCAGGGTCTTGAGCGTGGATTCGACTTTGCCGTTGTCGCGGGCCGCGCGCAGTTCGGCGAGTTCCGCGACCCGGCGCCGGCCGTACTCCGGGTCAACCTTGAGCAGGTTCTGCTTCCGTTCCTCGGTCGCCGTGTACTTGTTCACACCGACGATGACCCGCTCGCCTTTCTCGATTTCCTGCTGATACCGGTACGCGCTGTCCGCAATCTCGTTCTGCATGAACCCGCGTTCGATTGCCGCGGTTGCGCCGCCCATGGCCTCGATCTTCTCAATCAGTTCCTTTGACCGGTTCTCGATCTCGTCGGTCAGGGCTTCGATTGCGTACGACCCGGCCAGGGGGTCGACCGTGTCCGCGATGCCGGATTCGTGGGCCAGTATCTGCTGGGTGCGGAGCGCAATTGTGACCGACTCCTGAGTCGGCAGGGAAAGGGCTTCGTCCCGGGAATTGGTGTGCAGGCTCTGGGTTCCGCCCAGGGCCGCGGCCAGGGCCTGGTATGCAACCCGCACCACGTTGTTATCCGGCTGCTGCGCGGTCAGGGTGACACCGCCGGTCTGGGTGTGGAACCGGAGCCGGCAGGACTTGTCCGATGCGTTCCACCGCTCGCGCAGAAGCCTGGCCCAGAGCCGGCGCGCGGCCCGGAACTTGGCCGTTTCCTCGAGGATATCCGAATGCGCGGCGAAGAAGAACGAAAGCCTTGGCGCGAACTTGTCGATTTCGAGCCCGGCGGCGAGCGCGGCTTTGATGTATTCGAGTCCGTCGGCGATAGTGAATGCCACTTCCTGGACCGCGGTCGCGCCCGCTTCGCGGATGTGATACCCGGAAACGCTGACCGTGTTCCACTTCGGAACGTGCTGCGCGCACCAGGCGATGACGTCGGTCGTCAGGCGCAGCGAGGGGCGAGGCGGGAAGATGTAAGTGCCGCGGGCGACGTACTCCTTGAGGATGTCGTTCTGAATCGTGCCGCGCAGGGTGTCGATTTCGACGCCCCGACTCTCGGCGACCACGCAGTACATCGCAAGCAGGATTGCCGCGGTCGAGTTGATTGTCATCGAAGTGGAGACCTTGCCGAGCGGGATATCCTTGAAGAGCGTCTCCATGTCGTGAAGGGACGAGATCGCCACTCCGACTTTGCCGACTTCGCCTCTTGCCATCGTGTGGTCCGAGTCGTAGCCCATCTGGGTGGGCAGGTCGAACGCGACCGACAGTCCGGTCTGGCCCTGGTCGAGCAGATAGCGGTAGCGCTGGTTGGTTTCCTCGGCCGAGCCGAAACCCGCATACTGGCGCATGGTCCAGAACCGGGAGCGGTACATCGTCGGCTGCACCCCGCGCGTGAACGGCCAGACCCCGGGCAGGTCGAGTCCGGCTTCCTGCTCCGGCCCGGGCCGGTCCGCCGGGGTGTAGACGCGCCTGACCGGAATCCCGGACACGGTCGCGAACTCCTTGCGCCGCTCGGCCGCTTTCTCAAGCGCCGGGGCGAGCACGTCCTGCTCCCACCGGGTGATGAATTCCTGTAGTCGCTGCTGCGCGTCAGCCATGGCCTAGAGCGGGATATTGCCGTGCTTCTTACGCGGGTTCGAGGCCTGCTTGTGCTTCAGCACCCGGAGCGAGTCGATAATCCTGCGCCGGGTATCCTCGAACCGGATTACTTCGTCGATGAACCCGAGCTCCGCGGCTTTGAACGGGTTCCCGAACTTGTCCTCGTACTCCGTAACCAGTTCTTTCCGGGTTTCGTCCGGGTTGTCGGCTTCGGCAATCCGCTTCCGGTGGAGAATCCGCACCGCGCCCTCGGAGCCCATCACCGCAATCTCCGCGGTCGGGTACGCGAAGTTGAAGTCCCCGCGGATGTGCTTGGAGGACATCACGTCGTAGGCTCCGCCGTACCCGCGCCGGGTGATCAGCGTAATCTTGGGCACGGTCGCTTCGCAGTACGCATAGAGCAGCTTGGCCCCGTGGCGGATGATGCCGCCGTACTCCTGCTGCGTCCCGGGCAGGAAGCCGGGGACGTCGACGAACGTGACAATCGGGATATTGAACGCGTCGAGGAACCGGACGAACCGGCCCGCTTTGACCGACGCGTTGATGTCCAGGCACCCGGCCATGTGCGCGGGTTGGTTCGCGACGATGCCGATGACCTCGCCGTCCATCCGGGCGAACCCGATGACGATATTCTTCGCCCAGAACTTCTGGACCTCGAAGAACGAACCGGCGTCAACGGTCTTGCGGATGATTGCCGTCATGTCGTAGGTCTTGCGGATGTCGGCCGGGATTACGTCGCCGATGCCTTCGGCGTCCCGGTCCGCAAGGTCGCGCGAGTCCTCGCGGGCCGGGGGCTCGCGGTTGCTCTGGGGCAGATAGGTCAGCAGCTTGCGGCATACTTCGAGCACGTCGCGGTCGTCGAGCCCTTTGAAATGGGCCACGCCGGAAACCGAATTGTGCGTATCCGCGCCGCCCAGCTTCTCTTTGGTCACCTCCTCGCGCGAGACCGCGTGGATTACCTCCGGCCCGGTGATGAACATGTAGCTGGTATGCTCGGACATCAGGATGAAATCGGTCAGGGCCGGGGAGTAGACCGCGCCGCCGGCGCACGGGCCGAGGATGCAGGAAATCTGCGGCACCACCCCGGACGCCAGCGTGTTGCGCAGGAAGATATCGGCATACCCGCCGAGGCTGTCAACCCCTTCCTGAATCCGCGCCCCGCCCGAATCGTTCAGCCCGATAACCGGCATCCCGCTCCGCAGCGCCAGGTCCATTACCTTACAGATCTTCTGGGCGAAGACGCGGGAAAGCGTACCGCCGAACACGGTGAAATCCTGGGAAAAGACCGCAACCGGCCGGCCGTGAACCAGGCCGTGGCCGGTCACAACCGCGTCGCCCGGGAACCGCTTCTTGTCCATACCGAAGTCGGTGCAGTTGTGGACCCGCAGCCGGTCCATCTCGACAAAGCTGCCCTTATCGAGCAGCAGGTCCAGCCGCTCGCGCGCGGTCAACTTCCGGGCGGCATGCTGCTTCTCAATCCGGGCGTCGCCGCCGCCCTTCAGCGCCTGCTCGTTCCGTTTCTTCAATTCCGCCTGAACACGTTCCAGATGCGAATACATACAATACTCCTTGGCTTGTCGCGGGCTGCAGGATGCTAGAACCAATCAGCCGCAATGTCAAGATGCGGCAGACACCAACCGCCAGGACTGAGAACCGGAGCGGAGAGGAGTCTTACCACGAAGACACGAAGAGCACAAAGTCAGAGAACTAACCGCCAAGGCCGCCAAGTGCGCCAAGACTGAGAGCCGGAGCGGAGAGGATAAACGCCAAGAGCACCAAGTACACCAAGAGAGGAGTTGTCATTGCGAGCGGAGCGCGGCAATCTTCCTTCCTCCAATCTGCAATCACCAATCTGCAATCCACAATCCCTTGGACCCTCGGACCCTTGACCCCTTGGACCCTTCCGTCCTCTGCCGTCAGCGGGTGAGAATGACCTTCCGGCTTGGACCCTCGGACCCTTGAACCCTTGAACCCCTTCCTCTGAGGAAGTAGACGCCCGGAGCTAGGTGCCGGACGTCGTTCTCGCCCGGTTGCAGGACCATGACTTTCCTTCCGACGGAATTCAACAGGAGGATTTTAGATTGCTGATTGCAGATTTCAGATTGCAGATTGAGCACAGCGCGGGCGATTGTGGCTCCGACAGGCTCGAAGGCAACGGGCGGCTTCGGTTCCGCGATCGCGACGTTCCCGTTCGCGTCGGTCTTGATGAGATAGACGTCACCGCCGCCGGCGCCGAAGGAGTCAGTGTAGCCGGCGATGACATAGCCGCCGTCTGCGGTCTGCGCTACCGAGTAGCACAGGTCTCCGTTACTGCCGCCGTAGGTACAGGTCCACGTGGTGTCTCCCGATACGTCGGTCTTGATGAGCCAGGCGTCGTAGAGGCCGGCGCCGAAGGAACAGGTGTAGCCGACGATGACATATCCGTCGTCTGCGGTCTGCGTTACCGACCAGCCCCAGTCAGCGTCCGCGCCGCCGTAGACCCGGGTCCACATCGTGTCGCCGGATGCGTCTGTCTTCACCAGGTAGACGTCACAGTAGCCGGCCCCAAAGGACCAGGTTTCGCCGGCGATGATGTACCCGCTGTCTGCGGTCTGCGCTACCGAGTAGCCGCAGTCGTAGTTCCCTCCGCCGAAGGTCCGGGTCCAGATGGTGTCACCATTGGCGCCCGTCTTGATGAGCCAGGCGTCGCATTCGCCGATGCCATAGGAATTAGAGAAGCCGACGATGACGTACCCGCCATCTGTGGTCTGCTCGACCGACTCGCCCCAGTCCCAGTCCGTACCGCCGAAGGTCCGGGTCCAGATGGTGTCGCCGGACGCGTCGGTCTTGATGAGCCAGACGTCGCAGTCGCCGGCGCCGAAGGAATAGGTGCAGCCGGTGATGATGTAGCCGCCGTCCGCGGTCTGCGCCACCGAGTGGCCTCGGTCGTGTTCCGTGCCGCCATAGGTGCGTTGGAAGGTGATTTGCGCGGACAGGGGTGCAGTGAGGGCGAGGATGAGGAGTGCTGCGGGCAACAGGCCGAACATTGATGCGTTCCTCATGCGTTGATTGTGGCCCGGGAACGGCCGGATGTCAAGGGCGGGATTGCGGGGATGGAAGTCGGGCTTGTAGTCGGGGGCGTTGTGTTGTATAATTGGGTGTTCAATCACAGGAGGAAGGAAGGGTTTATGTTTGTCACC